>PMLK01000114.1 GCA_003158875.1 Chloroflexota bacterium
GGCAACAGCGGGTCCGGCAGTGGCGGCGGGCCCGATTGTCACACCACTCCGGCTGGAACTACCTGTTCCGATGGAAGTGGGACGGCCGACGGATCTCCGCCCCCTGCGGGAAGACCTGATTGTGGAATGAACCCCTTCTGCGATGTGAACAACGCGGTCGGCACCTTAGGCGACCTTGACTGCCAAGCGATGAAGAATGCCGATCCTGGCTGGCCGGACTCCATGTGCCATCCTAGCGGGACCCTCTACGTCGTATACGTAATCGTTGCCGGGTCAGTCGTGGTATGCACGCTGGGATCCGCAGCATGCGCGTCTGCGGTCGCACGGGCCCTAGGCGCTGGTGGAACTGTCTGCGAAGTCAGTGAGTCTTCGTGCCAGGATCTTGCAGCGAACGCGGCGAAAGGCAAGGACTTCGAGAATGCTGTTCTCGACAAACTGCAATTAGTCAAGAACACCCTTCGCGTTGCAGCGAAATCTGGCGACGCCAAGTACCGAATACCCGACGCCATAGATCCCTTGAAGAACACCGTCTACGAGATAAAGAACGTCGCATACATGAGCCTGACCTCACAGATACAGGACGAGATCGACTACGCAACGTCCCTGGTTCCACCTGCCAAATTCGTGTTGGTCGTCAACCAGGCTACGGAGATCGCTCCAACGCTTCAGAAGGCCATCGACGATGCCGGCGGCACCATACAGAGGTTCCCATGACAGACGGCAAGTCGCACTCAATGCCAGAAGAGTCTGACGGCGACAGTCTGCACGCACCTGAGGTTGGCACAGTAGTTGCCTCAGATACGCGCGAAGCGCAGAGACTCGCCGCCGTTGCCGCCGGCAAGAAGGCAAGCATTCCCGTTGTGCAGGACCTTCGGCGAGCCGGCTTCGACGTAGTCGCTATCCAGGATCTTTACCAGAAGAAGTGGGAGTACCAAACCGCAATTCCAATTCTGCTCAAGTGGCTGCCGGTCGTTAGCGATCCGCTGGCGAAATGGCAGATCGTGGCCGCGCTGCGGACGCGCTGGGCGAAGCCGATGGCAGCTGCGCCGCTGGTCCGCGAATTCAGATCCGATGGATCTCGAAAATGGGAAATCGCCGATGTGCTGTGTGTCGTCGCCGATGCCTCGGTCCTGGACGACATAGTCGAACTCGTCAAGGATCCTGCGTCAGGCGATGCGAGGCAGATGCTGACGCTGTGCTTGGGGGAGATCAAGGATCCGCGATCTGTTGAGACCGTGGCTCTCTTGCTTCACGATGAGGCCGTGGCAGGCCATGCCGTGATAGCGGCGGGCAAGCTCAAGGCCGTTTCTCTGCGCCCGCTGATCGAACCATACTTGGACGACCCACGGGCTTGGGTTCGGGCCGAAGCTCGCAAATCCCTGGCGCGCCTTGATCGTTCTGCGCGATCGTGAGCCAGGCCAAGCGTCCTGAGGGCCTCGAAACCGCCGGCATTCGCCCCTGTTGCTGCCGGTCGTGGTTACCATGGACGACGCCACATGACGTCCGTCCAGCGCTAGCCATGCCTGCTATGACTGTGAGCCATTGGACAGCATTGCCTGCGCGAAGAACTGCACGCTGTCCTCGCGACCGTTCTGAAGGAACTTCATGACCTTCGCCAGAGGGAAGCTGAACCTCTGCTCACCACTCCAGAGGATCGCTGAAAGGCCCAGACTCTTTCCGCCCATAGTTCCGATGCGGCTGTCGAGACGCAGTGCCTCTTCGTAATCGAGCCAATGGAAGTCTCGCTCGGTCGAGTTCTGCCGGATCACCTCGCCCACATATGCGCCGCACCGGAGGACGATCACTGCCTTGTCCCGCTCATCGAGCTTCCGCGTACGTATCGCGTCCAGGTAGTCGTCGACGTGAGCCAGGCTGGCCAGACTAAGGTCAAGTTTCGAGGAATCGAGCTTGTCGGCGCCCGGAGTGGGATCTGTCGGGCACGACAGGAACATTCCTGACAAGCCGTTGAGCGCATCATCTTTCAACTGGGGTCCGCGACGGAAGAGCGGCATCCGTGTCCTTCCTCTTTGAAGCTGCCGTCGAGGGCTGCTGTTCAGGTTCCTCTCCAGTTCGGAGCCGTTGGCGGGCGCTAGTCTATCCGTTGAGAGCCTTCGCCATGCGGGTTATGGCTCCCACCGACACGGCAGCGCGGCTGGAGGCTCGCAGTGTCGACACATACAAGTATCTGGGCTCCACCGACAGCGTGATCGTCGATGTCTCGACCGCAGGCACTGGCAACACCCTGAACGCCGCCATCGACTCGATGGGCGACCGCCTCGCTACAGCGGCGAGCAATGGCTTTGCCTGGATAGTGCCCGACCTCCACGGCAACGTCGCCGCCCAGTGCGGTTCAAGCGGCTCCATCACCGATGTCTTCCGCTATGACGCCTACGGCAACATCATCGGCACCTCCACCTTCGGCTCGGTTCCGTCCCCCTGGCGCTATCAGGGCCGGATTCTGGAGTCCACCGCAGGCTCCGACACCTACGACTTCGGCGCTCGGGCCTACGTGCCAGATCTGGGCACCTTCACGAGCCTCGACTCCGTATCGGGCTCAGCCCAGAACCCGCTGAGTCTCAACCGCTACCTCTATGCCGACGCCAACCCGGCCACCCTTGTGGATCCGGATGGACATTGCGCGGCACCGGGGGGCGAGTGCAGTACTTCGCAGACTTGTTACACAAGCTACGAATCAGGCTTTGAGTGCACGTACAACTACCCGGTCACCACAACCAAGAAGAAGATAGGCTCCAGCTACGGCGGAGCGAAGCCCAACACTCCGACCGGCTGCGCGGGCCACGACGTAGACATCACGAAGTGCCAGGTCAGCGCGCCTTCCGATCCGTTCGCGTGCGCGGGTCACGACTGCCCAGCCACCTCGAATCCGGCAACCGGACCTAGTACGCCGGCCACGGTGACGCCCGCAACGGCAAGCCACCTACAGGACGGCAGGCTGGTAATGACTCTCGATGGTGTACCGGTCGATGAAGAGAACGCCGCGCTCGCGGCATCGATGTGTCAGTACCAGTACGACGAGACGGCCTGCGCGGCGTACCGGAAATGGCCGCGCAACTCGACTGGCGTGGACATCATCGCCACGCCGGTCGGGGCTGTCGGCGATGTGGCTAGGGCTGTCGCTCCCAGGATCGGCCGGTTCGGAGGCGGCCTACTACTGGTGGCAGGCGGAGGGCTTGTGACTACCATAGGCGTTACGATAGTGGTGTTCGGCGCGGGAGACATGACTTCTGCAGGAGTCGAAACGGCCGGAACAGGCGGCTTCGCCGCCGCGGTGGCCGTGATCCAAGCCACGGGTGCGATTGGCTTGATTACTTACGGTGGAGTTGAGACAGGCGTGGGGGTGGGGATCACAGTTACCGGCCTGCAGAACATGTGGGCGGCAGTCTTTGATCAGTAAAGCGCGTACCTCACCGTATCTGGCTGCCGTGGGTGCCAGTCTCGTGATTGCGAGCATCGCCATCGGCACGTCCGCGAGGGTGTCGGCCCTGGCCGCAGTAATTGCGATCTTGGCGCTGTGGTTATCCACCAGAAGAACCTGGGGGATAAACCTTGCCTGCATATCGGCCCTGACGGTAAGTGCGTCGGTTCTCCTATTGGAGCACGCGACCAGTGTCCTCGTCCTGGTTGCGGCCGGAAGTCTGGTCCCAGTCGTCGCCATAGTCGAGGCGGCAGCCAGCCTCGCGCGGGCCCCAGGACGTCCAACGTTGCCGCCTACGCTCACCATCTTGCGCCTTGCGAGCGTCATTTCGGGGTCGCTAGCCTGTTGCTCTTTGATGGCGGTCGTTTCGTCGTCGAATTCCACGCTGCGACTGGATCCAGCGTCGCAACTTCGCCTGGTTTCCGCCGTGGGATGGCTGCTGCTTCCAGTTGCACTAGTTGTGCCATGGTTGGCGAGTGAGCCAATTCTCAGGCTGCGCGTTCCTGGTGTCGCCACGCTATGTGGCATCGTGGCGGCACTGGCAGCGGCTGCCGGACTGATCGATGGGATTGCGCCAATTCGACTGGCCGTCGGTGCTGCAGTAGGCGCTGGATTGGCCTGGCTAGGTCAGCGCCCAGCTACGACCGAGGTCGCGGACGAGCAGGCACTAGAGTCGACCACATTCCTGAAGTTGGCGGTGGGATACGCCGTGAGCGTGACGACTTTCTTGGGTTGCGTAACCATCCTCACATTGTGGACATAGGTTGCTTGCGCATGTCAACGGCCAGCGGTTCATTCCGATCAAGTTCCCGTAGATTGGTAGTGGTGCAAATGGACTCAGAATTCCAATCCATACTTGCGCTCGATGAGCTTGGTTCGATCATGCAGCAACTCCGTGCCGCGAGCCAAAACGCGATCGGGACAGGCTCGTTCTGGGGTCGAGTGACGGTGAACGGCACAACTATCCAATACCGGGCATACACGCTGCCTGATGGGACCATCAACGTGGGTACCTACTATGTCCCATGATCGTCGGGTAGCGACCGGGCCCTTTCGTGCGCTGACCGAAGGGGAGCGGGCGCGAGTCACGGTCCTACTCGCCGCTGATTTCCCTGGGAACGAGGCCCTCAGACGCCAACTGGGCCATGCCAAGGTCCGGTCGATAGACACTGACGGAAGCTTGCAGTTCTCGATCGGGGAAGGCCCGATCGCGGATGTCATTCGCCGGGTCCCGGTCGAAGGTGAGTCCGCCGACAGCGACGGGGCGGTTGTTCACCTTCTGCTGCATGTGCTGGGAGGAATGCTGTCCGAACTTGATATCTATCGGGAGGACTCCCTTGCCGTGCGGCGAATCCCAGAAGCTGGGGACATGAAGGCGGTCGTCTTCTAGCGGCCCACGACGGTAGGGCCCCCACGAAGAAGGCGAGAGTTCGAATAGCCGCGGTGGCTGTTGCTCGTCCTCGGCGACACTGTCGTGGCCGGCTGGACAGCTGGCGCGGCTGCCGGAGCTGGCGCGACAGATTGCGAGCAGCCAGACAAGGTTGGGGGAGTCTGGCATCCCGAGCTTGGATGAGGCCTTGCGCCACCGGCGAAAGCTTCAGTGCCGACACGAGCGTGGCAACCTCGTCCAGTGCAACCGCGATCTCCGATCTCAAACCCGGCGACCAGGTTATGGCCTACGACCCGCGGACCGGCGAGACAGCCCCTCACACCGTGACCGCGGTCATGGTCCACACCGATCCAGCCACCGAGAACCTGGTGACCGACAAGGGTACGATCGAGACCACGCCCAACCACCCCTTCTTCACGACCGATCGCGGCTGGGTACAGGCAGGCTCACTCAAGGTCGGCGAGAAGGTCCGGACCGAGTCTGGTGGCTCCGCCCCTGTCGTCAGCTTCACGGTCGATCAGCACCCCGCTAGCATGTGGGACCTCACGGTCGACACCGCCCACTCCTTCTTCGTGGGGAGCGGGGCCGTGCTGGTGCACAACTGCATCAACGTGTCTGAGCTGCAGCCGACTCAGACGGTCTTGAATAATCTCGCCTCGCGGCCGTATATCAACTCCCCGTCAACAATCCAAGACATCGTCGACGGAGGCACTCCCATTCCTGATCCAGGTGGTGTACCCGGGGCGCTGCGGTGGGACGTACCTGGGTTCTACAATGGCTCAGACGGAACGTGGCAATTGGTCATCGATCCAGCAACGAACCGAATCCTCCATTTCTTGTTCGTTCGCTCATGAGAATCGACCTTCGTGTTGGAACTCGAGCGCTTGCCGGAGAATTGACCTACGTCCGATCCGATGCCAGCTTTCTCTTCCTGCCAGCCCAGCGAGCAGAGCTAGAAGAGCGTGCGGCGGGGGGGGTGTGGGCGGCACAGATCGGGACGCTACAAGTTGCGGTCAGCGTTTTGAGGAATGAAGCGTTGTACGCGGACGGATTGCACGCCACCGCCCTATGGGCTGATCGTGTTTGCGGGGTTCCCAATGCGCCGGAAGGCGCCGCCTTCCTGCGGCCGCCAACCGCGATCGGGTCGGGCATAGGAGTGTCTATCGCGGGTGTCGCTCAATGGCGGACCGTTTTCGATGCATCCACCGGCTGGGTCCGCGTTGGCGAGGATGAAGATCCTGACGATATGGCGGTCATGATCGCGAGCGGCGTCGTCCTCGGATCGAAGGATGGCCACCTTCACAGTTTGTGGCTCCGACCACGTTTTGTGCCGCAATAGGTCGGTCCTCGAGGGCTTGACAACGGTCGGGCGGTCCTCGCCTACGACCCGCGGACCGGCGAAACAGCGCCTCACACCGTGACCGCGGTCATGGTCCACACCGATCCAGCCACCGAGAACCTGGTGACCGATAAGGGTACGATCGAGACCACGCCCAACCACCCCTTCTTCACGACCGATCGCGGCTGGGTACAGGCAGGCTCACTCAAGGTCGGCGAGAAGGTCCGGACCGAGTCTGGTGGCTCCGCCACTGTCGTCAGCTTCACGGTCGATCAGCACCCCGCTAGCATGTGGGACCTCACGGTCGACACCGCCCACTCCTTCTTCGTGGGGAGCGGGGCCGTGCTGGTTCACAACGAAGGGCCGTGCGACGACTGGACCGACGGGAGTGGAGGATGGACGCCGCCGTCGGGATACGCGACCAACAAGGGCTCGATCATGGATCTTGCCAGGTCAAATGGCTTGGATCCGCAGAGAGTCATGAAGTACATCGAGAAGATTGCTAAGAAGACGCTCGGACCGGCTGACAACGTGTCAGTTAGTCCAGATGGCGACATCTTCAGTCCTTCTGGAGAGAACATGGGTAGCATCTTCGACGCCTGGGGTGGGTACTAGCAGCCAGGATGAGTTGTCGCAGTTGAGGAACCGGATGCATAACACGAAGGACTCGGCCGAGCGTTGGTGGCTTCAAGACGTAGGAGCCGCTTTGGTCGTGCTAAGCCCGAACCTTAGCGGCGAATCGTTGTTGGAGAATCTCGGTAGCGCAGACCGAACATGGAGTGTCGGAGACGTGGGCGCTGCCGGTTTCAGCGGTTGGGAACTTCATGAATCGGCCGCGACCTTGCTTGAGGTACCGACGATGCTCGAGCAGCTAATTGGCAGGGCGCAGCAGTCTCGAGTTGCTCTCGATGAACTGCGCACTCGAGACGGGAACATAGTTGCCGTTACTTTGCGCATTTGGGCGGATACGAAAGAGGACAGCGTCGTTCTTCCCATCGCCGCCTCGATCGTTAGTGGCTTGGCCCGGCTCGGTGCGGCGATCGACATGAGTGTGTCGTACTGGCCTCAAGAGCCGGCAGTGGACAAAGGGAAGTAGTTCGCGGAGCGGCGACAGGCGTCCGTTGCTGATTTCGTAAACGGACTCACACCGTGACCGCGGTCATGGTCCACACCGATCCAGCCACCGAGAACCTGGCGACCGACAAGGGTACGATCGAGACCACGCCCAACCACCCCTTCTTCACGACCGATCGCGGCTGGGTACAGGCAGGCTCACTCAAGGTCGGCGAGAAGGTCCGGACCGAGTCTGGTGGCTCCGCCACTGTCGTCAGCTTCACTGTCGATCAGCACCCCGCTAGCATGTGGGACCTCACGGTCGACACCGCCCACTCCTTCTTCGTGGGGAGCGGGGCCGTGCTGGTGCACAACTGTATCTATGACTCTGGTTGGGCGAAGGCGACGTTCGACTCTGCGCACGACAGCTGGACCTATCACTACCTCGAGCACGGGGAGGAATACGGTGTCACAGAGGAGCAGTACCAAGCTGACGCCTTTGGCGCGCGTTCCAGCGCGCTAGGAGGCGCCGTCAGCGGGCAGACCGTCCCGGTCGGGGTAGACGAGCTTGGTACGAAGTACGTCTTCCCGGATGGAAGCGGTCTAATACTTGACTCGAATAACAACATCGTCACTTACTGGTATCCAGGACAATGAGTACCTTCGACGATGCGTTTCGACGCTGGCATGAACTCCGCATCCCAAGCGGCACTCGTGGCATCCCAGCAATTGATGACATCTTTGGCGACATCGTTGTCGTGGACCTTTGGTTGGCAGGTGACGCAACGCGCATCGCTAAGGGCGGCCAGGCGCAACCCACGTTCACGGATGTTGAGGCTGCGATAGACCGGGTCGAGGCCAAGATCCATACACTGCTCGGTGCGAAAGACAAGCCGCTGACTGATCATGACCGTGCCCTCACCAACGAATACTTCAGCTACCTCGAGATTCTGAGGGCGCTCAATAGCGCTATCGATGAGACTCGCCGACTAGGCACCTGATCCCGTTGACACGAGTGTCAACGAGGGAGTGGACACTACGGCGCTCCGTGCCTACGGCCCCGTCGGCAACCCGAACGCATCGGTAGGGACAGACGTGGCCGCCGGCTGACCGGGGATCACCGGTACGTTGGGCGTGTCGAGGACCGGGGCCGACGGCAGGACTGGCGGCGCAGAGACAACCGGGCTTGGGCTCGCGCTGGGTTCTAGCTCGGGCAGTGGATGGTCCGATTCGGTGATCTTGGCCTTGGCGTATTCGGCGGCGAACCAGGCGTCGTAGCCGTCGAGGGTCAAGCGAGCGAGCGAGCGCGTGTCGGGAACGGCGGTCCGCCGCTCCGTCACTACCGCCACGGCGAGCTTGCCGTCCAGAACGAAGGGATCCGAGAGGACTCCGATGGCGGTGTCGAAAAGGGCCGCCCGGACAGACTCCGTCGAGCCGAACTCGGGCTCGGCGCGCCAACCGGCGTCGGTGGCGAGGGCCACGTCCGCTGGCGAGAACTGGGCGGTGTAGGTGGCGAGGTTGGGCGCGCTGTCGCTTCGGACCTGCTGCAGGGCCACCTGGGCTCGTTGGTCGAGCGTGCCGCTGTAGCGGGACTCGACCAGGAAGAGCTGCGGACCGGCGCTCGTGGAGATCGGCCCGATGAGGGCGCCGGTATGAACCGTGTCGGCGAATGCGGCATTCCCGATGTCTGGCGAAAGGCTGTCCTTGGTGTAGAAGCCGATCTCTCCGGATGCGGTGGTTGTGTCTGATGCGGACGTCTTGTTGGCAGCGGCCACCAGCGCTCGAAACAGAGTCGCTCGATCGGTCGCCGAGGCCGACTTCAGAGTCTTCGCCAGCGAGTCGGCACCGAGGTTCAGGTTCGTCGGTGCGCCTGCAATCGAACTCGGACTCACGCCCGACAATCGATCGACCGCGAGTCCCGAAAGCTCGACCCATGGCCCGGCGGATGCGGACGAGTCGGGCGCGGCACCGACCACAAGCTCGCGGAAATGGGCCAGGGTCACACCCTTGGCCCAACCGGCGATCAGGTGCGCGGTCACTGCCGCTTTGAGGGCCACGCCGTTGGCCCACTGCTGGAGAGCCGTGGTGTCGAGCTTGGCCGTGTACGCGTCGACGCTGAGCTGTTGAGACGCGACTATCTCGCTGGGAGCGTTGAGCACCTTGCCCATGGCGACGCGGCCGTAGGCGTCGCTGGTGGGACCCACTATGGCGCCAGGCTGGCCATCGATCGTGGCTGCGGCGATTGCCGGGTCCAGATCTAGCGACGCGTCGGCGGGCACACCATCCGCGGAAACGGCCACGTCTTCGCCCACCACCTGCCAGCCGGCGTCGTGGAGGTCGGCGACGATCGTTGTGACCGGTGTATCTGCGGCCAGTTCGGTGCGAACGCGTGCGGTTGCGGCATCGACGTCGGTCGCGCTCGCAGCGGGCCACGAGCCCGTGGGAGTAGCAGAGCCGGCGGTCGACCCGGTCGGCAGCCCAAAGCGGACATATCGGACTCGATGCCCGACGTCACTAATGGCTTGCGTCGTGCCTTCCGCCATTGCGTCCGGAGTCGGCGGAGTAGCCACGCCGTCGCGAACGGCGAGTTCGCGGAGGAGTTCGTCGACGATCAAGCTCTCGCGAGCGGCCTCCAGCGTTGTCGTTGCCGCAACTTGCGTTCGCAGCGCCGTGGCCTGGTCCGCGGTGATGTCGCTGCTCGCATAGGCGTCGCCGATGTAGCGACTGCGCTCCTGCGCGAGGAGCGAGAGGACTGCCATCCGCCCGCGAAGAGTCTCGCGGCTGATGTCGTGGCCGTTGACCGACGCAACGCTGGTCCAGTCCTGATTGGAGCGGTCGAGAAGGTAAGCCCCGCCGATGCTTCCGAGCCCCACCACAAGAATCACGCCGTCCACTGGATTGGGCTCCGACCGGCACGAACTGGGTCGCTCCGTGAGCGAACGTCATTCAGGGAGATTCTTCGACAGCGCTCCCACCATGCTTTCCGAGACCCTGCGTTTCATCTCGATGAGGGATTCGCGACTGTAGAAGGCGGCGTGGGGGGTGAGGATAACGTTGGGCAGTGCGAGCAGGGGGTCCCCGGGCGGAATGGGCTCTTGCTCCAGGACATCCAAGCCGGCGCCGCCGAGATGGCCGGACTGAAGGGCCGCGACAAGAGCGGCCTGGTCCACGAGTCCTCCGCGAGCGGTGTTGACCAGGAAGGCGCCGGCTTTCATGAGGCCGAAGGCTCGGGAGTCGAACAAATGGCGGTTCGTGTCGTCCAGCCAGGAATGGATGCTCACGACGTCGCTCGTGGCCAGGAGCTCGTCGAACTCGACCGACTCGATGCCTTCCACGATTGGATGGCGCGGGTCGGCGGCGACGACCCGGTAACCGAGCGGCGCGACTCGTTGGGCGAGCGCTCGGCCGATGCGGCCGAGGCCCACGATGCCGAGTTGGATCGTGGACGCGCGGCGAACCGTGCCGCCGACGCGGAAGTCCCAGGTGCCCGACTGGACGCCGCGATCTTGGAAGACGAGGCCGCGGGTGAGTGCGAGGATCAGGCCCAGGGCATGTTCCGCCACTTCGCTGACGCAGTAGTCGGGAACGTTGAAGACGGGGATACCGCGGCGGGCCGCGGCCGGCAGCTCGATGTTGTCGAGCCCAACGCCATAGCGGCCGATCACTCGGAGCCCGGGCAGGGCGGCCATGACCGACTCGTCGATCGGGGCGTACTGAGCCAGCAGACCGATGCCGCCGCGGCCGGCGACAATCACGTCTTCGGCGCTGCGGCACTGCTCGACACGAACCTGGTGGCCGGCCGATTCGAAGATCGACCGTTCGATGTCGACGTCCGGGTGGTCGCAGTCGGTGATGACGATCAGCCCCATCAGGATTCCGCCACGGAAGCAGTGGTCGGCGCCGTCGGATCGAGGACCGCCTTGACGACGCTTCGGGACTGGAGCGCGGCGAAGGCGTCGCGCCAGGAGGCGAGCGGGAAGATGGTCGGGAGACGCGCCGCGTCCGCGGCGACGCGGGCCAGGACCGGAATGGCGGCTTCCCAGCCTTCGAAGCTCGAGCTCATCGAAAAGGCGACGTCGAGGGCGCGCGATGTGGCCAGGTCCCACGGGACTTCCAGCGCCGGTTGGCCGCTGAGCCCGATCGAGGCCATCCGGCCGGTCCGGCGAGCGGCCTCGATCCCGATGGCGATGCCCTGCGCCGACCCACTGCATTCGACCACAAGGTCCGCGCCGCGACCAGAGGTCATGCCTCGAACAGCATCGGGAACATCGCTCGAGAGCGTCGTGAAACCCATGTCCGACAGCAGCTCGAGGCGGGCAGGCGAAGTGGTCCGTCCGGCGACGACGACGTTGGACGCGCCGGCCGCGCGGCAGGCCAGCGCCGCGAGCGCGCCCACCGGGCCGGGGCCGACGACGAGGACGAAATCGCCGGCTGCGAGGGACGCGTGGCGGAGCGCGGTCATGACGACGGCCATTGGCTCGGCCAGAACCGCGACCCCATCCGGGATGCCGGCGGGGAGTGGGTGAAGCAGCCAGGCCGGAACGACCACGTGGCTGGCAAAGGCACCGTTCATGCCCCAGCCCGGCGATCGTTTCGACGCGCACAGTTCGGGGTGGCCGCGCCGGCAGAGATGGCAGACGTGACAGGCGCCGGCGTGCGGCTCGCAGACGATCCGGCGGCCGGCGAGATCGGGATCCACGCTCGGTCCGAGCCGCTCCACCGTGCCCGTGAACTCGTGACCCAGGATGACCGGCGGCCAGGACGGGAACTCGTCCCGGGCGATGTGAACGTCCGTGCCGCAGATGCCGGCGTATCGGACACGGACGACGACCTCGCCTTCGCCCGGTTCCCGGAGCGCGACGTCGCGCAGCTCCAGGTCGAAATTGCCGTGAGCGACCTTGATCAGACCGATCATGCCGGGCACTCCAATACGAACTTCATGCCCTCGCCCCGGCGCATTGCGCCGATCGCGTCGGCAACGTCGGCGGCGGGGACGACGCCGCTGAGGAGCGGCTTCAGGGCCGGGAGGTCCGCGCGCAGCAGTTCGAGCCCGGCGTCGATGTCTGCCGGGAGGTAGGTGCGGTGGCCACGAATGGTCAGCTCCTTAAACATGACCGCCTGAAGGTCGAGCGGGACGAGACCGCCGTATGCTCCGACGACGGCCACGACGCCGGTCGAATGGACGAACCGGTGAAGGCTCGCCGCAACCGGCGCCGCCGCAGCGGCATCGAAGACAACATCTGCAAGGGCGCCGGAAGTGATCGACTCCAGGTTCTCGGCCGGGGAGTCCGGGTCGAGGAGCTCGAACCCGAGCGTGGCCGCAACCGTGCGCCGCTCCGGCGCCTGCTCGGCAATGAGGACTCGGCCACCGGCGCGGCGGGCCACGTGCCCGATCAGCAGGCCCACCGGGCCCGCCCCGACTACGACCACGAGCCTGGCGCCGACGCCCGGCTTGGGCTGTCCGGCCAGATCCGGCACTCGGCCGACCGCGTGCACCGCCACGGCCAGGGGCTCTGCGAGCGGAGCCGCCTCGGGAGGAATCCCGTCCGGGACAACGTGGAGCCGGCTCTCCGCCACCGCGAACCGGCCGGCGAGTGCGCCGTCGCGGTCGATGCCGATGAGCCGCAGCCGCGCGCACGCGTTTGAGGCGCCCGCCAGACAGGCGGCGCATTCGCCGCATGGGAGAAGGGGATCGACGAGGACGAGCCGGCCGGCGAGTGGCCCGGTTTCCGGGCGCGCGGCAATCTCGTGGCCGATGGCCAGCGGGAAGCGGGCCCGTGGGTGGCTGCCTTCGACGATGTGGAGGTCGGTCCCGCAAAGCCCGGTGAACAGCGCCCGCACGACGACCTCGCCGGCCGCCGGCTCGGGGTCGGGCAGGTCCGCCCAACCGAAGCGCTCGCGCTCGACCAGGACCATCGCGCGGTTCATCGGCTCACCCTGGCGCCGCTGCGCTGCGCACCACTCGGCTCGGCACCGACCCTCCGCCGCCTCACCGCGTCACCCGCGCGCCGCCGCCGCGGACCAGCCGCTCGACTTCGGCGAGTGTGGCCATCGAGGTGTCTCCGGGTGTCGTCATTGCCAGCGCTCCATGGGCCACTCCATATTCCGCGGACTCGGCCGGCGAGCGGCCCGTCAGCAAGCCGTAGATGAGACCGGAGGCGAACGAGTCGCCGCCGCCAATTCGATCGAGAATCTCCATGTCCGGCCGGTTCGCCGTCTCGTGGAACTCGCCGTCCGCCAGGACGACCGCTCCCCAATCGTTGCGTGTCGCCGTTCGGGCGACTCGCAGCGTTGCCGCGAGCAGGCTCAGGTTTGGGAACTCGCGCGCGGCCTCGCGCAGCATCGCCTCATAGGCAGCCGGGTCCAGCCGGGCAAACGCCGCGTCCGCGCCGCGGACGGCCAACCCCAACGCGGCCACGTAGTCCTCTTCGTTGCCAACCACCACGTCGACCGAGCGGACGATCTCGCGCATGGCTGCCTGCGCGGCTGCGCTTCCGCCTCGTGACCGCCACAGCGACTCGCGGAAGTTCAGATCGAAGCTCACGATCGCCCCGGCCCGGTGCGCGGCTTCGATCGCCTCGGCAACCACTGCGGGCGTCGTGTCCGAGAGGCCGGCGAAGATGCCGCCGGTGTGGAGCCAGCGCGTTCCTTCGCCCTCGAAGATGTCCCGCCAGTCGATCTCGCCCGGGCGGAGTTGCGAGGCGGCCGAGTTGGCGCGGTCCGAGCAGCCGACCGCCGCGCGAACGCCGAACCCGCGCTCGGTGAAGTTGAGCCCGTTGCGGACCGACCGCCCGATGCCGTCGTATGCGCTCCAGCGCAGGTGCGACGTATCGACGCCGCCCTGCAGCATCAAGTCCTCGATCAGCCGCCCGATCGGGTTGTCCGCCAGAGCCGTGACCACCGTCGTGGACATTCCGAAACAGCGGCGCAGGCCGCGGGCAACGTTGTACTCGCCGCCGCCCTCCCAGGCTCGGAAGGTCCGAGCAGTGTGAATGCGCTCCTCGCCCGGATCGAGCCGGAGCAAGACCTCGCCCAGGGCGACAAGATCCCAGCGCCCCGAGCCGGTCGGCTTGACCTGCAGCGTCATGGTCGGGCTACGGCGGAACCGCCGCGCGCCTCGCGAACCGCAACCGCTGCCTGCTCGGCCGCCGATCTCACAGCCGCCCAGTCACTGGCGGCAATCATCTCGGCCCGGACCATCCAGCTGCCGCCAACCGCCAGAACCGTGGGCTCGCGCAGGTAGGCGGCCAGATTCGCAGGGCCGATGCCGCCGGTCGGGATGAAGCGGACCATCGGGAACGGTCCGGCCAAAGCTCGCAGCGCGGCCAGGCCACCGGCCGTCTCGGCTGGGAAGAACTTGAGATCGGTCAAGCCGGCGTCGAGCGCCATGCCGATCTCGGTCGGGGTCATGACGCCCGGGAAGATCGGTACGTTCTCCGCCAGGCACACCTCGACGACACGCGGCATGAAACCCGGCGTCACGACGAACTGCGCGCCCGCGGAGATGGCGCGGCGGGCCTGATCGGCCGTCAGGACCGTGCCTGCGCCCACCAGCACGTTCGGCACAGCCTCGTGGACTCGGCGTATCGCGGCCAGACCCGCCTCGGTCCGGAGCGTGATTTCTGCGCACCCCAGGCCACCGCCGACCAGCGCCTCCACGAGCGGCACGGCTATTGCTTCCGCGGGAATGGTGATGACGGGGACGATGCCGAACGTCCGAATTCGCTCGCGGAGGCTCGCTTGCGATATGTCGCTCATGAGGGCTCTCGCATCCGTTGCATCCTCTGGCGCCTTGACTTCGGGACTGTCCGACGACTAGGATACCGCCGTCGGGGCGATAATGGAAGAACATTCCATATGGTGGAACCTAGCATGGCAGACGGATCTCAGGCAGTCGTGCGGGCACTCGAGCTCGTCATCCAGGTGGGTGCCCATCCGGACGGCGTGCGGCTTTCCGACCTCGCTGCCGAGGCCGGGCTGCCTGCCCCCACGATCCACCGCTTGCTCCGGGCCCTGGTAGAAACCGGCTTCACGCAGCAGGACCCGGTCACCAAGCTCTACGCGCTTGGGCCGCGCATCAGCGCGCTGGCCAACCAGATGGCCGGCGGCGAGCGACTCAAGGTCGTCTCGCGTCCGATCCTCGAGCGTCTCGCGTCCCAGACCAACGAAACGGTCTTTCTCGCGGCGCTCGACTCGGATGAAGTCGTCATCACGGACTGCATCGTCGCCGACGCCACGCTGCGGCTGGGCGGCCGACCCGGCGTCCGGCTGCCGATCCACGCCTCGTCTCAGGGCAAGGCAATCCTGGCGTTCCTTCGTCCGGCCGACGCCGGGCGCATTCTGGCCCGCCTGACGCTGAGGAAGCTGACGCGCAACACGATCGACCGCATGGAGGACCTGGCCGTCGAGCTCGGCCGCGTGCGCGAGCTGGGCTTTGCGGTCAACGACCAGGAACGCGAGCCGGGCGTCCGCTCGGTCGCTGCGCCGATCCTCGACGCGTCGGGCAGCGCCTTTGGGGCCGTCTGCGTCGGCGCCCCCGCGAGCCGCTGGCGGATGGACCGCATGATCGAGCGCCTGGCACCGCTGGCGAAGGCCGCCGCCGGGGACATCTCGGCCCTGGCGGCTCGATACGGAGGGTCCGAAACGTGACGACCGCACCGGCCGGCCGTCGCCGTTCACGCCCCGACGTCAATCCCGCGCGGATGTCGGCCGCGGAGGCCGCCGGCCTGGTCAGCTCGGGCTCCACGCTGGCGGTCGAAGGGTCCGGCGGCGGCGTGATCGAGCCGACGGCGCTGCTCGAGGCGCTGGGCTCCCGGAGCGCGGAGTCGGGCGAGCCGCGCGATCTGACGGTCTATTTCTGCGCGGGGATCGGCGACAAGCAAGGCAGCGGCCTGGACAACCTTGCCCGGCCGGGCCTGTTGCGTCGCGCCATCGGCGGCCATTTCGGGATGAACCCGGGGCTCACCGCGCTCGTGGCAAGCGGGCAGGTCGAGGGCTTCAACTTCCCCCAGGGCGTGCTGACCCAGATGTATCGCGAAGTTGCCGCGGGCCGGCCCGGCGTCCTGACGAAGGTGGGACTCGGGACGTTCTGCGACCCGCGCCTCGACGGCGGCCGCCTGAGCCCCGGTCCAACCGGTGACCTCGTCCGGGTCGTCGAGATCGAGGGCGACGACTGGCTGCTGTATCGAGCCCTCCCGATCGACTTCGCATTCATCCGAGCCACCACGGCCGACGAGCGCGGCAACCTCACGATGGAGCACGAGGTGGCGTCGCTGGGCGTCCTGGCCCTGGCGATGGCCTGCCACAACTCCGGCGGGAAGGTCATCGCCCAGGTGGAGCGCATGGCCGCCAGCCACTCGCTCCGAGCCCGCGACGTCGTCGTGCCGGCGCATCTGGTGGACGTAGTGGTCGTCGTGCCCGAACAGCGCCAGACGATCATCGGCCGCTACCAGCCCGGACTCTCCGGCGAGTTCCGCGCGCCGGTCGATGCCATCCCGGCGCTGCCGGCCGGCGAGCGGGCGGTCATCGCCCGGAGAGCGGCCGCGGAGATCGTCCCGGGTGCCGTGGTCAACGTCGGCGTCGGCATGGCCGACGGAGTGCCGGCAGTGCTCCTCGCGGAGGGCCGCCTCGAAGACGTGGTCCTGACCGTCGAGCAGGGCCTGAGCGGCGGCGTCCCCGCCCAGGGCGTGCTCTTCGGGGCCGTCTGGAACCCCGACTCGATGATCGACGCGCCGTCCCAGTTCGACTTCTTCGACGGCGGCGGGCTCGACATCGCCTGCCTCGGTTTCGCCGAAGTGGACCGGTACGGCAATGTCAACGCTTCGCGGGTCGGGGACACGGTCTTCGGCGCCGGCGGCTTCATCAACATCTCCCAGTCGGCGGGCCGCGTCGTCTTTTGCGGGACGCTCACGGCGGGCGGCCTCGTCGTACGCGTCGGCGGAGGCCGGATCGCGATCGAACGCGAGGGCCGCCACCGCAAGTTCGTCGATTCGGTCCAGCACATGACCTTCAGCGCGGCTCAAGCCCGGGCTCGCGGCCAGCGCGTGACCTACGTCACCGAGCGTGCCGTCTTCGAACTTGGCGACGACGGGCCCGTTCTCGTCGAGATCGCGGCCGGGTTGGACGTCGAGCGCGACGTGCTCGCCCACATGGCCTTCCGGCCGGCCGTGGCGCAGCCGCTGCGGACGATGGACGCCGCCCTCTTCCCAGATGACCCAACCGGCTCCGCGGGCGCCAAACGCGAGCCCGCGCCGGCAACTGCAGAAAGGCGGCCTTGATGCCGGTGACTCCCGATCCTGAACTGACCGTCAGACCAGTGGACCCGCTGGCAACGCTCGTAGGCCAGGCGGTCGACATCGAGCGCGCCGTGACCGAACACGACGTCCTCGCCTTCGCGGCGCTGAGTGGCGACTTCGCGCCGCAGCACGTGGACCCCGAGTACGCGCGGGCGAGCTCGCTCGGCCGCGGCGTCGCTCACGGCGCGCTGCTCATCGCCTATGCCTCCGCTGCGTCGAGCGCTCTCGCCGAACGAACGACCCAGCAGGTCGTCTCCGCCGGTTACGACCGCATTCGATTCATCAAGCCAGTGCTCATAGGCGACGCGATCGTCGTCCACTACGAGATCACCGATTTCGATCCGATCAAGCGCCGAACCACCGCCAGCATTCGTATCACGAACCAGGATGGCCAGCTCGTGGCGGTCGCCACGCACTTGCTGCAGGCCTGGGACGCGAAGAGGTGAAGGAAATGACCACGACCGCGCCCGCCGGCACCTACCAGGTCATCAACCCAGCCAACGACGAAGTCCTCGCCTCCGTCCCGCTCGACACGATGGCGGATCTCGACGCCATGCTCGTCCGGTCGGCGGCGGCCCAGAAGACGTGGGCCCGGGTGCCTCGCCACGAGCGATCGGCGGTCATGCGCGTCTACGCGGATTTGCTCCGCGCCCACCGCGACGAGCTGGGCACGTTGCTGTGCCGCGAGAACGGCAAGCCGATCGACCAGGCCCGCGGCGAGATCGAGACCACGATCCGCATCTACCAGGGTTGCGCGGAACGGATCGTCGCCTGGGAGGAGGAAGCGCGCTTCCTCGACTCCGAGGCAGGCCACGAGGGCGACATCCAGTTCACCCACCACGATCCGCTGGGCGTCATCGCGGCCATCGTGCCCTTCAACTTCCCGTCCGAGCTCAACGCCTGGAAGGTGGCGCCGGCGATCGCGACCGGCAATACGGTAGTGGTCAAGCCGTCGCGCCAGGCCCCGCTCACGGTCATCCGCCAGATCGAGTTGCTCTGGGAAGCCGGCGTGCCGCGGGACGTGGTCCAGATCCTCAACGGCGATCAGGAACTCGGCCACGCACTCGCCTCCCACCCGATCCCGGCCGCGATCAGCCTGACCGGCTCGACTGAGGCGGGCATCAGCGTTGCCACCGCCGGGGCGAAGACGCTCAAGCGCGTGGCACTCGAGCTCGGCGGCAACGACGCGATGATCGTCTTCGCCGACGCCGACATGGATCGCGTGGTGGCCGAAGCGGTCTGGGGCCGATCGCTGTCCAACGGCCAGGTTTGCTGCGCCAACAAGCGGATCATCGTCGAGGCGGCGGCGGCCGACCAATTGATCGAGCGATTCCGGACGGCATTCGGCGGGCTGCGTCTGGGCGATCCGCTCAAGGCCGATACGGGCCTCGGCCCGCTCATCAGCCGCAGCGCGGCGATCAACGTGGCCGACCAGGTCGCCCACTCGCTGGACCAGGGCGTCCGCCTGGTGTGCGGCGGCGGCCGGCCGGATGGCGCCTTCTTCGCGCCGACGGTAGTCGTCGACGCCGAAGCCGCGGCGGACGTCTCGCACGATCTCGAGATCTTCGGCCCTGTCCTCGACATCATCCCGTTCTCGTCCGAGAGTCGGGCCGTCGAGATCGCGAACGCCTCGATCTACGGACTCAGCGGCGCCGTCTTCAGCACGGATCTGGCGCGGGCCATGCGCGTAGCGCTGCAGATGGAGACCGGCCACATCTCGATCAACGGCACCGGCCTGTACCGCACCGACGCGGTCGCCTGGGGCGGCTACAAGCGAAGCGGCAACGTGCGTGAGGGCCTCGGGACGAGCCTCGCGGAATTCATGCAGACCAAGACCGTCACCCTGCGCTCGGTCCTGACGACCGGCTAGCTCGGCCGAGTATCGCGGCGCCGTTACGCCGCAACGGAGGACGCATGATCAAGATCGATGGGGCCATCGACGCCGCGGCGCTTCGTCCGCGCCTGGACCGCCTCTGGACCGCGTCCGCCGCGAAACTCGCGCGCCTGCAGGACCGCTGGGCCGACGACCCCGCCGCTCCCGTCCTCACTCGCGACGGCCGGTACGTGGGCCAGGAGTGGACCGACTGGACGCGCGGCTTCTGGTACGGCTCGGCGATTCTGCAATTCGACGCCTCGGGAGATCGCCGATTTCTCGAGTTCGGGCGGCGCCGCTCGCTGGACGACATCGTGGCCCGTCTGACTGACACCGGCGTCCACGACCACGCCTTCAACACCGTCTCGACGTTCGGCAACCTGCTGCGGCTCGCCGTCGAAGGCCGCACGGGCGTGGAGCCGGCCGAGGAGGAGCTGTATCGAGTCTGCCTCAAGGTCAGTGGTGCTGTTCAGGCGAGCCGCTGGACGGATCTGGGCGACGGCGCCGGCTACATCTACTCATTCAACGGCGCGCACTCGCTCTTCGTGGACGCGATTCGCACTGTGCGGGTCCTTCTGATCGCCCACCTCCTGGGCCACGAATTGCTGGCGGAGCAGGGCCGCCACGTCTCGCTCGCCACGCGGGCGATTCGCCACGCCCGTACCACGGCCGAGTACAGCGTTTCCTACGGCCGCAATCGCGACATCTACGACGTCCGCGGCCGGGTGGCCCACGAGTCGCTCTTCAACGTTGCCAGCGGCACATACCGCTGCGCCAGCACGCAGCAGGGCTACTCGCCGTTCACGACTTGGACGCGCGGTCTCGCCTGGGCGGTCCTGGGCTTCCCGGAGATCCTCGAGATCCTGCCACTGCTCGATGACGAGACCCTGGCGCCGGATGGCGGCCGTGAAGCGCTGACCGCCCAACTCGAGGACGCCGCCCGGGCCGTCGCGGACTACTACATCGAGGAGACCCCGACCGACGGCATCCCCTACTGGGACACCGGCGCGCCCGGCCTCGCGGCCATGCCCGGATATCTGGACCGGCCCGCCGACCCGCTGAACCCGCACGAACCCGTCGACAGCTCGGCCGCGGCGATCGCCGCCCAGGGCCTGCTGCGTCTGAGCCGGGTCTGCGAATCGCGCGCTGACGCTGACGCGGCCACGCGCTACCGGCAGGCCGGGCTGACGATCGCCGCCCGTCTGCTCGAAGAGCCTTACTTGAGCGAGCGAGAAGACCACGAGGGCCTCTTGCTCAACTCCATCTATAGCCGCCCGCGCGGCTGGGACATCACGGCCGAGGGTCGGTCCGTTCCTAGCGGCGAGGCGGTGATGTGGGGCGACTACCACCTCCGGGAGCTGGCCATCTACCTCGGTCGCCTCGCGGACCAGAGCACCTACCTTTCGGTCGCGGACTACGCGACCCGGCAGAGCCCAGACGGGATCAGGAGGAACAGCTGATGTTCGACTACGTCGTGGTCGGCGGTGGAGCGGCGGGTTGCGTGGTGGCTGCGCGACTTTCGGAAGACGAGACCGTCCGCGTCCTGCTCCTCGAAGCCGGGCCGCGCGACACGAACCCGTACATCCACATGCCCGTCGGCTTCTACAAGATGACGGGCGGTCCGCTCGTCTGGTCCTACGCAACATCGCCGCAGCCCCATGCCAACAACCGGAAGATCCCGTATGCCCAAGGCCACGTTCTGGGAGGTGGCAGCTCGGTCAACGCCATGGTCCTGACTCGCGGCCAGCCGGCCAGCTATGACGACTGGGCGACGGCCGGCAATTGCCCCGGCTGGTCCTGGAACGACGTCCTGCCGTACTTCCGCAAGGCCGAGGACAACGACCGTCTCTCCGGCCCGTATCACGGGGTCGGTGGGCCGATTGGCGTCTCGGACCTGATCACGCCGACCGTTCTGTCGCACGCGTTCGTACGTGCCTGCCAGGAAATGGGCATGCCCTACAACCCCGACTTCAACGGGCCGGTTCAGGAGGGCTGCGGGTTCTACCAGACCAACACCCGCCGCGGCCGCCGCTCGAGCTCGGTCGAATACTTGAAGATCGCCCGGCGGCGGTCGAACCTCACCGTGAGGACCGGCTGCCTGGGAACGAAGATCCGCATCGAGAACGGCCGAGCAGTAGGCGTCGAGTACGTCAGAGGGACCTCGAAGCGCGTCTACTACGAGCCTGCCGACCGCGAAGTACTCGTATCCGCCGGCGCGATCGGTTCGCCGAAGCTGCTGATGCTCTCCGGGATCGGGCCCGCCGCCGAACTGCGGGGTAATGGCATTTCCGTCGTCGCCGACCGAGCCGGGGTTGGGCGCAATCTCCAGGACCACTACGACGTGGACGTTATCTACGACCTGAACGGCCCGTTCAGCCTGGACCACTACAGCAAGCCTCATTGGATGCTGTGGGCCGGCTTCGAGTATCTGCTGTTTCACAAGGGCCCGGTTACGTCCAACGTGGTGGAAGGCGGCGCCTTCTGGCACAGCCGGCCCGGCATCGCGCCCGACCTGCAGTTCCACTTCCTCAACGGTGCCGGCGTCGAGGCAGGCATCGCACCCGTGCCCTCGGGCAACGGCTGCACGATGAACTCGTACTTCCTGCGGCCGCAGAGCCGCGGCTCGGTGACGCTGCGCAGCTCCGACCCGCTGGCCAAGCCCGTGATCGACACCAACTACCTGGCCGAGCCAGGCGACATCAAGGCTTCAGTGGAGGGTATGCGGGTCTCCCGCGAGATCATGGCCCAGGCTTCATTCAAGCCGTTCATCAAGGCCGAGCACCTGCCCGGCCCGAGGGTCCAGAGCCAGGCCGAGTGCGAGGAATACGCTCGCCAGTACGGCCGGACGTCGTACCACCCCGTCGGCACGTGTCGGATGGGAGTGGACACGGATTCGATCGTGGACACCGATCTGCGAGTCCGCGAGATCGCGGGCCTGCGGGTCATCGACTCGTCGGTGATGCCCATCCTCACGACGTCGAACACGTTCTTCCCGACGGTAATGATCGCCGAGAAGGCCTCCGATCTGATCGCGCACGGCGGCGTCACCGTCAAGTAGCGGGGGCGTGGCCAAGGAGCCCGGCGCTTGCCGGAATTCCGCGCCGTGCGGATGCGGTCGCCTTGTCCGACCCTGCCTGGTCGCACGCTGGCTCGGACCGGCCCTGGGCACGGTTCCGTCGCTGGTTGACTCGGCCCTGCACCTGGCCGCGTTAGAGGTACGACCGAGGCACCAGCCCGACCTAGGCGTTTCGAAGGCGCTCGAGCTCGGTTGCGGGCCCGATCTGCTTGTTTCCTGCGCCCCGAGGCCAGCTGCCACGGAGGCTCCAAACGGTTACCATATCCCGGTTCCGCATTTCCACGCCGAGTGCCTCAATCGCCGAATCAGATGCTTTACAAGCTCTGTGCGGCCAGGGCGGATCGGGCCACGATCAGATGCTCGCCAGATAGCGCGCTCGTCGAGCCGCTCAGGGCAGCGTCCGAATCAGATGCTCCAAATGAGCGTGGAACCAGCCGCAACCGCGCGCCCGTAGCTCAGTGGATAGAGCATCTGACTTCGGATTGCCCGGACGTATGCTCTGTCCGCCACGAGGGGAACGGGCATGCATTTTGAGCGGGATCAGATGCTCTAAATGAGCGTGGTCATCGGTGAGTGCGGCCTGGCTTGCCCTTCTCGAGTCTGTAGGACGAGAGGTTGAATTATACGACTCGGCGCCGACGCCCTCACCAGCCGGACCATCCGCCGATCGAGGGTTCGGGGCGACCCGTCCGAACGACTCTCCGGGTCGGCGGTTCGACTGGATTCACACCGATCCCACCGACCTGAATGTCCCGTTGGTGGTCTCTTGCTAACTCGTCGGCGGAAGCCGCTGGTCTCATGCGCCTGCCACGAGATCTAGCCGAGGATGACCCTAACCTTGTGCGTTGCGCCGTCGTCGACTAGCGGGATCGCGGTGCCGCCACCCGGCAGCACTTGTCCGTCGAGCTCCGACGATGCCACCCCGCGACTGACCCCCTGCGGGTTCTCCACAACGATCTCGTACCTGGCCGAGTGGTAGCGGAAGTCGATCTCGTAATGCGGCCAGGCGTGGGGGATGCAGGGATCGAGCAGAATCGTCGTGCCGCGCAGACGGAATCCCAGGATCGACTCGACGCCGGCCTGGTACATCCAGCCCGCGGACCCTGTGTACCAGGTCCAACCGCCTCGGCCGACGTGCGGCGGCTCCGAGTAGACGTCGGCCGCCATGACGTAGGGCTCCACCTTGTAACGCTGAACCCCGGCCCGGCTGCTGGCATGGTTGATGGGGTTCAGGATGGAGAACAGCTCGCCGGCCTTGTCTCCGTCGCCGAGGGCCGCGAAGGCGAGAACCGACCAAATGGCCCCGTGCGTGTACTGGCCGCCGTTCTCTCGGATGCCCGGCAGATAGCCCTTCACGTAGCCGGGATCGACATCGGAGTGGTCGAAGGGCGGGGTGAACAGAAGGACGAGCGCGTCGCCGCGTTTGACGAGGAACTCCTCGACCGCAGACATTGCCTGCCTCGCATGAACCGGATTGGCCGCTCCCGACAGGACGCTCCACGACTGCGCGATCGAGTCGATCCGGCATTCGGCGTTTTCCGCGGATCCGAGCGGCGTGCCGTCGTCGAAGAATGCCCGGCGGTACCAGTCGCCATCCCAGCCGTCGGTGTCGAGCGCTCGCCCGAGCGCCGCCATCTGGAGTCGCCACCGGTTCGCCTCGGCTCCGTTGCCGCGGGCGTCGGCTATCGGCGCGAAGGCGGCGAGAACGGAGTGCAGGAACCAGCCCAGCCACACGCTTTCACCCCGACCCTCGCGACCGACCAGGTTCATCCCGTCGTTCCAGTCGCCGCTGCCCATCAGCGGGAGTCCATGAGCACCGACTGCCAGGCTCCGCTCGATGGCGGCCGCACAGTGGTCGAACAGCGATGCCGACTGGCGCGATTGCTCCGGCTGGAAGTAGGCGTCGGTCTGGTCCGCTCGCAATGCCGGACCCTCGATGTAGGGGACCATCTCGTCGAGGATCGCGGTGTCGCCCGTGAGAGAGACGTAGCGATCCACTACATATGGCAGCCAGAGGCGATCGTCCGAGATCCTGGTACGGACGCCTCGACCGGATGGCGGATGCCACCAGTGCTGGACGTCTCCTTCTGCGAACTGGCGTTCCGCGGCTCTCAGCAGATGCTCCCGCGCCAGGGCAGGTTTGGAGGCCATGAGGGCGATAACGTCCTGGAGCTGGTCGCGGAAGCCGAAGGCGCCGCCGGCCTGGTAGAACGCCGTCCTGGCCCACAACCGGCAGGCGAGTGTCTGATAGACGAGCCAATTGTTCAGCATGATGTCCATCGCGCGGTCGGGAGTGCGCACCTGGACGGTTCCAAGGGCGTCATCCCAGAAACCGGCAACGTCGCTCAACGTCGCTTCCGGGTCGGCCGCCCGGCCGCGACGAATGAGGTCCACCGCAGCCGCGTCACCGCTCGCCTGGCCGAGCAGCACGCGCACCTGGGTCCGTGCTCCATTGGCGAGTTCGAAGCTGGTCTGAAGTGCGGCGCACGGGTCCATGCCGGCGCCTGAGGCTCCGGTCAGGCGGTGCCCGTCTTCCAGGCCCGCGGGCCGTTCCAGGGCGCCGTTACGGCCGATGAATTCGGTCCTGTCGGCCGTCCACGCCGTCTGCCGGCCGCCGAGGTCGAGGAAGGCGACCTTGTCGCCGAACTCCGTGTTCCATGGGTTGCGAGCGAGCAGGGCCGTGGTATCCGGCTGCAGTGCCGTGACGATCCGTGGCCCGCTTTCTCCGCGCGAGGTGCCGAGCACCCATTCGGCGTAGGCGGTCACGGACAGCCGCCTGGACCGTCCCGAACGGTTCTCGATCGTAAGCACTGAAACCTTCAGGGCGTCGTCGAGCGGCACGAACTGGACGAGGCCGAGTTCGATGCCGTCGTGTCCATGCTCGAACCGGCTGTAGCCCGCGCCGTGACGGGCCACATAGGTGGAATCCTCGTTGCGTATCGGCAGTGCCGTGGGACCCCACAACTCGCCGCTGTCGTCGTCGCGAACGTAGATGGCCTCGCCGGCCGGGTCGCATACGGGATCGTTGGACCAGGGCGTGAGCTGGTTCTCGCGGCTGTTCCCGTACCAGGTGTAGCCCGANNTCACGTACTCTCGCCCGTTCTTCGCGAAGCCACCGAGCCCGTTGGAAAACTCGAGGTCGGGGTGCGGCGAGGCCACCATCGCAACCGTCTGTCTCGGGACCGGCGGCTCTCCCACGGTGACCGCGGCCGCGGCATGCTCCAGGCGGATCACCTGGTCGGCGAGACTGCCCCGGCGGCTCAGAAGGACGGCCCGGGCGGCCGACTGAAGGAGGGTGCGATCCTCGGTCGAGATCTGGTCGCCGCGGAGGATGTAAACCCCGCCGTGGCCGGGACTGCCGTCGCCTATGAGGTTCCGCGCGGTGGCGAGACTGGATTGGCTCATTCGAACCAGGGCCTCGAGCGACTCCTGGAGGAGTTGGGCGTATGTGCTGCCCTGCTCGTTGAGGATCACCAGATCGACATCGAGGAGCTTCAAGCGCCAGTACTCGAGGGCCCGGAGCAGCTGGCGGACTATGTCGAGGTCCTCGACTTCGTCGATCCGAACCATGACGATGGGCAGGTCGCCCGAGATGCCGTGGGCCCATAGACCCGGCGCCCCGCGCTGGTTGCTCGCAAGCAGGCTCGCGGCCGGGCGGAGTGACAGGTCCGAGTAGATGATCCTGTTGGCGAGACGCTGGAACAGGAGAGCTTCGTCGGCCTCGATCCCCAGGTGATGCAGCTGAACCTGGGCCTGCGTCCAGGCCAGGGTCGCGGCCCGTTCGAAAGTCGCCGACTCCCGGTACTTGTCCGCCAGATCCAGGACGTCCTCGCGGGATTCGGCAACGACCGTAGAGAAGATCGCGTGGGCTGTCGCGCCGGGAGCCAGCCTGACTCGACACCTCAGGCTGAAGATCGGATCCAGCACCGGCCCGACCGTGTCGGAGAGCGGGCGCCCGTCGAAGACGGAAATGGCCGTTCGGACCGAATGACCGCGACCGATGAATCTGGCGCGATCCGTCTCGTACTGGATGACGCCGTTGGCCTCGTCCTCGACCGCGGCGACGTGAGCGGCCCAGACCGGATGGTCGCCGCTCGATCTCGGCCGGCGGGTAGCCAGAAGAGCCCCGATATCGGCCACGAACTCCGTCTCGACGAACAGGTTCTGGAAGGCCGGATGCGCGGCATCGGCTGCCTGCGGCGCAAGCGCGATCTCGGCGTACGAGGTCAGCTCGATCTGGCGATAGCGCGAACCGAGATTCGTCAGCGACACGCGGCGGATTTCGGCGTCGTGCTCCGCCGACACCACCACCGTCAGACGCGTGGCAATCGATCCGTCGCGACGCGAGAACTCGGCCCGATCCTCGGAGTAGGCGACCTCGTAGCTGTCCGCCTCCATGCCGCTCGGCTGGTGACCGGCCGACCACACCGCGCCGGTCTCCATGTCCCGCAGGAAGAGATACGTTCCCCACGAGTCGCGGGTCACATCCTCGCGCCAGCGGGTCACGGCCATGTCGCGCCAGCGGCTGTAGCCCGAGCCCGCGGCCGTGACCATGACCGCATACCGGCCGTTCGACAGTATGTGCGTACGCGGCGTCGAGCCGTGCGGCGAGGTGAAACGGCGAAGGACCGGCGGGACGAGATCGCGCACCTCGGCCGCGCTCCTTACCTCTTCGGCACGCGGCCGGGCCACCAGCACGTCGCGCGGCATCCGCTCCTGGAGCAGCAACTCCGTCGCTTCCACGATCGGGTCCGAGTGGAAGCGCTCCACCATCGCGCGATTGTTGAGAACGTTGCCGAGAGCGACGAGTGCCATTCCCTGGTGATGGGCCATGTAGCTCTTCACGACCGCAACGGCGGCTCCTTCGGGCAGCCGCCGGGGTGTGTAGTCGAGCGCCTCGCGGAAGCCATACCGGTCTCTGGCTCCGGCGTCGCTGAGTCGAGCGAAGTTCCGAACGGCGGCTTTGGGCCGGACCATCGCGGCCAGCGCGGTTGCGTA
Organism: Chloroflexota bacterium; assembly: GCA_003158875.1. Taxonomy (GTDB): domain Bacteria; phylum Chloroflexota; class Limnocylindria; order Limnocylindrales; family CSP1-4; genus Fen-1039. Next base: position 27,461 of record PMLK01000114.1, read on the forward strand.
CGGGGCTACGACGATGTCCTCGCTCAGGCCGCGCTTGAGGCCGAGGCCGGGCACGCCGAAGCTCGAGTACTGATAAGTGAGGGCCAGGTCGCGTTCGTTAAAGGCCGACTCGGAGATGCCCCACGGCACGCCGAGGCCGGACGCGTAACTCATCTGCCGGGCGACGACGAGCCGGTGCGTCTGTTCGAGCAGGCTGAGGGCAGGGGCGCGCATGACGAGGGCCGGCATCAGATACTCGAACATGGAGCCGGACCATGAGATCAGCGCGGAGCCGCGACCAATTGGCGTCATCGCACGGCCGAGGCGGAACCAATGGTCCGAGGGGATGTCGCCCTTGGCGATGGCCAGGAAGCTGGCAAGGCGAGCCTCCGACGCGAGGAGGTCGTAGAAGCTCGGATCCAACGTGCCGTCCTGGACCCGGAACCCGATCGAGAAGAGCTTGCGGGTCGGATCGAACAGGAAGCTGAAGTCCATCTCCCGGAAGAGTTGCTGGGCTCGGTCGGAGATCGCCTGGAGTCGTCGAACGAGCATTGCGGCCGGCGGTGGCCCGTCACTCGCTCCGCCCGCTCGGCCGGCCGATGGATCGGCCATCTCCGCGATGGTCGGAAATGTCGTCGAGCCGGGAGTGGGGCGAGATAATGCCAGGTCCCTGGCATGGCTGGCGACGGCCAGGCGGGTCGCCTCAGCCCAGGTCGCAAGTTCGCCATCCGGAGCCTCGCCGCGCTCCGCGGTAAGGGCGGCGGTGATGTCGGAGAGCGTCCTGCCGTATGCGGACAACTCGGTCAAACGCGCGGCCCAGGCCTCGGGCGTTGCGGGCACGTCGGAACCGACGTTTGGAGGCAACTCGAGAGCCTCCTCGACGTGCCGACGGTGGAGCATCTCGCTCCTGCGCTGATAACTGATGGCGCCGGCGGCCTCGCGAGTCAGCGCGATGCCGTCCCCGATACCGGCCAGTGCGGCCCCGACCGGAAGCGGTTGGTCGATCATCTGGCGGCACGCATTCGACATGGCAAGCAGGTGGCCGGCCAGATTGCCGCTGTCGACAGACGACACGTATGCCGGGTCGAGCCGGCGGAGATCGCGTGTGTCGTACCAGTTGTAAAGGTGCCCGCGGAACCGCTCCAGATTGCCGATGGTTGCGAGGGTCGTCTCAAGGCGATCGACCATATCGAGCGTTCCGATCCAGCCGAAGTCGCGAGCCGTCACTGTGGCAAGCAGGTACATGCCGATGTTCGTCGGAGACGTGCGATGGGCGATGACCGGCGTGGGATCGTCCTGGAAGTTGTCGGGCGGCAGGCCGTGCCCTTCCGGGCCCACGAATGCTTCGAAGAACCGCCAGGTCCGTCGGGCGGTCAGCCGGAGAGACCGGACGTCGTCCGGCGAAAGCTGCTCCGCGGCCGACTCGGACGGGGGCAGACTGACGACTCGCGCCACGACCGGCGAGAGCAGCCACAGGACGATGAACGGCGCGGCGATCAATACCGCGCTCGGCTTGGCCGCCAGAACCAGGCCGGCGGCGACTGCCGCGATGGCGACGCCGCCCGCCATCTGCCCGTAGAACCCGCGGGTGTCCAGGTCCGGCCGGGCCTTGGCCTGCGCCCCGGTCGTCCACTCGAGGAGCTTCCGTCTGGTGGCGTAGACGCGAGCCAGCGTCCGCGAGATCGCGTCGACCATCAGCCAGGCCTGGTCGGCGAGGAAAACGAAGCCGAGGAGAACGTGGGACACGGCCAGGGCCAAGTCCCCGGCGATGGCTCGCAGATGGCTGCGCCCGGAGATTCCCGGCCGCTGGGGTCGCAGTCCGGCGAGGACGGGCAGCGCCTCGGGAACGATCGCCGACGTCAGGACGAACGCCGTCCAGATGCCGGCCGAAACCTCGGGGAGGGTCCACGCGGCAACGAGCGTGGCCAGCGTGAGGGGCGCCGAGAGTGTCCGGCGCAGGTTGTCGACCATCTTCCAGCGGGCGATGCCGGGCATGAAATCCGCCCTCCGCCTGCCGGTCGCGTCGCGGTCCCGGCCGAGGATCCACGGCAGGAGCTGCCAGTCACCGCGGGCCCAGCGATGCTGGCGAACCGTGGATACCAGGTAGTTCGACGGGAATTCGTCGAAGAGCTCGATGTCGGTCACCAGCCCGGCTCGGGCGAAGGTGCCTTCGAACAGGTCGTGGCTCAGGAGCGCGTTCTCGGGCACTCGATCTGCCATCGCGGCGCTGAACGCGTCGACATCGTAGATGCCCTTGCCGGTGTAGCTTCCCTCCTGGACCAGGTCCTGGTACACGTCGGAGACCGCGGATGCGTAAGGGTCGATCCCGGCCGATCCGGAGTAGATGCGCTGGAAGAACGATCCTCCACGTCCGGCCGGGAGTGTCGAAGTGATCCGTGGCTGGAGCACCCCGTAACCCTGGGTCACTCTGCCGGACACCGCGTCGAAGCTCGCCCGGTTCAGCGGATGGGCGATCGTCCCGACCAGGCGACCCACTGCGCCCATCGGCAGGCGCGTGTCGGCGTCGAGTGTTACGACGTAGCGCACCCCCGTCGGCGGGGTCGTGGCACTGCGTCCCGTGGCCAGGATCCCTGTCGTGACGGAGCCGCGCAGAAGCGCATTCAACTCCTCGAGCTTGCCGCGCTTCCGCTCCCAGCCCATCCAGCAGCCCTCAGCCGCGTTCCAGCATCTCTTGCGGTGGAAGATGAGGAACCGGGCCCCTCCACCAGGCGCCTCGCCGTAGCGCTCGTTGAGCCGGTCGATTGCCGCGACCGCCGCCGAGAGCAGTTCGTCGTCGCCGGGGATGTGCTCGCTGGGGGCGTCGAGCCAGTCCGACAGCAAGGCGAATCGAATGTCGCCGTCGCGGTTGGCCAGGTAGTGAATCTCCAGGCCGCCGACCAGAGCCTCGGCGTCCGCCTCGCTGGTGAGGAGCATTGGGACGACCACGAGAGTGCGCAAGTGGGACGGCACGCCGTCATCCAGATCGAGCCGAGGCAGTGCCCGCGGACCCAGCACGTGAGTGACTTCCCAGTTGACGAGGGCGATTGCGAGGTCGGAGGCGGGGATGATGGCCAGAATCGCGAAAAGAGCGGCTGCCAGCCGATTTCCGGAGAGCAGGAGTGGGGCGGCGATGATCGCTGCCGTGACCAGGACGAGTGACCCGAGGTAGCCCCGCCCGGCGGCCCGGAGATAGACGCGCCGGAGTCGCTGGATCAACGGCGCCCGGACATGGAGGATCTGCTCGAACTCGGGCCGACCGCCGGAGATGAGGTAATAGCCGGGGTCTAGCTTTCGCCATTCCGCTGAGGGTTCTCCGTCGTCGGCCGGCTGCGCCGCATCGGACACGGCGACGGCCTTCCGGGCGACGTCGACTTCGGAAAAGCCCGAAGCCCGTGACAATTCCTCGACCGCGTGCCGGTAGCGGTCTCGGGTGGCAAAGTCCATCTCCCCGAACGAACCGGAGTCTCGCAGTACATCGTCGACGAGGCTCACGCTCTCGACGAACTGGGCCCAGTCGAACCACGAAATCAGTCGCATGCTGGTGATGACGTTCCGGACCGTCACGTTCATCGTCGCCTGGCGCTGGTGCTCGAGGCGGACTGTCTCCTCGGCCGTGGTCCCCTGTGTCTCGAGAAGCTTCTCGACCCAGCCGAGGGCGGGTGTGACCGCGGGGTCTTGATCGCGCAGGCGTTGGAACAGTTGGACGCGTGCGGCGGCCGACAGCGACTCGGGCGATACCCGGCGCAGCGTGGCGGCGGCGGCCTCCGGCTTGACCTTGCCCAGACCGAGCAGGCCGTCGGCGAGTTCGTCCGCCTCTTGCCGGTCTGCCCGGCTGCGCACGATCACTTCGGCGATACGGCGGAGGTTGTCGATCAGGAGGATCCGGAGGCTGATCGCGATCGCCCAGAGCTCGCCTATGGTCAGAGGCTCTACGCCCTGGTACGCGCGCACCATGCGTCGCAGACTCTCCGGTTCGAAGCGGCTGTCCGTGTGCGCGACATATGCCCACGCGATGCCAAGGACCCGCGGGTAGCCCTCGAGATGACCCTCGGCAAGCTTGGGCAGCTCGCGGTAGTAGTCTGGAGGGAGATCGTCACGGATCTCGCGGAGTTGCTCGTCGACGATGTGGAAGTTGTCGAGAAGCCACTCGGCAGCGGGCGTGATCGATTGCTCTTCCTTGATTGCCCGCGCCAGAACGCCGTACGCGTCGAGCAGGACGCGGCCATTCTCGGCGATACGAGGTCCAACGGCGCGTCCGCGCCTCGGCGCGTTGGTCACCGTCTGGGCGGCGGCCAAGGTCTGTGCATGCTGCTCCAGCCGCTCCACGCTGAAGAGTTCTGCAAGGATCGGCTCTTCGAGATCGGCCTGCGGACGAATCAGCCGGCGAGGGCCGCGGGGCGGGTTCGGGAGAGGCGGTCTCGATCTCAACTTTCGCCCTAAGCACATGGCCTGATCCGGCCTGGATTAGCCTCAAGCTGGGGGCGCGTCAATGATAACTGTGCCTCTCGATTGGTCGTGTTGCTTCTTGAAGGCGGTACCGTCCGGGCGAATCCGTGATCGTGTCGACCTCAGGCGAGCGGTAGGGCTCTCATCCTCGCGACGGGCGCCAGATCCAGCCTAGGCTCGGAGAAGGGTATGGGAATCCATGCTCAACTTGAGAAGCCAAGACGCAGGAGCACCGAAATGACCGATTTGCACGCCACAGGCGCTACCAACAAGGCCAAGGGTCAGGTCGAGGAAGGTCTCGGCAAGTTGACCGGCAACAGGCATCAGGAAGCCAAAGGCAAGGTCAAGCAGGTTGAAGGCAATGCTCAGCAGAGCGTGGCCGACATCCAGAACGCCGGCCGGAACCCTTCGAACCGGCGATAAGTCTCGGCTGGCGTACATCCGCCAGCCTGATCTGGAAAGCGCGGGCAATCGTCCGTCGTCCACTAGCCGCGTCCAATAGACGAAACGCCATCATGGGCATCATTGCTTGGATCGTCCTCGGGGCGATCGTCGGGTTCATCACGAACATGATCATGGGTGGTTCGGAAGGCATCATTGCCACGATCATCCTCGGCATCATCGGTGCGGTCGTGGGCGGCTATCTCGCTGGCACGGTCCTCGGAGTCGCCGACGTGACCGGCATCAATATCGAGAGCATCGTCGTCGCCGTCATCGGTGGCGTCGTGGTGGTGGCGGCCTACCGGCTGCTCATGGGACAACGCTCCTCTGCTCAAGCCTAGCGTGAGCCATAGCGGTCTCGGCGCTGCACCGTCGTTACCGAGGATCAAGCTCCTCCGATCCACGTCCGCGACTGGCCAACCATAGCGATCGTACACCGGCATCGTGGTGGCAACGGCCCACGGGTCGCGCTCACCTTTGGCCCGCGTGAACGACCTCCATTGGGCCTTCCTTTGCGATCGCCCGGTTGCTGCTCAACGTTCAGAACCTGCGTCGCGTGCTCACTGCGGATTGAGGCGGCTGGCAACAGACGGCGATCCCACTAGCACACAAGTCAGGCTGTGGCCCGGGCTCATGGCACCAGGCTAGGTGGGCTTCTCGGAGCCGGACGGGTTACCATGTCGCGGTTCCTGGTTTCCACGCAAATCGACTCTTCGCCGAATCAGATGCTCTACATGCTCTGTGCGGCGATGAGGCCCCGACCAGGTCGGATCAGATGCTCTCAAATGCTCTGTCCAACGAGCAAGAAGGGCAGCGTCGAATCAGATGCTCGAAGTGAGCGTGGAACCAACCGCAAACCGCGCGCCCGTAGCTCAGTGGNNGATGCTCTAAATGAGCGTGGTCTCGGTGAGCGCGGCCTGGCTTGCCCTTCTTGAGTCTGCAGGACAAGAGGGTCGGATTATACGTCCCGGCGCCGACGGCCTCGCCTGCCAGGCCATCTGCCGATCGGCCTCTCGCTGACTTGCTTGACGTCAACGCGTGCTTGACACGCTAACATCTCCGACGGTAACTTTGGCGACCGGCCAGCGCTCAGGCGAGCGGAGGAGCACGCACCTCGTCCTGGCGAAGCGGCCGGAGCAGGTGCGGTAGATAGGGGCCGCATGCAGCTAGAGGGGGGAGAGCGCTTTGATCCTCACCGGCTCTGAGATTGCCCGCGAGTGGGCGAACGGCCGTCTGGTCATCACTCCATTCACGCCGGAACACGTCAATCCCAACAGCTTCAACTTCCGGCTGGGCCCAAAGCTGCACGTCTACCGGCCCGGGATCCTCGATCCGCGACGCCAGAACGAATATGACGAGATCGTTATACCTGACGAGGGCTATGTCCTCGAACCGAGCCGACTTTACCTCGGCCACACCATCGAGGTCCTCGGTAGCGATTCATATGCGCCCACATTTGCGGCGCGCTCATCTGTTGCACGACTCGGCCTCTTCATCAACCTGTCGGCGAGCCTCGGCGACATCGGCTTCAAGGGCCAATGGACGCTCCAGCTGTACTCGATAAACCGGATCCGGATCTACTCGGGGATGGTTATCGGCCAGATGATGTGGTGGAAGCCGCAGGGTGAGATACAGCTCTACAACGGCAAGTACCAGGGCTCGGCCGGCCCACGGGTAAGCGACATACATAAGGACTTCGAGAAGCAGATGACCCGAACCCGGTTCCCGTCCCTGGGTGCGACTGTCGATCCGACTCAGGTCGGCGCCAAGTTCTGCACGCTTTCGACGCTCGCAGATACCTTCGATGTCCCGCCCGCGTTCGCCATCCCAGCCGACGAGTTCGACAGGGCTCTGACCGAGCAGCAGCGGGTCGCTCTCGCGGCCGAATTCGGCGAGGCTCGGGCCACCGTCGGCGCGTTCCTGGCGGAATCGGCGACCAGACTGGCCGATCTCGCGGCCCAAATCCACGTACCCCCGCAGATGCGCTGCGAGCTCGACCTTCGGATCGCGGAGACATTCGGGGCCTTCCCGGCCGTAGGTCTGGCGGTTCGCTCTTCCGGGCTCGACGAAGATGGCGCGGAGAGCAGCCTGGCCGGCATCCACCGGAGCGTGCTCAGGCTTCGCGATCTCGACTCCGTTGTGGACGCGATCGAGCGATGCTGGCGCGCCTACTACGAGCTTCCCGCCGTCGCCGCTCGCATTCGCGGCGGCAACCACGACTGGCGGCCGAGGCTGGCCCTCTTCGTCCAGCAGATGGTCGACGCCGACCTGGCGGGGGTCGCATTCAGTGGGCTCGCCGACGCGGACGACATCCGCGTGGAGTACGTCTCCGGTCTCGCCGATCGGCTTGTCTCCGGCGAGCAACTCGCGTCGAGCTTCGATGCCAGGACCGGGAGCGCCGATCCGGAGCAGATGCCAACGCTCTCCGCGGTCGTGGGCCTTATCGAGCAGCTACGCGATCGATTGGGCCACGACGTAGACGTGGAGTGGGCCGCGGACGGAGGCGGCGTGAAGCTTCTCCAGTGCCGCCCGGCCACCGCACGGCTGAGCGCGGTCGAGCGTTCGACGACGCCGACGCTCGAGGCCTACCGCATGTACCACCAGGATCTGCCGCCATCGTTTGTCCTGGCCGATGTTGCGGGCGTCTACGGGAGCTACGTCGCCAAACGAGGACCGGCACACCGGCTGGCCCACGAGCTGGGTATAGCGACGGGCGTGGGATGGGTTCTCAGGTATAACCGCCGGGGCCTGCGGGAGGCGGAGACGCGCGGACGCCTGATCGGCCTGCTGGCCCAGGGAACTGCCATAGAGTGCGTACTCGACCTCGGAGATACCCTGCGCCAGGTCATTCTGCCCAAGGCGGACGTTCCCGATTGGCTGTCAGACGCCAGCTCATCGGACCCGGCGGGAGCCAGCCTCTCGACGGTCATCATTCGCGAGTTCGTCCGTGGCAACGCCGGCGTCATCTCCAGGCGAACCGGCCAGACGCTGCTCGTCGAGATGGCCGACGAGGGGCTGCTCGCGCTCAACCGCGGCACGGCAAGCGCACGCCGTCTGACAGTGCCGGAGATCGACAAGCCGCACGTACTCGTGGCCGACGCTGGCACAGCGGTCCTGGTGGCTCATATCCCGGCCATCGTCCAGATGACCGAGGCGATGGCGCAGCGCTACGGACCGGTGACTCTCGAGTGGGTCCTCGCCGACGACAGGCTCTACTTCACCGACTACTCGCTGCTGTCCGGCGAGGAGGCGCTCTGCGCGTCGAGCGCGGGCACCATCCTCTCGCCTGGCGCGGCCAGCGGCCCGATCATTCGGGTCGAGGATGAGGTGCTCTTAGAAAGGCTCTCTGTCGGGCCGGCCGTGAGCATCGACAAGTCCGTGGACGTCTCCGAGCACGAGGGGTTGGCGAAGCTCATCGAGCGCGTGAGATCGCAGCCCGAGCGACCGATCGTGGTCGCAAGCAGGCCGTACGCGGTCCTGTCAGTGCTCATCGGCGACGTGGCCGGCTTCGTCTTCGATGGCGGCTCAGTGCTTTGCCATCTCGCGATCCTGCTCCGCGAAGCTCGTGTCCCGGCCATAGTCGCCCCCGAGCCGGTGGGTGACTATGCCGTGATCGGCGACGGCGTGCTGACCGCATCGCGACTGGAGGCCGTGCGTTGAGCCAGGCACCCGAGGCCGCCTGGCTGCTTCTGGGGATGGTGAGCCTGATCAACGGCACCTTGGAACTCGGGCCCGACGAGCCGGTGATACTCGTCCAAATTGCGCCCGTCGAGGCGTGCTGGCCCAGCAACACGATCGTGCTCGACTGGGCGAGTCTGGGACAGGTGGAGCTGCTGGCATGCTCGACCTCACGAGGCTTGCTGGCCAGCGCCTCTGGTTTCGGGGACCGCCTCTTCTTCGAGATGCTGCCAGGGCCGGTCATCGACGACCTGCTGGCGGCCGCTGGTCGGCCAACGGCAAGCTCGCTGGTTCCGATCGCCTACTTGAGCGGGCGCCGGCAGCCGGGTACGGACGTATGGCTGCTCCATGCCTACGGCCAGATCCGCTTCCTGGACCGCGACGCTTGCTTCATCCGCCTGACCGACCAGGCCATCGAAACGGCCGACGTAGCGTCGCTCTCGTTCCTGCCGGCCGTTCTGGCGCTGCATGCTGGCAACGCCCTGTTCCTCAACAACCACCAGTGCTACTACCGCAAGCTGTTCGGTGGCGACGAGCTCGAGCACAAGTACACGTTCGACGGAGCCATCGACATCTGGAGGTTGACGCTCAGGCTGTACCGTCGGCTTCGCTCCGGTGATCTGCCAGGCTTCTTGATGGAGTACCACGACGAATTCCAGGCTTGGGACTACGTGAACCACCTCTTCGAGATCCCCGCGCCGCCGGCCGAGCAGGGCTACGTCTCGTTCATCCCCACCACGGACGGCAGACACACCATCAAGCGCAAGTGGTACCGCCAGGATGCCTTCCGGCGCCGAGAAGAGATGAGCAAGGGCGTGACGATCAAGACCAGCTTCGCCGAGTACGTCGCCGACGTACTGCGCCTGGAAGCCGTGCCTCTGCCGCCGTTCCGCCGGGTCCGGTACGACGTCAACTTCGAGTCCGTCCGAACGGGCCACGTTTACGGCATATTCTTCGATCAGTCGAGCATCCTGACCGAACCGGACCGCCGACTGTACCAGTGCGAGCTCGAATACCTTCGCACCAGAGCGGTCGTGCCCGTGACAGAGGGTGACGTCCTCGAAGAGATCGAGCAGATCGCCGGCTGGCTGGAAGGCTTCCTCGACGAAGAGGGCCTGCCGACGCGGCGTGGCGTGTACTCCAAGCTCAGCTTCTTGCAGGACGTCGTGGCGTCGCGCGACGGGGGCGGCTAGATGGGTTCCAAGCCGAAGCTGATCCTGCTGGATCTGGACGGAACCCTCTACTTCGCCGGTCGGGCTATCCCCGGAGCGGCGGACGCCATCGCATCGCTGAGGCGGTCCGGGTACAGGCTTCGCTTTCTTACAAACACCGACTCCAAGACGCCCGACCAGGTCCTTCGCGACATCGAGTCCTACGAGCTTGGCGTCCGCGCCGAGGAGCTGTTCACGCCGGTCGTGGCCGCTCTGGGGCTGTTCGCGGCTCTGCCCGCGCCTCGACTCTTCTCGCTCGTGAGCGCCAACCTGGAACCGCTCTTCCGACCATATGGCGGCGACGGGGCCGCTTGCAGCCACGTGCTCGTCGGCGACTGCCGCGATCGACTCGACTATCAGAATCTCGACCGGGCCTTTCGAGCGCTGCGCGGCGGCGCTGAGCTGCTCGCCCTCCAGCACGGGCGCTACTTCAAGGCAGCCGATGGCGATCACCTCGACACCGGGGCAATCGTCGCCGCCCTCGAGTACGCCAGTGGCAATAGCGCCCGCATCCTCGGCAAACCAAGCCCGGACTTCCTCGATCTCGCGGCCAGAAGCGCCGGCGTGACGGCGGCTGAGATCGCTGTGGTCGGCGATGACGCCACCACCGATATGGCCATGGCCAGAGCCGCGGGTTCGATGGCCATCGCGGTCCGTACCGGCAAGTTCGCCGACCAGACGCGCGAGGGCCGTACGATCGACGCCGATCAGCTCATCGACTCAGTGGCGGACCTGCCCGAGATCCTAACCAGGGTCGGCTGAAGTGACTGCCTACTGGATGGTGTGGGACGCTGCGGCGGCATGGGTCGTGGACAGGCTCGCCAGCGATGGCGCATTGCCGGCCGTGTCGGCGTTGAGGGCGGCAGGCGTCCGGGCGCAGGCTCGCCCGCCCGTCCCCAATTGCCAGACGCCACCGTCACTGGCCAGCCTGTTCAGCGGTGTCGCGTCCGCCCGGCATGGGGTCACCGGCTTCTGGGTGCCCGGCGCGTGCGGCGTGGGAAAGATGGCCCAGCTGCCCGCATTTACGCCGGGTGTATGCCGGGAACCGATGGTCTGGGATCGCCTCGCGCAGATTGGCGTTCGCTCCTCCTTCCTCCATGTACCGTGGGTCTTCGGAGCCGATGGCGAGGTGCCGGCCTACGTGGATGCTGCCGTCGAGATGTTCAGCCGCCGGCGGGCACGGTCCGGCGTGCTGCCACTGCCGACGGAAGGCGAATCGTCGAACTGGCTCGTGGCCGGTTCCAGTGTGCCCATCCGCGTATTGGGCCCCCGGGCCGTCCAGGTGGGAGATGCGTCCGTCTCGCTCGGCGGCGGCTGGGAAAGGGTCGAGCTGGGTCTGGACGTAGCAACCATGATCTCGCTTGTTGCCCTGCCGAATGGCCTGGCTCTGGCGCACACGGGAGCCTGGCACCAACGTTCTGCCGGTCAGGACCGGCGCCTCGTAGAGCTCATGGCCGCCGAGCCCACGCCGGTCGGCGAGGGGCTCGGCGCCGAATACCGCCGGGGGTTGCTGGGACCCAGGCTCGTCGATGGAGGAACGGGCGAGGCCGAGGCAATCTTCTTGTCGTCGCTCGAATCCGTGTCGGAGAGCTTCATGAGGCCGCTTCGCTGCCTTCTGGCCAATCACTCTTCGGATCTCGTTGTCATCTACCTGCCGATGACCGATGAGCTTGGGCACGAACTGCTAGGCTGGTGCGATCGTGGCAGCTCGGCCTACGACTCGGCCATCGAACGCGGTGTCTGGCCCCTCGTTTCGGCCGGATACCGGTACGCCGATCGATGTCTCGGGGCAGTCCTCGAGCGGGCCACCGACGGCGACACTGTGTTCCTCTCGGCGGATCACGGGATCGCGGGCGTGGCCGCGACCTTCTACCCGAACGCCGCGCTCGCGCGGGCCGGATTGGCCGTTCCGGATCGCGACCCGGACGCCGGCGCGGACACCGCTCGGTCGCACGTCCTGTACCACCTTGCCGGCAACGGTCTCATCGTCACCAACGAAGCCCTGCTCGCGGGGCGATCCAGTGCCGACAAGGGCGCCTGCGCCGAAACCCTGATGCGCTCGGCCATGGAGGTCCTCGGCGGCCTGATCAGCCCTGTCACGGGATCTCCGGTCGTGCGTGCCTTCGTCGACGTTGATGGTCGTCCGGTTGGCCCCGAGCGGGGCGAGGCCTACCTGCTTGTAGATGGCGAGCATCTTCCGTCCCCAGACATCCCCGCGGACGGCTCGATATTCGGGCCGCCGCTACGCAACGCGGCCCACACGATAAACACAGGCGACGAGCGGCTGCACGCAACCTTCGCGGCCGCTGGCCCAGGCCTTGAGCCGGGTGCGTCCCTGGGCGTCATCGATGGCGGCATCATCGCCGATCTTGTGGCCGCAGCTTGCCGTGCCCACGAGGGCGTCGCTCGAACGACAGAGGCACGAAGATGATAGGTTCGAAGGTCGCGGTTATAGGGCTCTCCGGGTCCGGCAAGTCAACGACCGCCGCGATGATGGAAGAGGTCGTGGCTGCCCGGGGAGGAACCAGCTGCCGCGTAAAGCTCTCGGCCCCCCTGTATGCACTTCAGGCGAAGGTCTATGAAACAGCTGAGTTGCCGCTGGCTGAAGGGGCCCAGGATCAGCTTCTTATGGAGGCGCTGGCATCCCACCTGCGGCGCATTCGGGCCGATAGTCTGGTTTCCGATTTCTTCCGGCGAATCGCGGGCGTGCAGGCCGACCTGATCATCAACGACGATCTGCGCGATCCGTTCGTGGATGCTCCAAGCCTGAGGCGGGAGGGCTTCCGGATCGTTCGCGTTACCTGCCCAGAGCCGATTCGCAGGAGTCGCCTGGCCGTCCGCGATGACATCACCGTCGCGGACGCGTCCACTAGCCAGCTGGACCTGATCGAGCCCGACGCCGTGGTCGAGAACGGGACCACCCTCGCCGAGCTTCGCGAGAAGGTCCACAAACTGATGGCCGGCATCCTGTGATACTCACTGGCCCGGAGATCGCCCGCGAAGTTGCGGCCGGCCGCATACACATCGACGCCTTCGATGCGTCGGGGATCGAACCCAATAGCTACGGCTTTCACCTCGGCCGCGAGATCCTGCGCTACCGCACCGATTGTCTCGATGCCTACGCCGCGCCCGTCGAGGAGCGCACCGTGATGGGCGAGGACGGGATGGTGCTCCTGCCGGGCAACTTCTATCTCGGAGTCACTCGAGAGTCCATGGGCAGCCCCAACTATGCTGCCACGCTCTACGCGCGCCGCTCCGTCTCCACCCTCGGCATGTGGATCCAGTTCTCGGCGCCGCTCGGCCACTGCGGAGCTGTGTTCCCCTGGACCCTCGAGATCCAGGTGGCGCAGGCAATGCGCGTCTGCCCGGGCATGCTGATCGGCAAGATTGCCTTCTGGGCAATGCAGGGCGATCTCGTCCGATACGACGGCAAGTACACGGGTTCGGAGACCGTGGTGTCGTCCCGACTGAGCCACGAGCTTCGATGAGCAAGACCGCGGTCCTGCTGGTGAACACCGGCAAGAAGGCGCCAATCCATCGCCTGTACGGTGATCCGACACTACGCGTGACGACCATAACCGAATCCTGGTACGCCCCGCTGTATCCGGCTGGGGCCGACCTGCGCGTCGTAGCCAACGTCTCGGATCTCCGACAATCGCTCCAGGCCGCGCTTGAGGTTCAGCGAGAGTCAGGCATAGAGTGGATCGTGGCGCCGACGGAGCGTAGCCTGCCTGTCGGAGGCTACCTGCGCTCGGTCCTGGGCGTGCCGGGGATGTCGTTCGAGACCTCGAACCTCTTTTCCAACAAGCTGGCGATGAAGCACGCGCTGTCTGCCGCTGGCGTCCGTATCGCCCCATTCGCCGCGCCTCGGTCGTGGCAGCTGATCCCGCAGGCTGCCGAGGAAGTCGGGTATCCGGTGGTCGTCAAGCCGGCGATCGGCACGGGCTCGAAGGACACATATGTCTGCCGTAGCCGGCACGACCTCGAGGATCTCCTCCATGACGAGCGAGGGGTAAGGCTTTCGCGTCTCTCATCCAGACTGCTCGTCGAACGCTTCATTGAGATGGATGCCGAGTACCACGCGGACGCCATAGTCGAATCGGGTCAGACGAGGTTCATGTCTCTGTCCCGCTACTTCGCGCCGTTGCTCCGGTGCGTCGGGGATTTCAACGGCTGTTACGTTCTGCCGACGTCGGATCCACGCCGCCGGCGCATTGAGTTGCTCCATCAAGAGGTCGTGTCGGCATTGGGTCTGGTGGACGGAGTCACGCACTTGGAGCTGTTCGAGACTGCGGGGCAGCTGCTGGTGGGCGAGATCACTTGCCGGCCGGCGGGTGGAGGCATACCCCGTGGTGTGATGCTTGCCGAGGGAGTAGACCTCTGGGATGCGTTCGTCGCGCTCTCGCTCGGGCGGTCGGGGGATTGGGTGGGCCAGCCGGTCACGCGTATCGTCGCCAACTGCAGCCTACCGATCAAGGTAGGCGCGATCCGGCGACTCAGCTCCACCTCCGAGCTGCTCAACCTGCCAGGTGCGATTGAAGTGGACATGACGCTGTCGGCAGGCGACGTCGTGAGTGCTCGTCTGAACTCGTCCTCGACGACTGGCACTGTGTTCTTCGCGGTCGATCGAGAGGAGCTCGTGGCCGATCGCCTTCGTACCCTGTCCGACATCTTCGAGCTCGAGATGGAGCCCGCGGCCACCTGCGTTCCATGTCTGCCGTGATCGACACGTCTTCTGTGACTCATGTCCTTGTCGGCTTCGCTTCGAGCCTGCTGCCGGAGCTAGACCGGCTGCTTCCGCCCCGCTCGGTGCTAATCCTCGAGGAGCCGGAGGTCGCTAGGGTTCGGCGTGCTGCTGACCGATGCCGGCCCGTGGCCGCCATCGCGGGCCTCATCGAAGCGCCCACGCAGGACGAGGAGCATCCCGAAGCGGTACTGGATCTGGTGGCCCGGCCGCGGCAGGTGAGGGCTGTCGTGCCCGCCGTGGACTACGGCGTGGTTTGCGCTTCGGCACTGGCCACCGCATGGGGTTTGCCCGGCACAGGGGCACGAGCGGCGCGTGCCCTTCGCGACAAGGTCGAGCTGCGCCTCCTCGCAGACGACGCCCGCATTGCCCAGCCACGCTGGCAGGAGGTGAATGGTGAGGAGGACGTGGAGGCATTCCGAGAGTCGATGGGCGGCGCGTGCGTGATCAAGCCGAACGATCGGCAGGGTAGCCTCGGAGTGATCCTGGTCGATCGGGCTGACGACACACATCGCGCGTGGGAGTCATCCACGATTGTCGCCGAGCCCAGGCTTCGCGCTTCCAGATCGAGTCCTCGGCGTTACCTCGTCGAGGAGCGACTGCAGGGGCCCGAGGTCAGCGTCGAGGCGCTCGCGGCCGCCGGCAAGATCATCTTCTTCAACGTTACCGCCAAGAGGGTTGCGCCCGGGTCCCATCCGGTTGAGATTGGGCACGTCGTTCCGGGAGAGCTGCCGGATGGCATTGTTGCTGGCCTGCGATCCTCGATGATGGCGCTGATTGCAGCCACGGGCTTTGGCACCGGAGTCCTCCATGGGGAGTGGATCCTGGTCGACGGATCGCAGCCGACCCTGGTGGAGTGCGCCGCCCGGCTTCCCGGCGACAGCATCGACACGCTGATCGATCTGGCCTGGGGTGGACGCCTCGTTGACGACTACCTCGGCCTGCTCGAGGGCCGCGCCGTTCCTGGACGGGGCCCAGCAGCCAGGGCCGCCTGCATCCGGTTCTTCGTTGCAGGGCCCGGTCGCGTAGCCTCGATCGTGGGAGTGGACTCTGCTCGGGCGAGCACCGGAGTCGTCGACGTGGAAATGGCTGTCAAGCCTGGCGACGAGGTCAGAGCCCTGGCCAGCTCGACCGACCGAGTCGGACACGTCATCGCCGTCGGTCCGGACGCAGCTACCGCCGAGCGGTTGGCTGAATACGCCGCTGCCCAGATCTCCATCTCGATCGAGCCAGCTCAATGATCAGGCGTCATCTGCCAACGCTACCGGCGACTCAAGCCGGCCGGGCATTCGTTTTCGTCGCCATCGTCGATTCGCTCGGCACGGGCTTCTTCCTGGCGGGCTCGGCGCTCTTCTTCGTGTTGTCAGTGGGTCTTTCTGCGCCTCAGGTCGGTCTCGGCTTGGGGCTGGCGAGCCTCGTGGCCTTCTTCCTCACTGTGCCGGTGAGCGCCATCGGCGATAGCGTCGGGCCGAAGCGAATGCTCATAGGCCTCCACCTCTGGCGTGCTTGTTGGTTCTCTATGCTTGCCTTCACGACCGGGCCACTCGCGTTCACCCTCGTGGCAACGATGATCTCAATCGCCGATCGCGGCGTTTCGCCGCTTACCCGCGCCGTGGTGAGCGCGGCTGTCGGCGAGGCCGATCGCACTGCCACGCTCGCCCTGATGAGGAGCATCCGCAATGTCGGCTTCTCTCTTGGGGCGGCCCTGGCAGCGCCACTAATTGCGCTGCACACCAGATCCGGCTACCAGGCCGTGATCCTGCTGGACGCACTCTCATTTGCCCTGGCAGCCCTGGCTCTGCGCCGTGTCAGGTTGGGTTCTGCTCCAACAGGAAAACGCAAGCCGAACCCCATAGCGGCGTCGCTGGCGTTTCGCGATCCCAGGTACCTTCTGCTGACCGTCTCCGACGGGGTATTGACGCTCCACGTCAGCCTGCTCGGCATCGCTATCCCGCTCTGGGCCATCCAGCAGACGGGCGCCCCTCCCGAGCTCGTGCCCTGTCTGATTCTGGCCAACACGGTGCTTGCCGTCCTCTTCCAGGTCCGGGTCGCCAGGGGCGCCGACGGTATGGAGGGAGGGCTGCGGGCGATGCGACGCTCCGCCGCGAGCCTCGCCGTGTGCTGCCTGGTGATGGCAGTCGCATGGCATACCCCTACTGTCCCCGCGGCGCTACTGCTGATCGTCGCAACGGTCGCGATGACGGGCGGGGAGCTATGGGAGGCGGTCGGCTCATGGACGCTGTCCTACCGCTATGCCCAAGACGATCAGATGAGCCAGTATTTGGCCGTTTTCAGCCTGGGGCTCGCCGCTCAGGAGGTCGTGGGTCCGCTGCTGGTGGCCGGGCTGGTGCTGACAAACGGCCCGCTTGGCTGGCTTTGTCTGAGCGCCGTCTTCGTCTCCCTCCGTCTCCTTCTGCCGCGGCTGGTTCGACGGCTCGAGGAAGACAGCTTTCGGCCGCCCGAATCGGAAGCGCAAATGGTTTCCGAGGGCGGAGGCCTGATGACGGCCGAGGGCAGCCCGACATGAGGGTCCTCATCCTGCAGCAGCCCACATCGACGTCGCCGGTCGATCACTGGCTCAAGGAAGCAATCCCAGACGCGGAGATATCGATAGTCTCGGCGGTCGGCACCGCTAGGCCGGACGAGGGCCTTAGCCCCGGGGTCACCAGATACTTGTACGGCGCGTACTCGTCCGAGGCGGCGATGGCCGGGTTGATCGCCCTCTGTGAGCGCTGGCGGCCGGATCGGATCGTCTCCAACTCCGAGGACGACATACTCAGAGCAGGGCATCTGCGTTCGCTCTTCGGAATCTCAGGCCAGAAGTCTGCCATGGCGCTGCGTTTTCGCGACAAGGTAAAGATGAAGCTGCTCTTCGAGGAAGCGGGCCTGACGCCCGTACCTTCTCGAAGCATCCAGTCCGCCGACGACGTCTTCGAAGCCCTCGCCGACTTCGGCGAGATAGTGGTGAAGCCACGGCTCGGAGCGGGCTCAATGGGGGTCCACTTCCTGGCCTCGGAAGCCGAAGCCCGCCAGCTTCTGGCCGGCGACCCGGAACTGGTCGAGGCGCTCCTGGAGGATCGGCTCATGGCCGAGGTGCGCCAGAGCGGTTCGGTCTACCACATAGACATCGCGCTCAAGGCTGGACGCCCCTTGCTGATTTCGCCATCGATCTATCTCGATCCGCCCCACACTTTCGCTCGGAAGAACGTCGCGTCGGTGATGCTCGATATGGGCTCGACCCCGTACGAGTCGCTCCGTGCACTGGCAACCAAGTTCGTCTCCGCGCTGCCCCAGGATCACGGGGCCAGCCTGCTCCATCTTGAGGTCTACGCGGATGGTGAGGGCGGCTACCTCGCTGGCGAAGTGGCCTGCCGGCTCGGTGGAGGGCTGATCAAGGACTCGATCCGGCACACCTACGGTGTGGATCTGTCCAGGCTCGGCTACCTGCTAGCCACGGGTATCGACAACGAGGCCGAACCGCGCGAGCGAGTGAGTGGGCAGACCGGGTTCCTGCTGTGGACGGCGACCGAACCGCCGCCCGAGGCCGATGAGAAGCCCGCATGGTGCATCAAGTCCTTCTACTGCGCCAGGACGGTCGACGCGGTTGACTCAGTCGATGCCCTGGGACGCTTCCTCGTCGAAGGCTCCTGTGCAGAACAGATCGAGGCGAGGATCAGATCGCTCGAAGGCATGGGGCCAACTGCAGGCCGGCAGTTCTCCTGAATATCCCGGGTTTCTGGAGGGATCCTGATCCGGCCAGCGAAGCCGGGACGAAATGGGCGTGCCGAAGCAGTTCGCTGGCAGAGAACCCGCCGCGACAAGTACCCGCCGCGCACGCTCCGAACGGGTTACCGTGTCGCAGTTCTCGGGTTCCCACGTGGATCGACTCTTCGCCGAATCAGATGCTCTACATGCTCTGTGCGGCGTGAGGCACCTGGGCCAGGATCAGATGCTCGCCGTATACTTCGTCGGTCGCCGCTCGGGATCGTGGCATCGGATCAGATGCTCTATCTGAGCGTGGAACTGCGACGATCGGTGCGCCCGTAGCTCAGTGGATAGAGCATCTGACTTCGGATTGCCCGGACGTATGCTCAATGCGCCACGAGGGGAATGGGCATGCAAAACGAGCAGGATCAGATGCTCTAAGTGAGCGTGGACTGGAAGAGTGCGGTCTGGCTTGACTTCTCGGTTCTATAGGACCAGAGGGGAGGATTATACGCCTGGGGGTGGACTCCCTCGCCCACGCAACAACGCTCCGGTCGCCGGTTCAACTGGAGCCGACACCAACGACCTGAATGTCCCACTCAGGGCTCGAACGGCGCCGCGAGGATCGACCTATTGCCTAGCTCGCGACCGACAGCGACCGCCGGGAGATCCCACGACCTTGCCGAGTCCTCGAGTCCAGGTGTCCTGTTTGATCGATCGTCATAGACGAGGGAGGGACGACAGCGATTCGTCCGGCTCGGCGAGATCCTTGCCTTACTCCGGTCCTCACTTCAAGAAGAATCTCGAGAACCCATAGTGCTCATTCAGTTCATGCGAGTCTCCCGATCGCCGCTCGGAGCGTGGGTAGTTTGGAGCTACAAATTCTCTCGGTATCGCATATGGAAGCCTCCGCGGCCCATCAGGCGTTTGAGGAGTAGATCAGGAGTCTGGCAGGGTGATCCCGAACTCAAGGAGACCTGTACATAAGTCCTCGACACGCGTCTCGACCTTCGCTGGAGACCGCTCAGAGAGGCAGCCGTGTGCCCAGACCATGGCGCTGTGCCGCCTCGTGCACAACCGCGGCGACCGCCAAGTCGCAGATCGACATCCCAAAGGGATTGATGATGATAAGTTCGGAATCCCGGCGCCGCCCGTCGCATTCCCCCGACAGTAGCTGGCCGAGCGTGCCATCGACTGCTCGACCGCCCTGCGGTGGCAGTACACCTGGGCCGGTGACGAGTCCCTGTCGGGCAAGCTTGCCGAGCAGACGGTGGTCGTCGGCGACGATGAGCTGCCAGTCGTCAATATAGAGGCGGTCTGCCTGGAGCAATGTCATCGCATCGAGGTCATCTAGCGACACATTGAGGCAGAGACGGGCGTTTCCCAGCACGTCCAATCCCAGGTACGGCTCACTCGCCGTCGTCGCGAGAATGACCACCTCGGCACCATCGACAGCCACTCTGGGCTCGCTGGATATGTCCAGGGCTACTCCCACGCTCGCCGCCAGGTCGACCAACCTTCGGCGCAATGCCTCCGCCCTTTCAAGTCGTATGTCGCAGATGGTCACTGCGCCGACGCCATGCGTGCCGGCAAGCAGGAGCCGGATATGGGTCTCGGCGATGTATCCGGCGCCCACGACCGCGACCCGTGTCGGCGAGCGCGGACCGAGTTCCATCAGAGAGATAACGCTCACCGCTGCTGTCCGTACAGCGGAGATCTGGGCGCCCTCCATGACGCAAGCAGGCCGAGCGGTCTGCGGGTCGAACAGGAGGGTCAGTCCCGCCGCCCTGGCAATCCCATGGTCGGGGTTTGAAAAGCCCGAGTTGATGATCTTCGTCCCCACCACCGGTGGAGCCGAGGTCCCTTCACCCTCGACCATGCCCGGCATGTTCAGGCTACGGGCGCGGCCGCCAGCCGGCGTCGTCCAGTGAAGATAGGCCTCCGCGGGCAACACCACGCGGCCGCCGGCGTGCGCCAGGAGCACAGATCTGACCACCGCCAGTGGGTCGATCAGCGCCAACGCCTCAGCCACGTCTTGGCCGGATAAGTACAGGATCTCGTCCACCCTGCCTCGCATTTTACCCTCCCTGACTGTAGGCCAAAGAGGTATAGCGCTACTGAACAGGGGGTTCACCTTACCACGGCATCGTCACTACCCGTGATCGGTGTTGGCGGCGTACTGACTCCTGCCAGCACAATGGTAGTCCACGACACTGGAGGCGGGACACGTGGCATATGCCGTACGTAAACGTTTCACGTTTGAAGCCGCCCATCGTCTTCCCCATCATGATGGTAAGTGTGCCCGGCTTCACGGGCACTCCTGGGTCGTATGGGTCGAAGTGGCGGGAATGTCAGTCGAAGCTTCCGGGCCGAAGGTCGGGATGCTCATCGACTTTGGGGACATCGCGCAGATTGTCCGTCCGATTGTGGACGACTACCTGGATCATCACTACCTGAACGAGACGACGGGCCTTGAGTCGCCGACCTCGGAGCTGTTGGCAGAGTGGCTGTTCGAAAAGGTCGCGGCGTCCGGATTGCCCATCGCGGCGGTGACGATTCAAGAGACCTGCACAAGCGAATGCATTTATCGCCGCTCCTAGCCGCTACAGCGGGCATGGAAGGAACAGATATGCGGTCTCGCGCCGTACACGGGACCAACGAAGCGGACCGTCGTAAGCTGGTAGTGTCCGAGGTCTTCGGGCCTACGTTTCAAGGCGAAGGTCCGTCGATAGGCCGATTGGCATGGTTCGTCAGGCTCGGGGGCTGCAACCTCAGCTGTGTCTGGTGCGACACGCCGTACACGTGGGACTGGACCGGCAAGAACGGTCACGTTTTCGACCCGCGGCATCAACTGACGCATTTGTCGATCGACCAAGTTTCTGGGCTACTACCCCTCGCGAGCCCGGCCCTGATGGTCATCACCGGCGGAGAGCCTTTGCTCCAACAGAGCGCGCTCGTCCCGTTCCTCGGGGAGTTGGCTGCCGCGAAGTGGGACGTCGAGATAGAGACGGCTGGAACCATTGCACCCCTTGACCGAGTGACACAGCTAGTGACTGCTTACAATGTTTCGCCGAAGCTGAGCAACAGCCGCAACCGGCTAGACCATCGCTACAAGCCGGACGCGATTGACCGTCTGCAGGCGTCTGGCAAGGCCCGCTGGAAATTCGTCGTTCAGTCCTGCGATGACCTCCAGGAAATCGAGGATCTTGCGATACGACACGATCTCCGGCCCGTCTACATAATGCCGGAGGGAACGGCGGCTCCAGAGATACTCCTCAAGACGCGTGAGATATCCGAGGCGGTTCTGAGCAGGGGTTGGAATATCACCTCCCGCTTGCACGTACTTGTCTACGGAAATGAGAGAGGGATTTAGGCCGATATGTCGTCCACTGCAGACGTGATCGCCGATCGCCATCGGTACGATCACGACCACCGCACGCTGGTCAGCAGCACGCAGGAAGTACACCTGCAGCACTTGTGTCGAGAGCTGTTGCTGACGCTCGGATACGACCCTGAGGACGCTGAGCTAAGCGATACGCCACGCCGATGGGCAGCTTGGTGGATGGAGGTGATGTCCGTCGACGACGCCCCCATGACGACGTTCGACACTTGTCAGTCTCCGGAGGCCGTGGCCGTCGAAGGCATCCAGACTTGGTCAGTATGCAAGCACCATCTCCTACCTTTCTCGATGTCAGTGTCGATTGCTTATCGTCCGGTCGGCCGCCTGCTTGGTCTCTCGAAGTTCGTTCGGATCACCAGGGAGGTGTCGGCTGGCCTCAACGTGCAGGAAGACGTCACCGAACTGATTGCTGATCGGATCTGCGAGGCGACGGGCGCGAGCGATGTCTGCGTCATAGCCATTGGGCGGCACCTCTGCATGGAAGCCCGCGGGGTCAAGGCCTCGGCTCGCACTCGAACAGTCGCGACTCGGGGTGACGCGCCTCACGTCCTCTTCGCTGACTATGCCCCGGCAGGGCAGAGCCGCCAGGCGGGACCGGAGTCGTGGTGATCGCGCCGGCCAGCCCAGTGAAGGAGAACGACGGCCTGCGGATCGTGGGGCACGGCGACTTTGAGATGCCCCGACTTTATCGGCTGGAAGACAACCTTGTCGCCGCGTGTTTCTCGCTGATGAAACTGTTGCCAGCTGGCGCCATTCTCAACGATGCGCTGGCGCGCGGAGAACTTCAGCCGGGCGGCTCCATCATCGAGACGACCTCTGGCTCGTTCGGCTTGGCGCTGGCAATTCACTCGTCAGCGCGAGGATTCCACTTGACGATCGTCACGGATTCGACCGCGACCGACATTCGGCTCCGCCGGCAACTTCTGCTTATGGGCGTCGACCTACGCGTGGTCACCAAACCGCATCCAAGCGGTGGAATGCAGCGAGCCCGCCTCGACGTCTTGCACAGATGCCTACAGAAGAACCCTAATATCTACTGGACACAGCAATATAGCAACCCGAAGAACGCAGAGGCCTACGGCCGATATGCCGAGCATCTCTTTGAGCGGCTGGGACGTGTCGACTGCCTGGTCGGATCGGTCGGCACAGGGGGATCGATGGTCGGCACCGTGCGCCGAGCACGTCAGTTGTCGCCGCACCTTCACGCAATCGCGGTCGACACCTGCCACAGCGTCTTGTTCGGACAGAGCGATGGCCGGCGACTCGTGCGGGGTATGGGTAATTCGATCATTCCTGACATGCTCGACCATACCCAATTCGACTCGGTCAGCTGGATGCCAGCTCCGGCAACGTTTGAAGCGACTCGCGAGCTTCTGCGCACCCACGGGCTCTTCATGGGGCCAACTAGCGGCGCCGCCTACCAAGTCGCGCGGTGGTGGGCAAGGAGCCACCCAGACCAGCTCGTTGTCGTGACAATGGCAGATGCAGGGCACCGCTATGTCGACACGGTCTACAGCGACAAGTGGGTCAAACGGACCCTTCCCTGGCCGACACCCATCGATCCAGAGCCCAGGCAGGTGATCACACCAAAGGCCGGCGAAGAGTGCTGGTCCTGGATGCAGTGGTCCCGGCGGCGGCTGTCCGACCTACCAGTCGTGACCGCCGACCAGCCATGAGCTTCGCCTTCGTGGAGAGCAACACCACCGGTACAGGTCCCATGTTCGTTCGTGCTGCGCTCGAGCGTGGTCTCGAAGTCGCGTTCTATGCACGAGACGCGAACCGCTATCCGTTCCTCCGAGAGGGCCATCTAGGGTCGGTCGAGGTCAGGCAAGCGGACACCAGCGATGTTGAACAACTCACCCGCACCTGTGAGTCTGCCGGCGTAACGGGGGTTTGCACGGCTTCCGACGTCTTCGCCCCCCTTGTGGCTTCACTAGCTGCGCGGCTCGGAGTGCCAGGTCCGAATCCCCCAGCCATCATTCGAGCCAGGTGCAAGCTTCAGCAACGTGTTGCACTTGCAGAGTCCCCCTGGGTTCCCTTGTGGAGCTGCCCCAGCACGGCTGTCGCTGCCGCTACTTTCGCTGCACGGCTAGGGTCGCCGGCGGTGGTGAAGCCTTGCGACGGCACCGGTAGCCTCGACGTAAGGCTGTGCGCCACCTCCCGGGAGGTGTTCGAGCACTTCTCAGAGCTGAGCGCTCGCCGCTCTGGGTGTGGTCACGTTCTGGTCGAGGAATACGTGGCTGGTCGCGAGCTGTCTGCCGAACTTATGGACGGCCACTGCTTTGCCCTGACAGAGAAGGCCCTTGGGCCGCTTCCTTGGTTCGTTGAGATTGGCCACATCGTGAGCCACGAGGCCATGGCGGAGAATCCAACCCTTCCCGAAGTCGCCGAGACTGTGGCGCGACGGCTTGAACTCACTTGGGGCGGGGCTCACCTCGAGTTCCGTTTGGCAGCCGATGGGCCAATCCTGATGGAGGCAAATCCCCGATTGGCGGGTGACTTCATCCCCGAACTCGTCCGCCTGGCGCGCGACGTGGACATGATCGACCTTCACGTAGGGCGGTGCGCGGGAGAGCCGCCATCCGGACCCGTGACAAGCCGGTTCGTTCAAGCCGCCGGCATCCGGTTCATGGAGCCAGAGCTGCCGGGGCTCATCGACGTTGACCGTCGCGAGAGCAGTGGGATGCGTGTGGTCCCCTATGGTGAATTCCCGCGACATGTCGCCATAACGCACACTTACCGGGACCGTCTCGGTTACGCGATGGCTACTGGATCAGCACGCGATTCTGTCCTCGTAAGGCTCGGAGATACGCCTGCGCGGGTCCGGTATCTCGCAGAGGGGCGGGGGGTGACACATTGAGCAGGCGACCTGGCTCCGACAGCCCCCTCACCGCCTGGCTATTCATCGACTCCGTCTCGAGCCTTGATTTCAACCACCGCGTTTTTGCGGCCGAACTGGCCCGCCGAGGCGTCTCTGTTCACCTTGGCCTACTCAACTCGGTAGCCCTGCTAGACAGCGACGTCTGGGTCCAAGGCGTCACTTGGGACGGCGAAGGCACGGTGGACCCCGAGTCGTTGTCTTGGGAACCGGTGCAATCCCCAGATGTCGGCTGGATGATGAACCAGCCGCACGAGAGCGTCAGCCGCTGCGTGTGGCAGATCCTCTGGCGCCTGAACCAGCACTGCTTCTTCGTGAACGACATCGCAGGCTTGTTCTTCCTGAATTCGAAGACCAATTTGTCCATGTTGGACTCTCGGCGCAACTCAGCCGGACTGTTTGTCGCCAACGACTACCAAGTCTTGAAGGGCGCCATTGCCAGGCGGTCGGATTCCACATGGATCCTCAAGCCACCTAATTCTGGAGCCGGCGCGGACGTGTTCATCTTGCGTCCCCGCAGTGACAACTTCGATGCGCTACTTCAGTCTGTTACTGGCAACGCGGATGCCATTCTCGAGCTGAACGCCCGGGCGCTCCAAGGTTTTGTCGGACGCTATGCGGCCGCCCAGGAATATGTGCCTGCGGCAGCCCGAGAGGTCACCAGGGTGCTGGTTGCCGGAGGCGAAGTAATCACTTCCTACGGACGGCGCCCCAGGAGCGGTGAACACCGCACCAACTACACGCACGGGGGGGAGCTCGTGACGGGTCGTAAGCTGACTGCTGACGAGATCGAGGTGTGCAATCTTGCAAGCGTCAACCTCCAAAACTACGGTATTCGCTTCGCCGGTCTCGACATCGCTGGGAACTCCCTCCTGGAGGTAAACCTCCTGAATCCGGGCGGCATCTGCAACGCCGCGGAGGCAGCACAGGGCACGCTGACATCTCGTGTGGTCGACATCTTGTTCGAGTCCTACAGGAATTGGCGTGGCAACGATGCTGTCTGACCCCCATCAGTCCGAGGGTGTGGTGCTACTGGACGGCTGGGATTCGCAGCAAGCACTGTACCGCCCTGGACGCGAGGCCGGTTTCGCCCTCCTGGTCGACATAGTCGAGCAGGCTCTACCAGACCAAGGAAGCGGCTTGGTCGTCGAGCTCGGCTGCGGCTGCGGCTCCGTGCTCCGCCGTATCCGCCAGCGACTGTCAAGGAGCCAGGTCATAGGCGCCGATCGCGACCCGGTGATGCTCGCCATTGCAAGAGCAGTCCTGGGAGATGACGAGAACTGCCGTCTGCTCGACGCCGATCTCCTTGAGCTCCCCGGTGTGGCTGAACTGAAGGGGACGCGGCCGAATGTCGTTGTCGCCACAACCACCCTGCACTGGCTGGCAGACCCTGACCTGAGGTCTGTCTATCGTTGGGTGGCAGAGCACTTGAGGCCGGGCGGCGTTTTCGTCAACCTGGATTGGATGCCACTTGCCCATTCGCCCGCCGTCAGCACTATGGCGGAGCAGCTCGAGCACTGCCATTCCCAGCGGCAGCGCGACCTGGGAGCCCAGGACTGGCACGGGTGGTGGCAAACCGCTGAACATCAGGAGTGGCTAGGCCCGCACTTCGAACAGCGTCGCAGCCGTTCTTTCGACCGTTCGGCCGAATTCACGCCGGACGCAGAATGGCATCTGCAGGCCTTGACCGAGGCCGGGTTCGTGGAGGTAGATGTGGCATGGCGGCATCTGAACTCCGCTATGGTCGTGGCGGTTCGATGAAGATCAGCCACGCCACGAAGGTCGCCGACATCCCGATCAATAACTGGGACGCGATGGCCGCTTCCGGCGACTTCTACTCAAGTTCGTGGGGTCTGCGCTCCTTCGAGGAGCTATACCCGACCGAAGGGAATTACTTGTGGGTCGACAGTGATCCGCTCCGTGCGGCCGTCGCCTGCTACTGCCTGACATCTGAAAGCCGGCCGTCGCCCTTCACGAGACTTGACCGAATCATCGCAGCCCGAGTCCGCGAACGCGGTGACGAGCCGGATGATGAGGCGCTGACCACGCTCCTCCCGACTCTTCTCGTCGGTGGCAGGCAGGCCGGCCCCAGCCGGCTCCTGCGAGGAGCCGGCTCGACCGTGGCGGATGTGGTTGGGCTGATCGAGGGCACCGTCGAAGTGGCGGCAGAACTGGGAGCAAGGACTCTCGTCATGCCCTACGTCGATGCATCAGATCGGATGTTGAACGAAGCTCTCCAGGCTTTGGGCTGGTTGAACGTGCCGGCTTCCGACTATTACCAGATGGACGTGGCGTGGGCGGATTTCGACGGTTACCTCGCCAGCTTCGACCGACACAGGCGTCACGCCATCCGGCGGGAGATCTCCCGGGTGGACTCGGCGGGAGTGCAGCTGGCGCACGAACCGATGGACTACCAGCTGATCCCGCTGCTCGGGAAGCTGTCCGAGAACTTGCGCAGGAAGTATGGAAGCCCGCGGCCGGCCGCTGACATTGCGCTGTCATTGCAGGAATTCGCCGAGATCGCTGGCGACAAAGTGTCTCTCCTGACGGCCCGGCACGATGGCCGGGTCGTCGGCTACGTCCAGATCATCCAATGGCGGGACGACTTGGTCTTCCGCGACCTCGGCTTCGACTACGAGTTCGTGGAGCGGCACGAATTGCCGCTTTACTTCGCGCTCGGCTTCTACAAGGCCGCCCAGATCGCGCCGACCAGCAATGCCCGCTGCATCCACTACGGCATGGGTTCCGGTGAGGCGAAGGTCAGGCGAGGGTGCACCGCTGTCCAGCAGACGATGTACATACGGGCGCTCGACCGTGAGAGCGAGACGCTTCTTGGTAATACCTTGCGTGCCTGATGTGAACAACGAGACGCAGTCGAGGAAGCCGCGTCTCGTCTTGGCGACCTCCGGGTTCGTCAACACGGTCGGCACCGGCCTGTTCCTCGCGGTGAGTCTTGTTTACTTCACAGAACACGTCGGGCTCGGCGCTGACCAGGTCGGCGCCGCGCTCACGTTGGCGGGCGGCATTGCCTTGCTGGCGAACGTACCCGCAGCGCGTTTGGCAATGAGGCTCGGGACCCGCAACGCTCTCGTGATGGTCAACGTCGCCCAGATGCTGGTGGTAGCGGCCTTCGTGTTCGTCGACAGTCTTCCCGCTTACTGCATCATAGCCATCGCGGATCTGGCTCTGGCCAACGCCTCCTCAGCGATCCGGACCGGCTTGATAGCGGAGGTCAGCTCGGATCCCGATCGGGTCCTCACGCGTGCATGGCTGCGGTCTGCCAGCAATGTCGGCCTCACTGCCGGTACCACTTTGGCAATAGTCTGCCTGGCAGCCGGGTCCTCGTTCGCGATCCGCCTCGGAATCCTTGCCGATGCCGCCACCTACCTCATCAGTGGCGCCCTAGTCTTGCTCTTGCCCAATATCCGGACCCCAGCCGAGATCGCGAAACGGAAATTCGTTGTTATGCGCGACCGGTGGTATATGACACTCGTTGGAACGACGTCCGTGGTGTACATGAGCGAAGCGATCCTCACCGTAGGGATACCCATCTGGATCGTCCGACTCCAGGACGTCCCAGTCACGATGGTCGGCGTGCTGATGACCATGAACACCCTTGGATGTGCTCTCCTTCAACCACGGGTTGCAAGCCAGGTGAAGACTGCCGATCAAGCGAAGATTGCCGCCAGGCTCGCTGGCGCTGCCTTGCTCGTCGCCTGCTGCTTCATCGGCCTCACAAGCGGCTTGGGCCCCGTTACTGCAGAGCTGTTGCTCGCAGGGGGAGCTTTGGCGCACCTATCCGGCGAGCTGCTATCGTCCGCCGCGTCGTGGAGCTACTTCTATGAGCTGGCGGCGGAGGACCGGCAAGTGGAATACCAGGCTGCTTCGACCATGAGCTATGGCCTCGCGACAACGCTAGCGCCGATCATGGTCACGGGCCTCGTGATAAGCAACGGTCAGGCAGGTTGGATGGGTGCTGGGATTCTATTCCTGCTCGCTAGCTGTGCACTGCCCATCATCGCCGCCAACAAGAGACGGGAGCTAGTCGCCATGAGCCAGGTGGTCGCATGAACGGGAAACGAGACGGGGCCGTAGTCCTGCTTTCCGGCGGATTGGACTCGTCAGTCCTGGCGTACAGCCTTGCAGCGGACGGCCTGGACGTCACCGGCCTATTCGTTCATTACGGTCAACGCCATTCTCGCGAAGGCCAGTCTGCCGACCTGATTGCTAAGAAGCTTGGCGTGCCCCTCTTTACGATTGATCTGGCGGCCGCTGGCGTCGGTGCGATCCTAGCCCGGTCGTCACTTGTTGGGGGAGATGTGCCCCTGGAGACGGCCGCCTCGACCTATGCCGGGATGCGCACGCACTTCGTGCCCAATCGGAACGTCATCTTTCTCTCACTGGCGTACGCCGCAGCCGTGACAGTCGGGGCTTCCGTGGTAGCGATCGCGGTGAGTGGCATCGACGCACCGACACCCGACTGTCGTCCCGAGTTCATGCGAGCATTTGAGGCGATGGAGACTTTGGCATTGAGCACGTCGGGCGGGATTCGCCTCGCCGTGCCGTTCCTCGATGCCGACAAGGCCGCCATCGTCAAGCGCGGACAGAGCTTGGGAGTACCCTTCGCCGATACTTGGTCTTGCTTCGCAGGGCAGCAGCTGCACTGCGGTGTGTGCCTGGCGTGCGATGAACGACGGACAGCCTTTGAGCAAAGCGGGATCACCGACCCGACGGCTTACGCCGCGGGCAGGTAGGAAGATTATCGAGGCGAATGCTCTGACTGCCGCCCTTGCGGTCATTACGTTGGAAGAAGTTCCGCGGCCTGTATGTCGATCTGGGACACGAAGGGGTCAGCATCTCCTGGAGACCAACACGCCTTGATCGTCCACGTGGCGGTTTCGGAATCACGCCGGGTTCCCCATTCCGGCGAATCTGCACAATCAGATGCTCTAAATGCTCTGTGCGGAACGCGGTATCTGGGCCCGGATCAGATGCTCGCCGTATACTGGCTCACGTCGCCCGGACAACCTTGGCATCCAATCAGATGCTCTAAGTGAGCGTGGAACAGGTCGACAACTGCGCGCCCGTAGCTCAGTGGAGAGAGCATCTGACTTCGGATCAGA
>PMLK01000111.1 GCA_003158875.1 Chloroflexota bacterium
GGAACCGGCATCGCCCTCGAGCACTTCGACTTCTTCAAGAAATACCTCGGCCCGCAGGTCTGATGCCTTCCTCAACGGAAGAATCGAATGATGGCGGCGAACTGCCGGTTGCGAACCGCGCCTTCATCGACCTCCACTGCCACACCAGTTCGAGTTTCGATTCCCTGGCCAGACCCGAGGCGGTCGTGCGGGCGGCGGCCGGGCGCGGCCTGACCCACCTGGCCGTGACTGACCACGACCGAATTGACGGTGCCTTTCGGGCCCGCGACGCCGCGCCGGACGACCTGGTGGTCATCGTCGGCGAGGAAATCAAGACGGCCGACGGCGACCTCGTGGCCGTATTTGTCGAGAAAGCTGTCCCGCCCGGCATGTCGGCTCTCGAGACGATCGCCGCAATCCGTGAGCAGGGCGGACTCGTCGGCATTCCCCATCCCTTCGACCGCACGCGCGGCTACGGCCGCAAGAGCGGGGCCGACCCGGCGGCGATCGCGGGAGCCGTGGACTGGGTGGAGATCTACAACGCCCGTGTGATCGGCGGCTCGGCCAACGAGCAGGCTGCTCTCTTTGCCCGGGAGTACTCCCTGCCGGGACTGTGCGCCTCGGATTCGCACACGGTCTTTGAAGTTGGGGTCTCATACAACATAGTTCAAGGGGATCCGAGCACGCCTTCCGGTCTGCTGTCGGCGCTCGCCGGCGTAGATATCCAGCCCCACCGAGCCAGCTACTACGTCCGTGCCTGGACGCCGGTGGCCAAACTCATCCAATCCATGCGCGGCAACGGCCGCCGCCCCGCCACAACCAGCCCGGGGGAACGCAAGTGACCGACAACAAGGAGCACCACCAGCATCCGATCGGCGACTCTCTCGGCCAGGAGGCGGATGCGCTGATCCACCCCGAAACCCCGGTCGAGGTTCCGGCGCCCGAGCAGATGTCGCTGCTCGGCCGGCTTCGCCAGCCGCGTACCCTCCTGTCGATCGCCGTCCCGCTTGTCATCATCATCGTCGCCGTCGGCCTCAACTGGCAGCAGATGAAGGACGTCCCCGGCGAGATCGGCCAGGCCAACCTGTGGTTCATCCTCCTCGCCTTCGTCATCTACTACGCGGGCTTCCCGATGCGTGGCTGGCGCTGGACGAGGCTCCTCAAGGGCGCTGGCTACAACATCAAGGTCAAGGACGGAACCGAGATCCTGTTCCTGTCCTGGCTGGTCAACTGCATCGTGCCGGCCAAGCTTGGCGATCTCTACCGCGCCTATCTCGTCAAGTTGAACAGCCCCGTGTCCGCCACGAAGACCCTCGGCACGGTCTTCATGGAGAGGATCCTGGACCTCATCACGATCGCCGCCCTCGGCATTCTTGCCGGCTACGTGCGGTTCCACGACAACCTTGGCGCGCTGCCGCGATCGGTTCAGTTGATCTTTGCGCTGGGCGTCGTCGTGATCGTGCTGCTGATCGTTGCCCTGGTGGCGATGCGAAGCTTCGGTCGCCGGCTCTTGGCCTTCCTGCCCGTGCCGCACCGCATCGTCGAGTTCTACGAGCGCTTTGAGGAAGGAGTCTTCGGCTCGGTGGGCCTGCGGGGCATGCCCCTCCTCGGCGCACTCACGATTGTGATTTGGATGACCGAGGCGTTGCGCCTCTACTTTGTCGTTCGGGCTCTCGGCTTCAGCGACATCGACCTGGGATTCTCGGGGGCGATGTTCGTGGCCTTGATCGGGTCGCTGCTGACGGCCGTGCCCTTCACGCCGGGCGGTCTCGGGCTCGTCGAACTGGGCATGGGCGGAGTGCTCAAGGGAGTGTTCAACGCCAGCACACCCCACGCCGCGGCGGTCATCCTGATCGACCGTTCGATCAGCGTGTTCTCAGTCGTCGTCTTCGGTTCGATCGCTTACGTGATCTCGTCCAAGCCTCGCGGCGGCGGCATGAGGGTCGACCTCGTCGAACGGGGCACGGTGCCGCCGGCGAGCTGACCCCACTCGAAGTGGCTGGAACTACCCACCAGACCTAACCGGGGTCCTGACAGGGGTTGGCCGGTAGTCGTTCCGAGTGAGGTACCAAAAGCCCATTCACGCTCCGAGGGCTCGCTCCGATAGTTCTATTAACGGGGCAGAGCGCCCCACCCCCGGAGCCCGCAAGGCCAATGACCGGTCAGAACGGACGAGCTTTCAACGAATGGCTGAAGGCTCAGCTCAAAGCGAAGAAGATGTCGCAGCGGCAGCTGGCCCAGCAGTCCGGCGTCGACCACTCGACTATCTCCAGGCTGATCCGCGGCGATCGGATGCCGTCGCTGGGAACGGCCACCAAGCTGGCCCGCGGTCTTCGAGAGATTCGCGACGACGCCGAAGCTCCGCAATACCTCGGAGCGGTGGCCGCCGGCCCGGCAAATCCCACCGCTCGCGTCGAGTACGCGCTCCGAGCCGACGAAGTCCTGTCCGAGCCCCAGGTGCGCCAGGTCATGGAGTATTACCTGGCCGTGCGGATGCGCCGTTTCGGCCGCGGATATGCGGGTCTTCGTACGGAAGACCGGCCGATGGAACCGCGGCGGATCATGGACGACCGCCGCGACACGCCGATGGTCTCTGCCGCGATCGGGGGAGCTGCGATGCGACCCATGATTCGGCCCATGCCGCCGAGGCCGCGACCCTCGCGCTAGCCCGTCAGGGCGATAATCGGTAGACCGACAGAACGCGATCCGGCGCTGGCTGCCATTCGTCCACGCGACTGTACCGGCGGCCCGACAGGTTCGACGCGATCCAGGCCGATTCGGCCGCTCCGCCGCAATCGCCAAGTGACCACTTGTGGGCCCAGGACGGATAGCACAGCACAATGAGCGTGCCCGAACCGGCCGGATCGACGAGCCGGTAGCCATCGAGCTTGAGCGGATAGCCATAGGCGTCGCCGGAGATGAACGTGGGCAGCGCAACCAGAGCCACGTCCCGACCGCCGGCGTCGTTCTCGAGCCGCTGCGCGGCCGATTGGGCCGCCGGCCAGCCACCGTCAGCGGCGGTCAGCGGCGGCCAGTTAGCTACTCCAACAGCCACCAGGCAGGTCAGCACGACAACCGCCACGGCGCGGCCCGAGTTCGGCCGTCTCTTCAGCGGCCGAGCGCGCCAGAGGCCGCTCACCAGGAGCCCGGCGGCGAGTATCGCGAAGACGTCGACGACTGAGTGGTATTGCTCCTGGTTCAGGTCGCTGAATTGGGAGACCGCCCTGATAACGAGGGCCAGGATCGTGGTCATGAGCACGATGGACCCGACTACGAATGTGAGGCCCTGCCGCTCCAAACTCGAGCCGTCCACGACAGCCGAGCCGTCCCTTCGCCGGGCAAAGGCTCCAGTGAGGCGCCAGATCATGCCCGCCACAATAGCCGTTGCGGCTGCCAGAGCGGCCGGTAGGCCTGCCAGGACGCCGTTGAGCGGCCAGCTCGTGAATGGATACGCCAGGACGCGTGTGAAGCCGATGAACAGCCGGCTGAACGGGTCGAGGGCCGGCGGGCCGTCCTGACTGAACTGCAGCATCGCCCTCGTCTCGACGAAGCCGTGGCTCAGTTCGTTGACAATCCACGGCAGCCAGGTCAGCACGAAGAGCCCGACACCGGCAATTCCCCACGCCGCCAGCCTCCTGCGAGTCTTCGCCGGGCCCCGCCGCAGGTCCACGAGGAAGAGCGCAGCCATCGGGAACAGCAGCACCAGACCGGTCAGATGAGACTGAGAGGCCAGTGCGGTGCCGGCTGCCGCTACGACCCACCAGCGAGCATCGCGAGTGCGCCACGCCTGCCACGCCCCGAAACAAGCCAGCGCCGCACCGGGCTCGACAAGCGTTGGATTCCAGAGGAACGTGGAATTGTCGATCAGGGCGGGCGATACCGCAGTCAGAAGTGCGGCCGCGAGACCGGCCGCTGTACCCCCGATCGACCGGGCGGTCCACCAAACGAGGGGCACGACGGCCAGTCCGAACAGCACGATTTCGACGACCATGACCGTGGGGTTGCCCTGGCTGATCCACGAGACGGGGATCAGCAGGTCGTAGAAGAGCGCGCCGTGGTGGAATGCTGGGCCGGTGGTGAATGCCGGTGAGCCGTAAATGGGAAGTTGATGCGTCTGGACCGCGTTCCAGATCGCGCCCAGCTCAAAGCCCTGGTCCGAGTCCCATATCCCGCGAGCCGGCAGGTTGACGAAGCGGGCGACAGCCGCGAGAAGCATGATGAAGACGACGCCTGCCCACTCGAAGGTCGGAACGCCGAGCCTGCCGAAAACGCCGGCCAGTCGAGTGGCTCCTCGCCGGCGACGGAGCGCTGTCGGATTGCCAGTCGACGGCTTGCGCGTTCCCGGCTCCGCGACCGTCGAGTCATGCTCTCTCATGGCCCCCGCCGGTAGACAATCAGGATCCGATCGGGCGCGGCCGAGAATGAATCGATCTGGGTCAGGCCGATGCCGCCCGGCTCCGTGGCCAGCCACTCGGCCTGCGCGGGTCCGCTGCAGCCACCGACCCAGCCGAGCCAGAACGTGTCGCAGAGCAGCACGACGTAACTCGCGTCGGTCGGAGCAACCATCACGATCCCGTCGCGCAGAAGCGGATAGCCGTATGCGTCCGTGCCTTTGTTGGGTCCGAGCCCATCGCGCCACAACGAAACCAGTGCTAGATGAGACCTGCCGGTGTCTCGCTCCACCCTCGCGGCTGCGGCCTGCGCAGCCGGCCACCCTCCGTCCGGCGAAGTCAGGGGCGGCATCTGGCCCAGGTTCCAGGCCACAATCGACGCCACGGCCGCAGCCGCTGCCACCCGGCCTGCGACCGTAGCCCAGCGTCGCGACCGAAACCTCCACAGACCCCCTGCGATCAACCCTGCGGCCACGATCACCAGGGGATCGGCGACGACGTGGTACTGCTCTGTGGGCAGTGCCTGGAACTCCGACACGGCGTGAAGGCCAAGGCCCAGGGCGACGGCCATCGTGAGCAGCCAGGCGGCTATCAACCGCGTTCCAGAACGCTCGGCCGGCGGGCTATCGGCCGGCNNGCTATCGGCCGGCGGGCTATCGGCGTCCACCGATTCGGCCGCTCTGGAGGTAACGCCCAGACGCCATACCAGGCCGATGGCGAAAGCGGAAGCGACCAGGAAGGCAAGCCCGAAGTACGTCTTCAGCCCCACGATCGGCCAGCGTGTGAGCGGCCACGCCGGAATCCTGATCGCGGCGACCAGAAGCCGGAGCGGCGGCGCGATCGAGGCGGCCGAATTCGAGTCGGTCGTGAAGTAGGCCAGCATGCTGCGAGTGTCCGCGAACCCGTCGCCCAGTTCGGAAACGATGAACGGCAGATACGTCAGGACGAAGAGTCCGACACCTGCGATACCCCAGCGGGCGATGCGACTACGCGCCTCACGCGGTCCCCGCCGGATGTCGTACATGAAGGTCAGCGCCAGCGGCACCAGAATCACCACCGCAGCGATATGCGCCTGAACCGCTATCACGGCCCCGACCGCCGAGACGACCCACCATGGCGGCCGCCGGGTTCTTACCGCTTGCCACGCCCCAAGCAGGGCCACGGCCGCGCCGGGCTCCACCAGCGTGGGATTCCAGATGAACGTGGCATAGCCCACGAGCGCCGCTGACGTCGCGGCGAGCAGTGCGGCGATGAGTCCCGCGGGCGCCCCGCCGATCGACCTGGCGATCCACCACACGATCGGGATCACGATCAGGCTGAGCAGCGCGATCTCCCCGACGACCCAGGTTGGATCGCCGTTACCGAGCCACGCGGCCGGCAGGAGCAGGTCGTAGTAGAGGGCGCCGTGGTGGAACGGCGTCGCCACGCTGATGGCCGTAGGGCCAAAAGTCGGCAGACGCCCGCTCGAGATAGCGTCTCGGAGGGCCAGCATCTCTGTGCCCTGATCCGAGTCCCAGCCGCCGCGAACCGGCAAATTGGCGAAGCGGAGGAGTGCGCCGAGAAGGACCGTCCCGACCAGACAGGCCAGCTCGCGACTCGACACCCCCAGCTTTCTCACGCCGGTGCTCCCTCGGGTGCCTGTGCGGTCAGTTCGTGCGGGGCCGCCGCCACGTCCGCCGCCGCCACGTCCGCCGCCGCCACGTCCGCCGCCGCCGGATTCGCCACTGTCAGGGGACGTCCCGCAACCAAGTCGTTCAGCCGAGCTACGTTGACCGCGTCTAGTCCGGCGTCCATGCCCGGCGTTTCCAGGTAGTAGGCGACGTGGCCGAGTTTCGAGTGGCATAGGAAGTGGGCTAATCCGGCGCGTCCGATCTGTCCGTCACCGAGGCCGGCGTGACGGTCGTGGCGCGAGCCTCTGCCCGAAACCGAGTCGTTGAGGTGAACCATGACAAGCCTTGAGATCCCGATCAGTCGGTCGAAACGGTCGAGGAGATCATCGATCTCGATCGGATCGGCGACGTCGTAGCCGGCGCCCCAGAGGTGCGCCACGTCCAGGCAGAAGCCTATGCGATCGTCGATGCCTCGAGCTGCGGCCGAATCGAGAATTGCCGCCAGCTCTTCGATCGTAACTCCGATCGCGTCACCTCCGCCGGACAAGTTCTCGAGCACGACCAGCGGCAGGTCGCCTGAGGCGACGGCGTCCGCCGAGCCTCCCGAATTGGAGCTTTCCGGCGCCGCATCGCGCTGCGGAAGGTCGTCTGTCGTACGCTCCAGACCTTCAATGAGTCGGGCAATCCCGTGCTCGGCGCCCGACCCGCGATGCGAACCGGTATGAACGTTCACGAAGCGCGCCGAGAATTCGGCGGCGTGAGCCAGTTCGTGGCGCATCAACTCAACGGACTTGCCGAAGAGCGTCTCGTCGTGACCGGCGAGGTTCACCAGATACGGCGCGTGGATCGCAACCGGCCCGATGTCGAGATCCAGCAGCCGCCGGCGAAAGGCGGCCGCCTCCAGTGGGGCTTCGGGTCTGCGGCGCCATGACGTGGGGTTGTCACTGAATATCTGGATAGCCGAGGCGCCGATCTCATGGGCTCGCTCCACGACCCCGACGAGGCCCATGCCCATGGGCAGGTGAGGTCCGGCGCGGCGACCGCCGGGCAGACTGATTCGGGGCGCCGGCTCGACGATCCGTTTGGCGTTCACGCGGCTATGGCCCCAGGGCGAGTTCGCAAACCAGGCTCTCCGCCGTCAGTTGGTCCGGCCGCCCTTCTGGTGGAGGGTGTACTCGCTGCCGATAACCGGTTCGATCAGCCCAAAGTCGCCCGTGCTTCGCCGATACAGGACGCAGATCTTCTCGTTCTCGGCATTGACGAAGATGAAGAAGTGGTGTCCGAGCTCCTCCATTCGCGCCAGGGCGTCCTCTTCGAACATCGGCTCGATGGCGAAACGCTTGGTCTTGACGATTCGAGTCGCCGGTCGCTCAGACTCATCGACGCTCTCGGGCTCCTCGGCGGCGAGTGCGCGAACCCTCGCCTCCTCGGTCCGGACTTTGCCGCGCGGCTTCTCACGAGCGTCTACGGCCTGGCGCTCGACGCGGTCGATGACGGTGTCCAGGCTGGCCTGGAACGTAGGCCCAGCCGCATGACTGCGCAGAATCTGACCGCCGGCCGTGACCGTCACGTCAGCCATCTGAGAGTCGGAAATACTCCGATGCTGCTCGCTGGACAGTTCGATGACCGCGTCCGTTTCGTCATCGAGCAATCGTTCGAGCCGGCGCATCTTGCGTTCCGCATACTGCCTGACTTGCTCCGGGACGTCGATGTTCTTGCCCTTGACGATCGTCCTCACAAGAGACCTCCGCAACGCAAAATTCGTGCAGGCTCGGCAAGCCAGCGTCCGATGTGAGCCGGCGCTCCGAACGAAGCGGCCGCCCATCCAGCCAGTATAGGTGGAGGGTTGGGCTGGCGGCCTCATTAGTTGCCCGTATCGGCAGATCATCGTTCTCGGGCCACCGTGAGTCCCGAAACGGCCAACGCACCAGCGCCGTACAGGGCTTCGGCACACGCGCCGAGCGTCGAGCCGGTGGTGACGACGTCGTCCACGAGCACGATCCAGCGGCCGCGGACGCGCTCCTCACTCGCGGCGCCGTCAATCACGAACGCACCCGACACGTTGCTCCGACGGGCGGTCCGTCCCAGATCGAACTGCGGCGCCGTGTGCCGATGTCGTTGCAGGGCGTGGTGCCATGGCATCCCGAGTCGACACGAGGTCTGCGCCGCAAGCAGCACCGCCTGGTCGTAGCCTCTCCGGCGAGCCCTCTCGGCGTGGACCGGTACAGGCACCAGGAGTTGCCCTCCCGCGCCCGCCGAGCGCCACCTGGCGGCCATGGCTTCGCCGAGTGGGATTGCCAGTCGTTGCTCGCCGGAATACTTGAGGTGGTGCAGAGCCGCCCTCACGGATCCGGTGAACGGAGCGCACCACTCCAGCTGGGCGAGCGGCATGGGCATCGCCGCGGGTAAACCCATGGGAATGCCCGACGGCAGATTCAATCTGATCGCGAGCGACCGGCGGCACCGCGGGCAGAGCGGCTCGCCCTCCGCACCGCACCCGGCACAGCTGGCTGGCAGAGCCAGGTCCAGCAGCGACGTGGCAGCGGCCGCGAGCGTTTTGGTGACCATCCGCGCAGCCTACAGGCGCACGATTACGCGCCACTTACTCGCACCATGGCAAACCGGTGGTGCCGTAATCCGGAGCGGCTCGTGTCCCGAGGCGCGGTCGAGCCGAGGTCCCTAGAGCGGGTCTACGGAGATCTCGTCGCCCACCGAGGTCTTGCTGGCGTCGATCGCCCCGACGGGCAACTCCATGACGCCCTTGGCGCCACGAACGTACCAGACCACTCCAAGCCATGGCCGCACAGCCTTGCGGGCGGAGATCACCTGCCGCGGGCCGCCCTTGCCGCTAAGAGGCTTCGACAAGAACAGGACATCTATCGAGAACCTCATGAACAGCATGTGGATACCGTTCTCGCCGGGAAGCCACAACCCGTCACCCCTGGGCAGCGAACCTCTCCCCATGAGGCCCATGAACTTGGCCCAGAAGGAGGAACCGTCTTCCAGGCGTTCCGCCACAACGGTTCCCCGACTGATATTCCTGGCAACCAGCCGCTTTCGGCTCACGGCACCACGCCGGAGGACATGGTCTGGATGATCGAGATGAAGGCAGGCCCGAGGATGACGATGAAGAGCGACGGGAAGATGCACCCGACGAGCGGGAACAGCATCTTGATCGGTGCGCGGGCGGCCTGTTCCTCGGCGCGCTGACGGCGCTCGATTCGCAGTTGCTCGGATTGCACCTGCAGTACCTTCGAAATCGAGACGCCCAGGGTCTCGGCCTGGATGATTGCTCCGATGAAGTTGGAAAGGGGCTGAATGTTCGTCCTCGGAATCATGTCCCGAAGCGCTTCTCGGCGAGCCTTGCCCACCCGAATCTCGGCCAGGGCCCGACGGAACTCGTCGGTGAGCGGCCCCGGCAGCTTTTCGACGACCTTGGCCAGCGCGGCGTCGAACCCGAGACCCGCTCGAACGGAGATCGTAAGCAGGTCGAGAGTGTCCGGGATCATCTTGAGGATTAGCTTCTGACGGGCCTTGATCTTGTTGCCGAGCCAGAACTCAGGCAGAAGGTAGCCAATGCCCAGCGCCACGATGCCGAGGAACATGCCCGACACGATGCTGGCGGTCAGCAGGGTGATAAGTAGAAACATGATCAGGCCTGTCGCGATGGCGACGAGCATCTTCACGCCCATCCAGTCGGACAGGCGCAGATCGCCTGGGTTGCCGGCCATCGCCAGCCGCTTCTCGACGGTGTCTGTCGAGGAAGCGTTTGTGACGCGGTTGCCCATACGCGACATTCTTGCCACCAGCGGCCGCAGGGTACGTTCCGAGAACGGCAGCTGAAGTTCGAGCTCCTCGAGGTTGCGAGCCTGGAGCGAGCCCAGTTGAGTGAGGCGGGCCTGGACGGGGTCGACTGGCGCACTTGACGCCAGGCCGACAAACAAGAGCAGGATTCCGCCGCCAACGCATAGGCCGATAACGATTGCCAGCATCTGTCAGACCTCGATGGCGACGATGCGCCGGATGAACACAAAGCCGATGAACATGAAGACCCCGCCGATCCCGAGAACGATCATGCCTGCGGGCAACCCCATAATGCCCGGCGGGTTCTCGAACATCGGCTTGGTGAAGCCCGGTGCGAGCACGAACAACAGAATCATGAGGCCGACCGGCATGCCCGCGACCACGTAGCCGGACAGGCTCTGCTGGGCGGTCAGGGTTCGGATTTCGCCCTTGATGCGGACGCGCTCACGGATCGTGAACGCGATCGAATCGAGGATCTCGGCAAGGTTGCCGCCTACCTGGTGTTGGATGGTGATGGCCGTGGCCATCAACTCGAGATCGTCGGAGCGCACGCGACGAACCATGTTCTCGAGGGCGACATCGAACGCGAGGCCCAGGTTGACCTCACGAACCACGCGGCCGAATTCCACGGTCACGGGCGGCGTCGATTCACGGACGACCATCTCGATCGCCTGGAGGAACGAAGAACCGGCGCGCAGGGCGTTGGCGATGAGTGTGATCGTGTCGGGGAGCTGCTTGTTGAAGGCGTTGAGTCGCGATGCGCGGCGGCGTCCCAGCCACATGCGGGGCAGGAAGAAGCCTATGACCGCCCCGATGATAAGGGCAATTCCGGAACCGAGGGGCGGCAGAATCAGGCTCAGGAATAGGAACAGGAACGGGACGCCGATGATCGAACTGCCCCAGATGACCATGTATTCACTCGGCCGAAGCTTGAGGTCCGCGCGGGCGATATCTCGGGCCAGGTTCGCGCCGAAGTCCCGCTGCTCCATGACGCGGTTCAACCTGGCGAGAGCAACGCTCTGAGCGAGAGCGTTGCTCAGACCACCTGCTTGAGCCGCGGCAGATGTCGTGGTCTCGGTCCTGCCGGCCGCGTACCGCTCCAGGCGGGCGCTGATTCCGGCGGTCTGTCCGGAGCTGGACAGACCGACGAACACCAGCATCACGCCGATGAAGACCAGAACTCCGATTACGAGTGCGAACATTGCGCCTCCCCGCCTCGCGGTGATCTATGCGAAGCCGAATAGGCCGCGCGGAAGGTGAATACCCATTATCTCGAACTTCTCGACAAACTTGGGCCGGATCCCGGTGGGCTTCAGTCGCCCCTGGATCTTGCCGTCGACGACACCGGTCTGCTCGAACAGGAAGACATCCTGCATGACGACCACGTCGCCTTCCATGCCCTGAACTTCCGTGATGTACTCGATGCGGCGGGTGCCGTCCTTCATACGGGTCTGGTGGACTATCAGGTCCACAGCCGACGAGACTTGCTCGCGGATCGCTCGCAGCGGAAGGTCCACCCCGGCCATCAGGACCATGGTCTCGAGACGGGACAGCATGTCGCGCGGGGTGTT
>PMLK01000009.1 GCA_003158875.1 Chloroflexota bacterium
TACGCGTCTGACGGTCGCGGGCATTGTTGCCCATTCGATTCCGGCCGAATCGCAGGAAGCGATTCTCGTTGGCTGGACGGATGCCTCGAACATGTTTGGGGCCACCGGGGCGGACTTCTTCGCCGTTCGCTACGACCCGGGCATGGAAGCCACGGCGCGGCCTAATCTCGACGCTGCCGCGATTTCGTACGCGCTCGAGCCCAATCAGCTCGATCGCGTCACCGGTACCGTAGGCGACGCCCTGGATCGCATCTTCCGGCTGCTCGATTCGCTGGCTTTGATCGCGGTCGTGATCGCCGGCCTCGGCATGGTGAACACCTTCTCGATGAGCGTTCTGGAACGGTTCCGCGAGATCGGCGTGCTTCGAGCCACCGGCATGACGCGTGGCCAGGTGTGGGGCATGGTCGTGATCGAGGCCGGCGTTCTCGGTCTCGTGGGCTCGTTCGTGGGCGCGATCGTCGGTCTTGTTGTGGGTGCCGTTCTGGTCGCCTGGTCCAGTCAGGGCTTCGCTCCGGCGTTCGATCCGCCGTGGCTGTCCATCGCGCTGGCAGTGTGCTTCGGGTTCATCATCAGCGTCGCCGCGTCGATCTACCCCGCCGGACTCGCAAGTCGCCTGTCCATGGTGACGGCGCTCCAGCACGAGTAGCGGCCGTGGCACGCGTCGATTGGGAAGCGCAGCTGACGAGCCCGGCCCGCGTCTCGCGCCCGGTTTGCTACACTCGGCTAGTCGGACCGAAAGAAGGGTTCCGATTGTGAAGAGCGCCGCGGACGCGCCGCAGAAGGAACAACGACGCATGCTCGCGACCCATCAGTTGAATCGCCTGCCCGCCACCGAGCGTGGCATCACCCTCGCCGACTTCCTGGTCCCGATCAGGATCGGCGAGCGCATCAGCTCCAGGATTCGCCACATCGCTTTGATCGCGGTCGGCGCGGCCTTCATCGCCCTGACTGCCAACGTCACGGTCTGGCTGCCCAACAACCCCGTGCCAATCACCGGCCAGACGCTGTCGGTGCTTCTTGTGGGCGGCGCCCTTGGTCTTCGCCGCGGCGGCATGGCAGTGGCCCTGTACCTTGTACTCGGTCTCTTCCTTCCGGTCTACGCGGGCCAGGCTCACGGCCTCAGCACGATCGTCGGCAGCGGCCCTTCCGGGCTGGTCATGGGCGCGCCGGGCGGATACCTCATCGGCTTCCTCTTCGCCGGCGCGCTGGTCGGCTGGCTGGCCGAGAACGGCTGGGACCGCCACATCGGCCGCGCCGTCGGGGCGATGATCCTGGGCGAGGTCGTGATCTATGCCATCGGCGTCCCCTGGCTGGCACTGGCGATCGGCGCCTCTCCGGAGAAGGCCATCTCGCTCGGACTCACGCCGTTCATAGTGGGCGATGCCATCAAGCTCGCTATCGCCGCCGGTATCTTCCCCTTCGCCTGGTGGCTGGTGGGACGCCGAGCCGGCGACCGCTAAGCGCGGTCTAGAACGTCGCCCACTCGTCGGGCGGCAATTCGCCGAGGCCGAATAGCTTCAAGCACGGCTCAAGGCCTTCGATCACGACCGGCACCAGGTCGCGGCGCCACGTATGCGGGGTGCAGCGAAGCTTGACCTCCCGAACGCGGCGGCCCTCGACGGCGCAAATGTCGTCGCCGGTCATCTGGTAGCCGAGCTTCTCCGAGACGCGGGCCGATACGGCGTTGCCCTCAAGGTAGCCCGACTCGGCGGCCAGGGCATGGAGCCCATCGAAGGCCAGCGCCAGGATCGCGGCCCGCGCCTGCGTTCCCAGGCCTCGGCCCTGAAATTCGCGGCCTATCCAGCTGCCCGACATCGTTGTCCGGCGCACGGGAAACTCGCGGCCGATAACTTCCTGCATCCCGATCGGACGCCCGTCGTAGACCATGACAAGGTTGATCGACCAGCTCCGCGGATCCCAGGTCGCCCGGCTCTTCCACGAGTGGAGCAGGAACTGGCGCTCGAACGCCGGCGACGGGAGCCGATGCCACGGAACCAGAAAGACCGTTTGGTCTGGGTCGACAATGCCCTGCCGGGCGACGCGGACGAGTTCCAGCAGATCTTCGTCCGTGGGCAGGCGCAGCTCCAGGTCGGGAGTTCTGAGCCGCAGATCGAACAGAGGCCAGGGGTGTTCGGACATGCCACGTAGGTTAGCGGTCCGGACGGGAAGGCGGCTCGCGCGTTCCGAGGTGCCGCGCCCGATCCGCGGTTCTCAGGCCGATCCGCGGGGTCAGGCCGACTTGCGGCGGCGAACCGGGACGAGTTCTGCCTCCGGGTGCGACTTGGCGATATCCACCGGCGACGCCGCGCGGCCAGGACCGACCGGAACGGGCTTGCGTGACGCCTTCCGCGCCGAGCGGACGATCGGTTCGGGTTCCGTGGCGGCGGCAGGACGGGCGGCTTTGGCGGCCGCGACGCTCGCTTCGAGGGCGGCCATCAGGTCGCCGAGCGCGGCCGAGGGTTCCGGCACGGCCGGGGCGATCTCAGAGCCGGCGGCCTTGGCCTCGATGATCCCAATGAGCGCTTCGCGGTACTCGTCGCGATAGGCCGCCGGATCGAACGGGGCCGTCATCGTGGCCACGAGTTGCTCAGCCATGGCCCGTTCCGCGGGCTTGATCTCAACCTCGCTCTCGGGCAGTGTCAACTCGTCGGTGGTGCGGATCTCGTCCGGCCAGTAAAGCGTGGACAGGAGCATCGTCGACGAGAACGGGTCGAGCGCCACGAGTTGCTCGCGGTCGCGAAGCACGATTTTGCCGATCGCCCTGAGGCCGCGCTCTGCCAGTACGTCCTTCAACAGGTAGAACGCCTTGCGGGCAACCTGATCCGGCTCGAGGTAGTAGGACTGCTTGACGAAACGGGTGCCGTCCGCCGCGTCGTCGACCGAGACGAACCGCTCGATTTCGATGGCGCGGACGGTCTTGAGCGGTACCGCGGCCAGGTCGTCGTCCGTGACCACGATGTATTGCCCCGCTCCCACGTCATAGCCGCGCACGGTGTCCCTACGCTCGATGTAGGCGTCGTCGGTGGGACAGTAGGTCTTCATCTGGATGCGGCCGTGGCATTCGGCGTGGAGCATGTTGAAGCTCACGCCCTTCGATTCCGTGGCCAGATACAGCTTCACGGGAATCGTTACCAGACCGAATTGGATGGCCC
This sequence comes from Chloroflexota bacterium, assembly GCA_003158875.1. GTDB lineage: Bacteria > Chloroflexota > Limnocylindria > Limnocylindrales > CSP1-4 > Fen-1039. Next base: position 3,153 of record PMLK01000009.1, read on the forward strand.
CTTTCCACATTGAGCGCGCCATTGGACGTCACCTCGCGGCGCGAGTCGTCTCGGGGACCCGCCAGGCGAGGATATCGCCGCAACCTGGGCTGTCCACCATGACGGCGAGACGTCCCGCGCTGTGCGCATTGCGTTTCTGCGATGCAACGCGGCTTCGACGCCGTTTCGAAGCCGCGTCGACGCCGGCACCGATCGATGTCTACGCCCGGCACAGCTCCGCCTCCGCCTCCACGATCCGGGCCACGATCCCGTCGCGAAGCCGATCCAGGCCCGCGTAGACCTCCTTGGCGCTGCTGCCGATAGAAGTGAGGGTCGACTTGAGGCCGCGCAGCAACTCCAGCTGCTCCCGGATTCCCGTGAGGGCTTCCCCGATCGCGGCCGCGTCCACGTCCACATCCCGTTCCCGCAACGTCTGCATCGCCAGGAGTCTCGCCAATCGCACCGCGGCTTCGAGCGTGGCCGGTTCCGGGGCCACCGGATCCAGCACGCAATAGACGTCACCGGCCCGGACGTCGAACGGGGCGATACCCGTGGGGGCATGGGCCGGGGTGAACACGACGAGCGCCACGGCCGCGTCGCGATTGGCTTTGGCCTCGCGAAGTTCGTCGCGCATAGCCCGCCCGGAAACGTAGCGGTCCTTGCACTCCACCACTACCCGGAGATCTGATCCGGCCGTGGCCTCGGCATTGAGCGTTATGACGAAGTCGCCCTTCTTGGACGTCAGTAGAGTGCCCGTCTCGGTGCCGGTGCGCTCCATCAGGTCGCCCGATCCGCGAGTGAGTTCGCCCAGCAGATCGTCCACAACCCCCTCGAAGTCGGCGCCCTTGGCCGACGATCGAGACCGCTCCGAGGCCCGGGCCGCGCCGGCGGCCTCCAGTGCCGACAGCCGCTCATTCAGCCGCGCGAAACCGTCCGCCATTTCCGCCCGGAACTGGTGCAACGGCGAGCCGAGCCGCGTGGGATCGAGGAGCTGGGCCAGTCGAGATGCGTCGCCGTCGAAGTAGGCGCCCAGCAGGACCTTCATCCGGCCGATGGCGCTGTCCCGCTTGCCCTCATCGAACAGTTCGTCCACGAAGCTGCGCAGCTGGCCTCGGTCGCCGAGGAACTTCTCCAGCGTCCGCGGCAGCCGCCCCTCGCCGTCGGCGAAGTTCTGGCGCAGCATGGTGTCCAGGGCCGTAGCGGCGCGCTCGTTCGCGGCCTCGGTCTGACGCAGCAGGCCCTGAAACTCGGCCCGGACGGCGTCCACGTTGACGGTCACTCCGACGCTCTGGATTGCGGTCAGGCCGACGCGGATTGCCCGCTCCACCAGGGCGGATCGTTCCTCCGCCGGCCGCTCGGCAACGAATGCCGACAGCGCCGAATCTTCGACCGAAAGATGCTCGACGACGATGCGATCGGATTCGACCCGGATGTTGGGCTGACGGCCGGATTGAGTGGGTAGTGGAACGAGGCGGGCTGCTTCCATGCCACAAGAGTGGCGGGACTCAGTGACAGCTAGCGTGTCACTCCACTGGGCGCAGGTTGCCCGTTTCGACTTCGTAGATGAGTCCGTGGACCGGCACGCGCTTGAGCCAGGGGTGCGTCCGGATGCGTCCCAGCTGGGCGACAAGATTCTTCTCGAGGTTCGAGAAGGGCAGGAGAGGCAGGTCCACGTTGGCACCCGTTCGGGCGGCCAGATTCCTTCGAACAGCCTCGTCCGCAAAGGTCAGCATGCCGCAGTCGGTGTGCTCGATGACCAGAACCTCCTGCGTCCCCAGCAGGTTCTGACTGATCACCAGCGATCGAATGGCGTCGTCTGTGGCGAGGCCGCCGGCGTTGCGGATGATGTGAGCTTCGCCACGGCTCAACCCGAGAACCTCCTCGACGGTCAGCCGGGCGTCCATGCAGGCTACGACGGCAAGGCGCGGGCCGGGCGCTCGAGCCGCTGCGGTCGCAGGCCCGACGCCGGGTTCTCGGCCGGCGATCTCGGCCATCACCCGGTCATACGTGGTTGCGAATGCGGAAGGCGCGACGTCGGGGCGAGCAGTTATGGCCACGTTCCTCCTTCGTCGTGCGTCGGCGCACGGTGACATAGCGGCGCGGTGGCGTGGCGCAGTGGCGCAGTGGCGCAGTGGCGCAACTATGAGTGCGCCGCTGATCTATGTCCAGACCTGGTGGCGGGCGTCGCGCGCGCCGTCACGAAACTCACGCCGGCCCGATCGCTCTCGGTCAAACTGGGACGTGCCAGGCCAGCGTTCTCCAGTTGACGAATCTCACATCTGAGGCTCCCATAAACGAACTACAACTCTTGGAAGTCCTGACATCTGGGGCCATCTCGCTGGCTTGATGCTGGACGGTACGGGCTGCGGCTCGCGGAGGACCCGACTGGACGTGGGGTATGCCGGGAAGCCCCTTCAGATATGGCCGAAGGGCGACCATGGCTTACGGGGTGGCAGGCGCGATCGTCGCACTCGCCCTCGCGATCGCCGGCTACGTCCTATTCGCACGGTAGAGGTTGAGCGCTGCGGCGTGACTCGGGTGCGTTCCGGCGCCCTATGCTCCATCATCGCAGCGCGACCAGAGCGGCCTGAGACAAGCTCCACTGCCCTGGCCCCAAAGGAGTGGAGATGCCGCCAGACGACATGGAAGTGATCCGCGAGTCGGTGACGGTCGTGCATCTAGGCGAACTCGCGGAGTCTGGATTCGGCAACCTCGTGAAGGCCGTCGTCGATGTCGACAAAGGGATCATGGTCATCGGCGGTGAGATGCATGCGGACGAGGAGGCCGTCCTGCTGGGACTGGGGTCGAGCCAGACCGACTTGTGGGGCATCAATCTTTACCCGTCGCAATACGGCCAGGACGACTGGATCGAGTTCGACTCGATGATCAACATCCGCCCGCGCCAGGGCAACCGATCACGTGGCGTCGAAGACCCAATCGCGCAGGAGAAGATCGTGGCGGTCGTCGGCCACCTGGTCAGGGGTTAGAAGTGGCCGAGCAAGCCCTCCACGCCGGCCTAGCTTCTGGGCGCTGGCACACGCTGACTCTCAACGAACAGCTCGGCAACGTCGGCAGCGACGTGGGCAGGGCCATTCGGGCGAAGGAGCACCGCGACGACGTGCGCCTGCAGGGGGCGCTCGAACGGGCGTTGGAGCTCCTCGACCTGACACTGGCGGACGACCGCTGGCGTGGTCCGCGGCGACGGGAGATCTCCCGCGCCCGCGAAGTCGTCTGCGATTTCCTGGTCGGAGACAACGACTACGCATCGACCGGCGAGTCGCTCGACGCCTACTTCCTTGCCTATGCGATGGCGGCTCGTCGCGACCGCTGATGTACGTCTGACCTCCGAGTCACCGTCAACCCCAACCTCGCCACATTCCGCCGCTCAAACCCGTACTTTCACGTAAACGGTAATGTTGCGTTACTATGCAAACATGACCGATGAGAAGACGGCTGCGGCCGGCGTTGCCGGGTTGTTGCGAATTCAGGAAGTGGCTGCCCAGATTGGCGCGACGCCCAGGTCCGTGCGCTACTGGGAGGAGCTGGGACTGCTTCGTCCGGCTGCCAGATCGGACGGCGACTACCGCCTCTACGACCAGACCGACGTCGATCGCTTGCGATTCATAAAGGGACTGCGCGACGACGCCGGCTTTTCGCTGGCTGAGATCGCCCAGCTTCTCGAGGACGAAGCGGCCCGCGAGCGAAGCCATGAGGCCTATCACGCCACGACCGATCCGTCGGCTCGACTCAGAATCCTGCGCGATCGAGCGGCTCGCTACGAGCACCAGATCCGGATGCTGCGCGGCAAGATCGAACGGCTGACGGCCATGGTCGACGCCGCCGAAACTCGCCTCGCCCGCCAGAACGAGCTGGCGGCCGGACTGGCGGCGGAGATGGACGCGACTGCCGGCGGCCCAACCAACAATGAGGAGCACCCCGAGTGAATCAGACGCACCGGATTGTCGATCCGGCGAGCCCTTCCTACCGCTGGTGTGTTCTGTTCGTTACGAGCATCGGTGCCTTGATGGCGTCGCTGACCTCCGGCACGCTCGTCATCGCTCTGCCGGACATTCTGCGGGACCTGCATACCGACATCTTCAGCTTGCTGTGGATCGTGGTCGGTTACACGCTCGTCGCCACTGTTCTCGTGCTCAACGCCGGGCGGCTGGCCGACGGCGTGGGACGCGCGCGCTCGTATACGCTCGGCTTCGTCATATTCACCGCGGCCTCGATCCTATGTGCGATAGCACCTAACGCCAGCGTCCTGATCCTGTGGCGCTTGGCTCAAGGAGTGGGCGGCGCGCTACTCATGGCCAACGCCACCGCTCTCGTCACGGACGCATTTCCGCGTCTCGAGCTGGGCAAGGCGCTCGGCATCAATGCCATGGTCATCGGCGCGGGCTCGATCCTCGGGCCGGTCCTGGGCGGCTGGTTGACCAGCTTCGGCTGGCGCACGATCTTCTGGTTCAACGTGCCGATCGGGATCGTCGGAGCACTCGGAGCGGCGCTGATCCTGGTCGAGCAGTCACGATCGGACAAGCGCGTCGAGATCGACTGGCTCGGCTCGCTGCTCTATCTGGTCGGTCTGATGGGGCTGATGATGGCTCTGGCCTTCGGCGGCGTATACGGCTGGACGACCTGGTGGGTCGTGGCCGGCATCGCGGGCTTCGTCATCGCTCTGCCCGTCTTCCTGGTCGTGGAATGGAACCAGCATGCGCCGTTGCTGGACCTGACACTCTTCCAGGACCGCCTCTTTGCGATGGGCAACCTGACCGGGCTGCTGAACGCGATCGCGCGCAACGGCGTCCTGTTCCTGCTGGTCTTCTACCTCCAGGGCGCCCGCGGCGAGAATCCGGTCACGGCCGGTCTCATGCTTTCACCTCTGGCCGTCGGTTTGATCGTCCTGTCGCCGATCAGCGGAGCGCTGGCTGACCGATACGGGTCGAGAGAACTCGCCACGGCCGGCATGTTGATCACGGCCGTCGGACTGGCAGGGCTCATGACGATCGGCGTCGCAACGCCCTACTGGCAGCTGGCCGCGTGGCAACTGATCGTGGGTGCCGGATCGGGCATCTTCAACTCGCCCAATACCAGCGCGGTGATGGGCGTCGTTCCTCCCAACAAGCGAGGGGCCGGGGCGGGCGTGCGGATGATGCTGGTTCAATCCGGCTTCGTGGTGTCGATTGCCCTTGCCATCGGACTGGTCACCGGATCGATGGATCCGAAAGTGATGGTTTCAATCTTCTCGGGTGAGCAGGTGGGCGGGCAGGGGATCAGCCTCGATCCGTTCATGAACGCTTTACACATGGCCTTCCTGGCAGGTCTGATCGCCAGCCTCGTCGGTGCGGTGGTGTCGATGATGCGCGGCGAGCACCGATCGTACGAGCCCGCTGCCGTTAATCCGGCTGGCGGCGAGACGGCTCCGAACGGAGGCACGGCCGGTTGATTCTGGGTGGCCGCGTGCGGTTTCGGGCGACCGGTCGAGCTCTCCGGCATCGCAACTTTCGGCTCTTCTTCTTCGGCCAGCTGATCTCGGTCAGTGGCACGTGGATGCAGAGCCTGGCTCTGGGCTGGCTGCTCGGAACCATCGTCGGTTGGGATCAGGCCGTCGTCTATATCGGCTTGCTGGGCGTGGTCCAGTTCCTGCCGGTCATGGTGCTCGGCCTGTTCGGCGGGATCATCGCCGACATCTGGCCCAAGCGTCGTCTCGTGATCGCCACCCAGACGCTCGCCGGTTTGCTGGCCCTCGCGCTGGCCGCGCTCGACTTCATGAATGTCGTGGCCATCTGGCAGATCTTCGTGCTGGCGTTCCTGCTCGGCCTCGTCAACGCCGTGGACATGCCGGCCCGCCAGTCGTTCGTCGTGGAGATGGTGGGCTACGACGACGTGGCCAACGCCGTCGCCCTCAACTCCGCCGTCTTCAACGGGGCTCGCATCGTGGGTCCGGCAATCGCGGGGATCCTGATCGGGGTGCTCGGCACGGCGACCTGCTTCCTCTTCAACGGCATCAGCTACGGTGCCGTGGTCGTGGGTTTGCTGATGATGCGGGACGCGGAGCTCAGACCCTCCGACAGATTGGAGATGCCGCGCAGCCTGGCGGCGGTGGCGGAGAACCTGGGCGAGGGGCTCAGCTACGTTCGCCGGACGCCGCTCGTTCTCCTGGCCCTGGCAGTCATCGGCTTCGTCTCGACCTTCGGCATGAACTTCAACGTGGTGCTGCCGGTTATGGCGGCTCGCGTTCTCGACGTCGGGTCGGGCGGCTACGGCCTGCTATATGCGGCAATGGGCGGCGGCGCGCTCATCGCGGCTCTCTCCGTGGCGACACTGAGCCGACCGCGACTGAGGGTTCTGTTCGGCGGCGGGATTGTGCTCGGAGTGGCCGAAGTGGTCATGGCGGCCACCACTTCATTCCCGATCGCCACAGTCGCGGTCTTCTTCGCGGGAGTCGGTGCGATTGCCACCGCCGCGAGCGCCAACTCGCTCATCCAGATCACGGTTCCGGGACCGCTGCGCGGCCGGGTCATGAGCGTCTACACCACCGTGTTCGCCGGCTCGACTCCGATCGGCAACGGCCTGACCGGCGGCTTCGGTGGCCTGTGGGGAACTCCGGTGGCATTGGCGATGAACGGTGCGGTCGTCGTCGTGGCGGAGGTCGTCGCGGTCGTTGCGGTGCTGCGCGGCCGCGTCGGCATTGGGGGCGATAGGGCCGCGGATAGGGCCGCGTAAACCAATACTGAGTCCCGCAGTGCTCAATAGTCCGAGAGGCCCAGTCCGATCGGGACCAACGGCACCCTGCACAAACACTGAGTCGCTTTACATTCATTTCATCGAGTTCAAGGGTCTGGCGTTTCGGGACCACCCCGGAACCGCAGACAGTAAAGCGAAAGGTGCAGGGACTACAGTGGAGACCAAGGATCGCGGTATCTTCATTCTGAGAGCGGGACTGGGACTCGGCTTCGTATTTGCCGGGCTTGACAAGTTCTTCATGTGGGCGAGCGGCACGCCATTCACGTCACTCTCGTACCTCAAGTTCGGCACGACGGGCGTGTGGCTTGGCAGCGACCCTAAGGCTGTCGTCAACCCGACCCACGACTTCTGGGTCGGCCTTGCGGCCAACACGTCCCTCATCTCCGTCTTCGATACGCTCGTCGTCTTCGGCGAGATCGCGATCGGCGTCGCTCTCATCCTCGGCCTGGCGACTCGCTTCGCGGCCGTGATGGGCACGCTACTCATGACGCTGCTCTTCGTCTCCAACTGGAGCTTTGCCAACGGCCCGTTCAACGAGCAGTTCATGTACGGCCTGATCGCCGTAACGATCGCCTACGTCGGCGCCGGTGCCTACGCCCTGGACACGGTCCTCGCCAAGAACGCGGTCTTCCAGAAGATCCCGGTCGTCAAGTACGCCCTCGGATAGCAAGTCGCAAAACAGACCTGCGGGGAGAGTCCGTAACAATTCCTCCCTGCACGATGAGACGGCGGGCCGCAAGGCTCGTCGTCTCTATTTGTGTGCGCTGTGCAACGTGGGGCGTCTGCGTGGGGCGGCACTGCCGGCCTCGACGCACGGTCATAATTGAGGGGATACATCGGACCAAAGGTGAGTTCGAGTTGTCGTCGAGAAGGGGCGCGACCTTGGGTAACCGCAGCCGCGGTCGGTTGATCTTGAGTGGCGCGGCCATGGTCGTCATGGCGGCGACCGGCGCCGGGTGCGGCTCGACATCCTCGACGACCGCGACCCCAAACCAGCCGGCTTCATCGGCCTCGACAGACCGAACCGGAGTCGCCTCTGCGACGGCCGTGGCGCTGTCGAGTCCGGTCGTGTCGTCGTCACCGACAGCCACTGCTCCCACGTGGCGAGCGGGCTGGATCGTGAAGTCGGCGACGCTCTATTCGAAAGCCAGCGACGATGGTCCGGTTCAGGTGCATCTGGGTGCGAACTTCCCGATTGTCCTGACGCCGCAGTCGGCCCAGGTTGACGGGCAGCTTTGGTACGAGGCGTCGTGGGAGACGCCGGGCAGGAACGGAACAGGCTGGCTCCCGGCTTCAGACGTCACGCTGACTCGGCCCACAGGCGAGGCGAGCGCGTCCATAGACGCGCTCGACGAGGAGTTGGCGGAGTACCTGGCCGCGATCGGCAGCAAGATCGGCGTGGTGGCCTACGACGTGACGCGTGGCGTGACCTATACATACAACGCCACGCACACCTACTTCGTGGCCAGTTCCATGAAGGTGCCGATCATGCTCACCTTCTTCTCGCAACTCGAGGCGAAGGGCCGGGAACCGACCACCCACGAGCAATCCCTGCTGCGAACGATGATCGAGAACTCGAACAACAACTCGGCCGAGTCGCTGTACGAGGAGATCGGCGCGGAGAAGGGGATCAACGCCTTCATGAAGAGCGTTGGCATATCCGGCTTGACGCCGGGCAAGCCGGGCTGGTGGGGCCACAGCACGATGTCGCCGACGACGATGGTCGCGCTGCTCACCAAGCTCAACAACGGCACGGTACTCAACGACAAGCATCGTCAGATGGCTCTCGGGTACATGACCCATATCGACTCCGACGGGCGTGTCGGCCTCGGTGACAACAGTCCCAAGGGCGCGACCGTAGCGATGAAGGATGGCTGGACGACGGCTCTGGACGGAACCGGAACCTCCGTCGTGAATACTTCCGGGATCGTGACGCTGGGTTCAGAGACATACATTCTGTCCGTGTATACGGACGGCAATCGCGGATTCGCGGCGGGCTGGAAGATCGTTCGCCATGTGAGCTATGTGGTCGGCGAGCGGTTGATGCCGGGAGCCTGAAAGAGTCTGAGCGCGGCGGCGCGGCCATGTGGACGCGGTCGGCGCGGCCGCTCGGCGCAGTGGCGCGCAGCGGTCGGCGCGGTTAGAACACATGGTCCAATAGAGCGGCCCCGAATATACTGACCTTCTCGTGACTGCACACACCCGGCCGCGCCCACCGCACGGCGATCCGCTCGCACCGTTCAGCCCCGCCGTTGCGGAGTGGTTTCGCTCCGCGTTCGATGCCCCAACCCCGGCCCAGGCAGGCGGCTGGAGCAGCATCGCCGCTGGGAGCCACACGCTGATCCACGCCCCTACGGGGAGTGGCAAGACGCTGGCCGCGTTCTTGTGGACGCTCGATCGGCTGGCTCGGGAGCCCCGCCCCGCACCGACACGAGAGAATCCCGGCACCGTTCGGGTCCTATACGTGTCGCCGCTCAAGGCCCTGATCTACGACGTGGAGCGCAACCTGCGAGCGCCCCTGGCGGGAATCAGACTGGCCGCGGAACGACTTGGCCAGCCGGTGCCGCAGATCGAAGTGGGCGTCCGAACCGGGGATACGCCGGCCGACGAGCGCCGTCACCTGGTCCGCAACCCGCCCGACATCCTCATCACCACGCCCGAATCTCTGTACCTGATCCTCACCAGTCAGGCGGCCGAAATACTGCGCGGCGTCGAGCACGTCATCGTCGACGAGGTCCACGCGCTGGCGGGAACCAAGCGTGGGGCTCACCTAGCCCTGAGCCTGGAACGGCTGGAGAAACTCGCCGCCCGGCCGCCGCAGCGAATCGGGCTATCGGCGACGCAGCGGCCGGTCGGGACAATCGCCCGCTTCCTGGGCGGAGTCGGGCCGGGTAGAGCGGGGGAGAGCCGCGACGTGACGATCGTCGACGACGGCTCACGCAAGAAGCTCGAGCTGTCGGTGCGGGTTCCGGTCGCCGACATGAGCCGTCCCGGCGACGGAAGCGGTTCGGCCGCCGAGAGCGCGGCCACCGGCGCGGCCACCGGCGCGGCCACCGGGGCCCCGGTCGAGGTCGGCTCGCCGGAGGCGGACCGCAGCATCTGGCCGTCGATCTACCCCCAGATATTGAGTCTCATTCGCGAGCATCGCTCCACGATCGTCTTCTGCAACTCGCGACGCCTTGCCGAGCGGCTGGCCAACAAGCTCAACGAAATTGCCGGCGAAGAACTGGTTCGGGCGCATCACGGCTCGCTGGCGAGAGAGCAACGCGTCCAGATCGAAGAAGCGCTCAAGGCCGGCAGGCTGCCGGCAATCGTGGCCACCAGCTCCCTGGAGCTCGGCATCGACATGGGGGCCGTAGATCTGGTGATCCAGGTGGAGAGTCCGGCGAGCGTCGCGAGCGGGCTGCAGCGCGTCGGCCGGGCCGGCCACCAGGTCGGCGAGCCGAGCAGGGGTATCTTCTTTCCCAAGTACCGCGGCGACCTGCTCAAGACGGCGGTCGTGACCGCCAGGATGCATGAAGGGGCAATCGAGGAGACCCGAATTCCCCGGAACCCTCTCGACGTGTTGGCTCAACAGATCGTGGCCATGACGGTTCGGGACGACTGGCCGGCGGACGAACTGTTCGAGACGGTCCGGCGCGCCGCGCCGTACGAGAGTCTCACTCGCGACGCCTTCGAGTCGGTGCTGGGCATGCTAGCCGGCGCATATCCGTCCGACGAGTTCGCCGATCTCAAGGCACGGCTGGTGTGGGATCGCGAGACGGACACGATCCAGGGTCGCCGGGACGCCAGGACCGTCGCGATCACCAGTGGGGGAACGATTCCCGATCGCGGCCTCTACCCGGTCTTTCTGGCGGGCGAGGCCGGCACCGCCGGGCGGCGCGTCGGTGAGCTGGACGAGGAGATGGTCTACGAGAGCCGCGTCGGCGAGGTGATTGCCCTCGGAGCCACGAGCTGGCGCATCGAAGAGATCCGGCCGGATCGGGTCGTGGTCTCGCCCGCCCCCGGGGTTCCGGGTCGAATTCCGTTCTGGCACGGCGACGGACTGGGCCGCCCGATCGAGCTTGGCCGGGCGATCGGCGAATTCGTCCGGCACATGGAAACGGATATCTCCGGTGGGGAGCGCGGCCGGGAACGGGCCTGGAAGCGGTTGCTCGAGAACCACGACCTGGACCACCTCGCCGCCCGCAACGTCATCGATTATCTGGCCGAGGAGCGCCAGGCGACCGGGTCGTTGCCGACGGACCGCCGCATCGTCGTCGAACGGTTCCGAGACGAACTGGGCGACTGGCGCATCGTCGTACTCACGCCGTTCGGCGGTCGAGTTCATGCGCCCTGGGCCCTGGCCATCGAGTCGAGGCTGGAGGAGCGTCTCGGAAACGGCGCCCAGACGATCTGGTCCGATGACGGCATCGCCATCCGGCTGCCGGAAGGCGAGACGGTCTCCGACCGCGACTCGCTGACGGACATGCTCTTCCCCGAGCCAGACGCAGTCGAGGACCTGGTCGTCGGCAGGCTGGGAACCTCGCCGATGTTCGCGGCTCGATTCCGCGAGAACGCGGCCAGATCTCTGCTGCTGCCGCGCCGCCGGCCGGGATCGCGCACGCCTCTGTGGCAGCAGCGCCAGCGATCGGCGGGCCTGCTGGCCGTAGCCAGCCGCTACGGCTCGTTTCCGATCATCGTGGAAACCTACCGCGAATGCCTGGCGGATCTGTTCGATCTGCCGGCCCTGCGCGAGGTTCTCGCGGGAGTGGCAGGGCGCCAGATCGAAGTCCGTGAAGTGGAGACGGTCGCGGCCTCGCCGTTTGCCGGATCGCTGCTCTTCGACTACCTCGCCGCGTACCTGTACGAGGGCGACGCCCCGCTCGCGGAGCGGCGTGCCGGAGCCCTGGCGCTGGACCGGAACCTGTTGGCGGAGTTGCTCGGTCAGGAGGAGCTCCGCGACCTGATCGACCCGGAGGCCCTTGCGGATCTGGAGCTGGAACTGCAACGCGTCACAGCGGATCGCGCGGCCCGGTCTGTGGACGAACTCCACGACATGCTCCGCCGTCTCGGCGACCTGCGCGATGACGAGGTGGCGGCGCGGCTGGTTGGTGGCGCCGCAGCCGCCGAGTGGCTGGCCGCGTTGGAAGGGTCGCGCCGCGCCGTGGCGCTGCGAATCGCCGGGGAACGGCGCTGGATCGCCATCGAGGACGCGGCGCGCTATCGCGACGGCCTTGGAGTGGCCCTGCCGGTCGGCGTGCCGGCTGCCTTCCTGGCCCCGGCTCCGGCGGCGCTGGACGGCCTGGTGGCTCGCTGGGCCAGGAGTCACGGGCCGTTCCACTCGGCGGAGCCAGCCGCTCGGTGGAACGTGGCCGCCGACCGCGTCGATGCCGCGCTGGAGGGATTGCTGGCTGCCGGTACGCTGCTGCGGGGCGAATTCCGCCCGAACGGAACGGCTCGGGAATGGTGCGATCCGGACGTCCTTCGCCAGGTTCGGCGCCGCTCATTGGCCAAGCTCCGGCGCGAAGTGGAGCCGGTAGATCAGGTCGTCTTCGCCCGCTTCCTGCCCGCGTGGCAGGGAGTTATCCCGAACGCGGGCGGTTCGACGGCTGCGGCGCCGGTCGTTCGGGGCGAGGCCGCCCTGGAGCGATTGGCCCAGGTCGTCGACCAGCTGGCGGGATTGCCCATCCCGGCGTCCGTGCTGGAACGAGACGTGCTGCCGGCCCGAATACCGGGATATCAGCCACGCTTGCTCGACGAGCTCGGGGCGATGGGCGAGGTGGCCTGGGTTGGCAGTGGCAGCCTCGGCCGCGACGACGGGCGAGTGGTCCTGTATCGCCCGGGGCGTGAGGCCTTCCGGCACGGATCGCCGGTCGGCGCCGACGGAGGCAGGGGTGACGGACGAGGTGACGGCGGCGCCGGCGGCGCCGGCGGCCACGGAACTGGCGGCCACGGAACTGAACGAGGCGGCGGCCACGGCACTGGCGGTGCCGGCGGACACGGCTCAGGGAGTGAGATCTCGAGTCGTCTGCTGGACCGTCTTCGCCAGCGTGGCGCTCTGTTCTACCGAGAACTGGCACCCGCAGCCGAACGGGCTACCGAACGCGAAGTTCTGGACGCGCTCTGGGATCTGGTATGGGCCGGCGAGATCACCAACGACACCTTTGCTCCGCTTCGGGCGTTGCGCTGGCGAAGACCCTCGGGCGAGCGGCGGCCGCGGCCCGTCCGGATCCAATTGGCTCCGCCCGAAGCCGTCGGGCGCTGGTCGCTGGTCGATGGCGGGGGAGCGGCCAACGCCTGCTCCACGCCCGCCATGCCCGCCACGACGGCGGCGACCGCCACGCCCGCCTCGCCCGCAGTTGAGACGGCACGACTCCACTCGCTGGCCGTGGCGCTGCTGGATCGCTACGGTGTCCTGACGCGTGAGGCAGTAGCGTCGGAGGGAGTCCCGGGCGGATTCAGTGCCGTCTACCCGGTCCTGCGAGCCATGGAGGAATCCGGGCGAGTCCGGCGCGGTTACTTCGTCGAGGGGCTCGGTGCCGCCCAGTTTGCCCTGCCCGGCGCGGTGGACCGGCTGCGCGCGCACCGTGGAGCGGCCGCTCCGGACCCCGGGAGTAATCGATATTCCGAGACCGGCCGCCACCCGGACATCTTCGTTCTCGCGGCCGCCGATCCCGCGAGTCCGTACGGCGCCGCCATCCCGTGGCCCAGGAAGGACGGTGATCGCCGGCCGTTGCAGCGTGCCGCCGGAGCGTACGTCGTGACCGTGGACGGCGAGGCGGCGCTGTACTTGGAGCGCGGCGGACATTCGATCGTCACTCTGCCAGCGGCGGTGGAGACGCCTACGGCGACCTCGGCCTTCGCCGCCCTTCGTTCGCTGGTTGCCGACAGCAGGTTCCGCGAGCTTGCGATCGTCCGCGTTGACGGGATCGCGGTCGGGGCGTCGCCCTGGCGCGAAGTCATGGAATCGGCTGGCTTCACTGCCGGATATCGGGGCTACGTTCTGAGGTCGTCGTCGGCCGCGGCGCCGGCTCGGTCGTAGCCGACACCGCAGCGAGCGTGACAGCTCGCCCAAACTGCTAGGATGCCAGACGATCTGCGGTAACCGAGATGGAGTGCATGTGAACGACCTGGAGCGGTTCTTCGAGGAGCACCAAGGCGGCAAGATCCAGAAATGGATGCACTACTTCGAGATCTACGAGCGCCACTTTGCCCGGTATAGGGGGACGGACGTCCACATCCTGGAGATCGGGGTCGCCCACGGTGGCTCGCTCAAGATGTGGAGGGAGTATTTCGGGCCCAAGGCTCACGTGTACGGCGTCGACATCGAACCCAGTGTCAAGAAGCTGGAAGAAGATCAGGTTCAGATCTTCGTCGGCGACCAGACCGACGTCCCGTTTCTCGAGTCCGTCGCGGCCGCCATTCCCCGCATCGACATTCTCATCGATGACGGCGGACACACCATGCGGCAGCAGGAGGTCACGTTCCGGGCACTTTTCCCACTGGTCGCAGAGGACGGCGTCTATCTCTGCGAGGATCTGCACACCTCCTACTGGGGCGACTTCGGAGGTGGATACAAACGCGAGGGCACGTTCATCGAGCTGAGCAAGGATTTGATCGACGAGATCAACGCCTGGCACTCACGCTCGCCGAGTCTCACCGTCTCGGATTTCACCCGATCGGCGCACAGCCTCCACTTCTACGACAGCGTCCTGGTCGTGGAAAAGAGGAAGATGGAGCCGCCGCGACATGAGCGTCGCGGGGTCGACACGATCGTCTACACGATGGGCCCCAAGGTTTGGCCGACCAACTCGGTGCAATTGAGACCCAGCCGGGCGAAGAGAATTGCCCGGCGACTCCCCGGCTATCGCACACTCGCAACGGCGGTGAATCGCCGTCGATTCCACTGGCGATAGCTCCGCCGACCGCACGCTAGCGGTATCGACTCCGGATCGCTAGAGCCCTTCGCTGGCCTCCTGGGCCGGGACTCTGCCGGCATAGGCAGCCAGGAACACGTCGACGGTACTGGGATCCCACTGCTCACCGCGTCCATCCTCGAGGCGTTGGAAAGCAACCGCCTGAGATAAGGCGGCACGATACGGCCGGTCGGTGGTCATGGCGTCGAAAGAATCGGCGACGGCAACAACGCGTGCGGCCAGGGGAATCTGCTCGCCCCGAAGCCCGTATGGGTAGCCAGTGCCGTCAAATCGCTCGTGGTGATGAAGGATCGCCGGCTCCGGTCCGTCGAAGGCCCGCAACGGCCGCACGATCTCTGCGCCTGCTTCGGGATGTCTTCGCACGAGCGCAAACTCGGCCCTATCGAGCGGGCCGGGCTTGAGGAGAACGCCGTCCGGAACCGCGATTTTGCCCAGGTCGTGGAGCAGGCCGCCCAGTCTCACGCCCTCGATCTCGCGCTCCGTCATGCCCATCCGCCGCGCCACCTCGACTGACCTGTCGGCGACGCGCCGCAGATGCTTCTCCGTGTAGTTGTCGCGAGCCTCGACGGTGCGAGCCAGGGCGACGACCACGGCCTCGACGCTGACCAGGTGATCGGTCAGGTTCTTGGTACGCAGCAGCGACCTGACGCGGGTGAGCAACTCCTCGATGTCGAAGGGCTTGGCCACGAATTCGTCCGAACCGGCGGCAAGTGCCGCGAGGCGCTGATTGCGCGTCGTCATGCCGGTGATGTGGACGACTGGGATCAAGTGCGTGGCAGGGTCGCTCTTGATGCGCGCGCAGACGGTCACGCCGTCGATGTCGGGCATGGTGATGTCCAGGATGATCAGGTCCGGACGAAGGGACGCAACCTGATCGAGGGCTTCCGTGCCACTCGCGGCCTCGACCACGGCGTAGCCCGCCGGCTCGAGGATTCGGCGCAGCAACCTGCGGGCAGCCTCCTCGTCGTCGGCTACGAGTACAGTGGCCGGCCTCAGGGCGTGGAGTGGATCGTTGCCAGGCATCGGGTCCATCCTAGCCCTTCGACCCCGCGATCCACCAACGGTCCAGCCTGGCGAGACGTGACAGATACGCTCCAATCCGGTTCGGGCCGAGGCGGCCGCAGTGCTGGGAGCGGCGGTTGGAGCGGCGACGGCCGCCGCGGTGCCGCGCGGGCTAACCTAGCTTCGGAGCCCGAAGAAGGTGCGCACTCGAGTCAGGAGAACTCGCCGGAACGTCTCCGCTGCGCGTTCCGGATTCCGCCGATAGTGAAGCCGCCAGATCTTCGCGGCGGCCCTCCCGGCCTGCGCCGCTCCGGGCCAGGTCGACGGCATGAGCCACCGGAATGCCTCCGGGTGGCGCCACGCCCATGGGACGATGGCCCAGATGAATACGAGGTAGTCGACTCGAAGCGGGCGCTCGAACGAGAACAGCACGTGCAGCTGGATGAGGGTCTGGGGCAGGGTTATGGCCGTGAGTGCTACCGCCAGGATGGTCCAGGCCACTCCCCACAGCCGGCCTCGCGGAGATAGGAAGGGCCAGAAGACCGCGGGTATCCACTTGACTGTGGTCGCGATCATCCAGAGCATTCCGGCCAGGGCGGGCCCCGAGAACTGAGCGGCGAAGAGGAGCAGCGTCAGAGGTAGGTTGATATTGCCCGTGTCCAGATTCGCCGCGATCGGGAATGCCAGCAGCAGCAGCAGAATTGCCGTTGTCATCGGTCGCCGCGCGTATGCCCAGTGGACACTCCACGCCAGTCCGATGATCGTCGCCCCTCGCCAGGCGAACCAGGCCACGTCCCACGGTAGCAGCGACCACGGCACGAAGAACGGCAGCATCCAGGGCGAGTAGACGTAGGGCATGAACGGCCCCGTTGGATGGTATGGATCTCCACCGCTGAGCCACAGCCGCCCGGCGGCCCAGTAGGCGCGCGTGTCGGCGCCGGCGGCCTCGCCTCGTGCCAGCAGCCCGGCCAGGACGACTCCCGCGGCGAAGCCGAGCAGAACCATCATCGTCAGGCGCCGCGGGTCCTGGATTCGCTTGATCTCGTGACGGATTGCCCGCCGAAAGACTCCGGCGCGGCGTCTTGTCTGACGGTCAATTCTTGACACCACAGCCAGGCCGGAAGCCGTCTCGGATGTGGATGCGGCGGGGAGGGTACGGCGCCTCGACAAAGCCGTCTCCTCCTGCACATCGGTCGAATGGATGATGTGGCCGCCGCCCGCGCCATGCGAGCATCGGGCGTCGACGCGGCACCAGGTCGCCGCAGTGCCCGGCCGACGGCGTGGCCCTTTCGGAGGCCGAGCCGGCGGCGAGTCGGAGTATAGTCCCGCCCCTCGACAACGCTGCAACGACAAAACGCTGCGTGGATGTCGGCCCACCAGCTAGGCTATCGCCCTGTGAATCGTTCGATCGCGTCCATGCTCGTGGCCACGTTCGTGCTGCGCGTCAGTACGGCCGTGACCGGCGTGATGCTCGTATTTCTTATCGACGACATGACCCGCTACCGAGGCACGGGCCCGGGCCAGATATCGCTTCTCACGGGTGGCTTCTACGCCACGGAACTGACCGGAGCGGTCCTGTTCGGCGTCCTGGCCGACCGGTACGGGCGCAAGGCCATCATGCTCCTGGGGCCGATTTTCGGCGGCGTGGCCGTCTTCCTGACAGGCTTGACGACGCAACTGCACCTGCTCTTCGTCACGAGACTGCTGGAGGGCGGCTCCACTGCCGCGTCCGTGCCGTCGACCCTGGGCTTCATCGCCGCCGAGACCGAGCACAACGAGGAGCTGCGAGGTCGGGTGGTCTCGCTCTTCGAGTTCGTGTCTCTCGGGGGGATGCTCGCCGTGGGCCCCGCACTCGGTGGCTTGCTGTGGGACGCTCTTGGCCGAACGGCGTTCTTCCTCAACTGCTTCTTCTACCTTACCGCGCTGGGCCTGTACGCGTACGGGGTGTCCGAAGTTCCGCGGTCCGAGCGCGCGGCAATTTCGCGGCCGGCAGTTGCACCTCGACGCTTGTCGGTCGCCCACTATTGGCGGATCGCCTCGAGCCGCAAGGTTCTCCTCTTCGCCCCGACCTGGCTGGCCATCAACGCCATCCTGGGCCTCTGGGCCCTTCACGCTCCGCTGCTGCTCAAAGGCAACCTCGTCGATCCGGATCAGTTCCTGATGAGCGGCGTTTCCGCCACGACTATCGGTATTGGCGAGGCCGTCGTGGCAGTCATTTTCGGAGCGGGCTTGTTGTTCTGGGGCACTGTCTACGCGAAGTTCCGCCGGACAACGATGCTGCTGATGGGCGTGGGGTCGCTGGTAGTGCTGGCCGTCGACGTGGTCGCCATCAATCACCTGGGCCGCACTTCCGTGCCACTGCTCATTGGCCTCGGCATCGTGGCCGTCATCGGTCTCTTCGTCATGTCGGGAGCCACGCCGGCCGCACTCGGTCTTCTGGCGGACGTCAGCGAGGGTTTCGAGGACGATCGGAGCGCCATCATGGGCCTCTACTCCGTGTTTCTGGGCCTCGGCCAGGTTATCGGGGCGGCTGTGGGGGCCTGGGCCGCGTCGTGGAAGGGCATCGACGGCCTGGTTGTGGCCACGGCAATTCTGCTGGCGATAGGCATGGCCGCGTTGGTGAACTTGCGCGTCCACGAAGCCGATTTCGTGGACGGCACCGCGAGCGGATCCGGCGGCGGTTCGATTCGCGTTGCGATCCGGGCTAACATGCCGCCTCCAGGAGGGGTCGGGACGCGGCCACGAGAAGCAGCTACCAAGGAGGATCGATGACCGTTGCCATCGTGACGGATTCGGGATCGGAACTGACCGCCGACCAGATGGCCGAGAATGGCATCGCCCAGGTTCCCTTGACCGTGTCGTTCGGTGGCGAGGGGTTTCTCTCGCCTGATGAGATTCCGCCGGAGGAGTTCTGGCGTCGCGTTCTGGAGCCCGACTGCCCGGCGGTCCACACGGCCGCCCCGAGTGCCGGCCAGTTCAAAGCGGCCTTCGAAAAGGCCTTCTCCGACGGCGTCGACAGCGTCGTCTACGTCGGGCTGACCGATACGCTTTCGGCGACGCTTCGCAGTGCCGAGATGGCCAGGTCGATGCTGCCAGATCGTGAGATCCACATCGTCGATTCCCAGTCGGCCAGCATGGGCATCGGCGCCCTTGCGATCATCGCCGCCCAGATGGCAGCGGCCGGGTCCTCCGGCGTCGAGATCGCCGCGCACCTCGCCGAGACGCGCGAGTTCGTGGATCTGTTCGTGACGCTGGACACTCTCGAGTTTCTGCGCAAGGGCGGTCGCATCAGTGCCGCTCAAGCCGCCATCGGTGGACTGCTGTCCATCAAGCCGATCATCACCGTCGTCGACGGGGTGGTAGTCGTCGTGGACAGGCCACGGACCCGGGGCAAAGCCCGTGAGCGAGTCCTCGAGTTGCTGACCCAGCGGCCGGTCCGAGAACTCCATATCCTGTATTCGCCACCCGCCGTCGTCGATGACTTCAAGGAGGAGCTGCTGGCTCGGATGCCCGGACCGCTGCCCTCAGTGGTCACCACGCAGATAATCGGACCGGTTATCGGGACCCATGTAGGGCCGGGATCACTGGGAGCGGTTCTCATTGCTGAGTCGAAGCCTATTAGATAGGTGGAGTACCCGCCACGCTCCACTATCTGCTAGCGAATCGTAGTATTCGCCAGCGAAACGTTAGGCTAGATTGCCCATTTACTAATGCCATCGGGTGATGGCGTAGTTGGGGCACTGGACTATACTGACCGCCAAGTGGAACCTGCGGTGCTGCTTTCCGGTGTCTAGCGGAAGGCCGCCGCGTCATCGCCGGGGCCCGGGGCAGGGAAGCGGCCGGACGAGACAAGTCCGTGCCGGAGCCGCCCGAAAGCCTGGAGTCACGGCTATGGAGGGATCCGGCCGATGGCGACCGAGCAGATCGTGCAGGCGGTCAACGCGTGGGACGTCGCCCAGCAGCAATTCGATCTAGCTGCGGAGCACCTACACCTCTCATCCGGCTTGCGCAAAGTTCTGCGCGAGCCCAAGCGCGAATTGACCGTTCACTTCCCAGTGAAGATGGACGACGGCTCCGTGGAAGTCTTCACCGGCTATCGAGTCCAGCACAACCTGTCGCGTGGACCGGCCAAGGGTGGAATCCGCTATCACCAGAACGTGACCCTCGACGAGGTCAAGGCTCTGGCGATGTGGATGACCTGGAAATGCGCCGTGGTCGGCATCCCATTCGGCGGCGGCAAGGGCGGCGTGATCGTCGATCCCAAGAAGCTGAGTCTGCGCGAGGTCGAAGGTTTGACCCGCCGCTTCGCCACTGAACTCAGCATCTTGATCGGCCCGGACAAGGACATTCCCGCTCCGGACGTGAACACCAACTCCCAGACGATGGCCTGGATCATGGACACGTACTCCATGCACGTGGGCTACACCGCGCCGGCTGTCGTCACGGGCAAGCCGATTCCGCTCGGCGGCTCTGAAGGCCGCAACGAAGCCACAGCCCAGGGCGCCGTGTACACGATCCAGAGCGCGGCCCAGCACCTCGGAATCGACGTTCCCAAGTGCCGCGTGGCGGTCCAGGGTTTTGGCAACGCCGGAGCGATTGCCGCGCAGCTGATGCATGCGCTCGGCTGCAAGATCGTGGCCGTCAGCGACTCCACGGGCGGCATCTACAAAGCCGAGGGCTTCGACCCGTCGTCTGTCCTGGCCTGGAAGAAGGAGCACTACTCGGTCGTCGGATTTCCGGGCACTCGCGAGATCAGCAATGCCGAACTGCTCGAATGCGACTGCGACATACTGATCCCGGCCGCGCTCGAGAGTCAGATCACGGTTCGAAACGCCGGCCGGATCCAGGCTCGATTGATTGCCGAAGCGGCCAACGGGCCTACCACGCCCGAAGCCGATGACATCCTGTATCGGGACGGCAAGTTCGTAATTCCGGACATCCTCTGCAACGCCGGCGGGGTCACGGTCAGCTACTTCGAATGGGTCCAGGATCTGGAGCGTGACTTCTGGGACGTGGAACAGGTCAACGCGAAGCTCCACCGCGTGATGAACAAGGCATTCGCCAGCACGCTCGACATGTGCCTCAAGCAGCAGGTCAACATGCGCACTGCGGCCTACCTCGTGGCCGTCCAGCGCGTCGCGGACGCCGCCTCCGTGCGCGGCATCTATCCATAGGTCGCGCCGCCTTCGCGAATTCCTCTGCGGCCCCGACGTACCCCTCACGTCGGGGCCGCGCCCTATGCGCTCCGTTGTCTATTGACTCGCGGTGTCTGGAGGCCGAGCATTCGAGGCATGGAGGTACGAACACCATGAGCCAAGATTCCCACCACGGTCTCGCTAATCATCTGGAGATTGGCCGCCGACATCCGGACGCCCCGCCACCCTCGACGGCGGAGGAGCCCTGCGTCGGCTGCGGTGAGGAGACGGCCGTGGGCAGCGTCTTCTTCTCGGATCGACGCGCCATCGACCGCTCTGACGGCGCCCGAGCGTATCTGTGCTCGGACTGCCAGTCCAGGGCGCACCGCGCTCGGAAGGGAGAACCTCTGTCCGACGAGGACGTCCGTATCATCGCGGACAACGGGATGATGATCGGGGCGGGTTTCCTCGGCGGCGGAGGTATGTGATCCTTCCCCCACGGCCGGGTCTGCGGCGCCGCGCCGCATCCTGATACCGCGTCCTGCAAGCGACAAGGCCGCGAAGTCGACCGCGGGACCGGATCTCGGCCCGCTGCGGCCAGGAGTGGTGCCGGCAGTAGTGGCCCCGGCAGTGGCCGAGCGGCCGGAGAGTGGCTGCGCTGGGTGCCGAGGCGCCGGCAGTGGCGCCGGCACGGTGGTCTCGGCAGTGGCGCCGAAGAAGCCTGGATTTCGCCGTCGCCTCGAACTTCCGGCGCGACGGCGACCCGGCGAGTGGCGAACGTGACGCCGCACTCTTCGGTGGCGCCGCTGCCACGCGCCGCCGGTACAAGGTCCGCTACATCCCGGGACAGCAGATCTACTTCGACACTTCCTGCCCCGAAAATGCAGGGAACGTGCTGGTGGACAATCGAGACCCGGACCACCCGACCATACGCTTGGGCCGCTTGCCTTGATCCGGAAGCCGATGCCTAGCCGAGCAGAAATCGTTCCCCCAACGACATCCACGGCAACACTGAGCAGCGTTGCTGCCCATGTCGGTGCCGATAGGCAGTGGCCGCGACGACATTCGCGCGTGGCCGAACTCGGGTTCGATCGTTGCCGGACCGAACTGCGGCCGCGCCGCAGGGCGATCGACGCCTAGCGTCGCCCCGGGTGGACTTGGCCAACGAACTGACCGAATACGGTACATAGCGTCGCCCCGGGTGGACCTGGCCAACGAACTGACCGAACCGTGGCCGCGCCGCCGCGCCGCCGCGC
>PMLK01000034.1 GCA_003158875.1 Chloroflexota bacterium
GGCGCGCCAGTAGGCGTCCATCTTCTGGAGGAGTGATGGACTCGGTGCTTCGGTGGTCATGGCTGGATGTTCCACTCTAGAAGGGTCCGCGCCCGGGAATGGCTTGACGCAATTCGGAGTCGTCGACGCTATCGGCATCGGCATCGGCGTCCCAGTAGCCTGGCCAGTTGTAGTGTCGATAAAGGGCGATCTCCTGGTCTCGAGTGAGAGGGGGAGAATCCGCGTATTCGGGGGCCTCACGGATGGCCTCGCGGGTGAGAGCGACGACTACTTGCTTCTTGCTCCAACTGACCCGCTCTATCCATTTCGGAGAGATCAGGACCTTCTTGCCCGGCAGCCAATCCTTCGTGTTCACGATCAGATAGCGGATGGCCCATGTCTCATCGTCAATGAGGAAGTCCTCGACATGGCCGATCTCGCCGTCCGAGGCTTCCACGTGATGGCCGCTCACGTCATGGGTGCTGCGCAAATCGGGATCAGCGCGCTTCTCACCAGGTTCGCCAGACCTGGCTTTCGCTTCCGGGTGATACCGAAAGCCCCAATACATTGGCAAGCCGAAGAAGACCGAGTACTCCTGCTCGAACTGTCTCGAGACCGGCTTGTCCCTGTTGAGCGACGGGCTGTGCTCGATCTCAGCCCTGGTCAGTTTGACGCTGATCGAACCCTGGCCTGAATCCACTCCGGCCAATGAATGCGGTGAGATCAGCACCTGGCGGCTTACCAGCCACTCACCCGTATCGGCCACGAGATAGCGGATCCTCCAGTCGAGGTCGTCGAAGTAGAAGTCCCTGGCCGTCCCTATCTCGCCGTCGAGACTTTCCAGTTTGTAGCCTGTGAGTGTCTTGGCCGTGCTCAGCATCATGAGCATCCTTTCCGTGGTTGCGTCGTGTGCCGCTCATGTGTCCAGCCGTCGGTGAGCAGCACGCCACCGATATCCACAAACAGGCATGTGATTCCGGTCGCCGGCTTCATCGGCCCGGTCCCGTCTCAAGCGAGACCAAAGCCCACTTCCGCGCGTTCGGCAAGTTCGACCGGCTGAGCGTCGGTAGCGCCGACCCGGGAAAAGATCCGCGCGTATCGCGCTCCGACTTCGGGCCAGATCATGGTTCGGCTGAATTCGTACGCCCGCCGACCAAGCTGGTTCCGCTTTTCCGGGTCGCGGAGCAACTCCGAGAGGACTTCGGCGAAGTCCTTGGATGACCCCGCGGCGACCAACCTGCCGCGGCCCGCCTCGAGCATTTCGACCGCGTAGGGATACGGCGTGGACACGACCGCCTTGCCGGCGCTCATGGCGTAGGCCAGCGTCCCGGAAACGATCTGTTCTCGATTCGGGTAGGGCGTGACGAATATGTCGGCGGCCTCCAGCCAGGATCCGAGCTCGGTCCGGGTTACGTAGCGATCGACGAACCGGACGCTCTGGGAGACGCCGAGTGCCGCGGCAAGGCGGATGAGCCTGCCTCGGTAAGCCTCGCCCTCGCGACGCAGCAACTCCGGGTGCGTGGCCCCCAGGACCACATACCGGGCGGTAGGGTCCGCTTCGATGACCGACGGCATGGCCTCGATCACCGTTTCGTAGCCCTTGCCCGGACCGAGCAGGCCGAAGCTCAGGATGACCGGTCCGGGCGCCAGGCCGAGGCCCGGCTTGATCGTGTCGGGCTCGACCAGTGGCAGGCTCGGGACGCCATGTGGCACGACATCGAGTCGGTTCGGGGCGATGCCGTAGACACGTGTCAGCAGCCGAGCGGCCGACTGCGACATCACCACGCTGGCCGCGCTGAGCTGCACGAGGTTTACGAGGATTGCCCGCTGGCGCTCGGATGGGTCCTGCGGAACTGTGTGGAGTGTCGACACGACGGGCTTGGTCAGGGCGCGCACGAAGTCGAGGACAAACTCTCCGTCGTCGCCGCCCCAGATGCCGTACTCGTGCTGGACCGATACCGCGCCGGCACCGGAACGGTTCAGGTTGTGGGCGACCTCGAGGTAGTCCGCCAGGACATCGCGCCTGATCCGGTGGCGAACCTCGGACGGGTAGAGATCGGTGTCGCCCGAGGTGTGGAGCGCGGCTATCTCGAAGTTGCCGCTCGAGTCCGCCAGATCGCGAGTAAAGGTGGCGATCCCGCACCGGCGCGGCGGGTACGTCGCAACGAAGACGGTTCTACCGGCCATGGCCCCGCCACCTCACCCGTGAGTTCCTTGGTCCGCGGTCTTGTCGCTCGTGTCTTTTGGAACTGCGACCGTCGTTGGGAAAAGTCCGAAAGAAGGCGGGTAGCCGTAGTAAGGGAACAGGTTGAAGAAGTACTCCAGTTCGGTATGCATGAGTTTCGGGTCGTAGCGCGGAGCGCCGGCCACGTGCTCGCGGGTGTGGCCGATGTATACCGCCTCGGGCGTCACTCGCGTGATCGCTTCGACCGGGATCAACGACTTGCTCTCGCCCAGGCCCAGGAAGCCGCCCGAACCTACTTCCATGAAGCGGACTTTCTTTTCGGCATCGTCGATCAGGAGGCCCTCGATCGTGCCGAGATCATGGCCGGCCTTGTCTTTGGCCATCCGGCCGCGAATATCCTCGTCCGATCTCGAAACGGTCCGGTCCGAGTCGCGCAGCCTGGTGAGGTGCGGGACGTCCTGGGCGTCGTCCTGAGGGACCGGGGTCTTGTCGCTGATCATGAGCGCAACCTCCTGGAACTGTGTGTCGCGTAGACCCTCTGCTCCTCGATGGTCCTCTCGGCAAGGGGTTCGGCCTCGAGTCGCTCGTCCGGGATGGACGAGCCGCTCTCGACGGAGATGCCGTAGGTGCCGAGGGCAATGCGCCCCTCGGCGCGACCGATTGCGGCGAGTTGCTCGCGGAGATCGGCGGCGAGGGCTACCGACACCGTCTCAGAGTCGAGTTCGTTGGCGGCGTCTCCGTATTCCCCGGTCTGCTGGCGTTGGAGCGATCCGTCGGCATGTATCTCGCCAACTTGGGCGGCCAGCAGGCCTTCGACTCGCGATCGCTCGCGGGCAACGAGTTCGCGGGCGTGTCGCTCGTTCACGATGACCTCCTGGGGCCTGGTATCGATCGGGCGGGAGTGACCTCTAAGCGAGGTGAACGCCAATGTGGCGCCGGTGTGGTTCGGGGTCCGCGCTCTCGTTCAGAGCGTCATCGGACCGTCTGGCTATCGCCGTTGTTTGCCAGCATGCGGTCGGCGACTGGCGTGGTCATTACGTCTCGTCATCAGAGCAAGGTCGGGCCCCACATCGCCGTCATCCGAGGGACTCCGGCGAGCGTGTCCAGCCTGTATCCGAAATTCAGCGAACTTCCGATGGTAGGTCGCGCGGAGTCGTGCTGGGTCGTGTTGGGCCATGCTGACCAGCCGCCCGTGAAGTGCCGGCCGCGCCTGTCACGCCGGTGGAGCATTCCGACGCTACGCTCGGGTCCTCCAGTGGTCGGCCGCTTCGCGCTCCATGGCAGCCAGGCGTGTGTAGTAGTCCGGGAATTCATTGAGGTGGGCCAGGGCGATCTTCCCGGTGAGGGTCGAATCGTCACCGGTGACGTCCGTCTTCGGGCTTCGGAGCCCATGCTCGAGCTCGACGTCNNACTGCTCGAGGTCGTACTTCAGCGTCTCGAAGTCCATCCCAAACCGAGTCGCGATGGTGAGTGCCTCTTCGCGAGTGAACGTTTGCCTTGTGCCGGTCGCAGCAGTTCCCACAGCATTTCTCCTTCGGTCGATTTCGCGACCAAGAGGGGCCGGCCAACAGAGGCAAAGTCGCCACCAGCCCGCTATCCAATCTCAGCCCATCTGGGCGATCGCCGTGAGGATGAAGACCCGTAGGCTCGCCCCAAATCGAGGCTCATTGATACGCCGAGGTCGATCGGCCGAGAGCGGGCACCGCGGAGAATCCGCGTCGCCTTGGGGCGACTGGGCGTGTTCCCATCCTCGAAGCGGCAGCCAGATCGGCCTAGACTCGGAGAACGGCATGGGATTTCATGCCGACTTGAGAAGCCACGACGCAGGAGAACCAAAATGACCGACTTGCACGCCGAAGGCGCTACCAACAAAGCCAAGGGTCAGGTCGAGGAAGGTCTCGGCAAGTTGACCGGCAACAGGCATCAGGAAGCCAAAGGCAAGGTCAAGCAGGTTGAAGGCAGAGCTCAGCAGAGCCTGGCCGACATCCAGGATTCCGGCCGGCAGCCTTCAACCCGGCGATAAGTCGCGGATAGCGCGCCTCGCCGACGCTAACTGGAAAGCGAGAGGCAATTGCCCCTCGTCCGCTAGCAGCATCCAACAAAGGAATGACATCATGGGCATCATCGCTTGGATCGTCCTTGGGGCGATCGCCGGGTTCATCACGAACATGATCATGGGCGGCTCGGAAGGCGTCATTGCGACGATCATTCTGGGCATCATCGGCGCCGTCGTTGGCGGCTATCTCGCAGGCACGGTCCTGGGAGTCGCCGACGTGACCGGCATCAATGTCGAGAGCATCGTCGTCGCTGTCATCGGTGGCGTCGTGGTGGTCGCAGCCTACCGGCTGCTCTTTGGCCAACACTCCTCCGCTCAAGCCTAGAGTTCAACCCCTTCAAGCCGGTCGGCACCGCGACGCCGACCGGCTTGAATATCGATGCCGATCCGACATATGGCCCACGTGATAGTCGGCCGTCTCACTGCGATCCGCAGCGTCGCTTCCTGATCGGTGCCAGGTCGCGGAGCCAGACTCAGTTGCAGGTCCAGGTCTCGCTGCCGTTGACAGCGTTTCCGTCCGAATCCTGGAGGTTCTGGAACGTGGCGGAGCCCGAGCCGTCGGCCTTCACGATGATCGACATGGCGCTCGAATCGACCTGGTCGTACTCAGTTCCGGAGGCCTGGTCGGTCAGTTCAACCGAGTTCTCATATGTCGAGGCATCGGCGTAGGTCCCGGGTCCGTTGTAGGGCGAGACGTTCCAGTTGAGCGTTTCGGCCGACGAATTTGCCTGGGGAATACTCCACGTGGCGCCCGAAAAGCCAGTCTTGGCCAGAATCGCGCACGACGGCAGATTCGCCAGGCCCTGCGTTAAGTTGACGGTCTTGGTCACGGCCCCGGTGACCGTGAGAGTGGCCGTGAACTGATGAGCACCGCCGGCCACTGCAGCGGTGGTGGGGTTTGAGGCCTGGCGCGTGGAGCCAGCGGCATTCGTGGCACCGGCCTGGTTCAATCCATTGGCAGCCGGAGCGGAAGTCGCTGATGAACTGCAAGCGGCGACCAGCAGCGCCGCCCCCACGAGGATTACCCCTGATCGTCGCATGTAGTTCCCCTAAATTCGAGCCGCACCCTCCGCCGCGGATACTACATGCACGAACGTTTCCTGGCGCAAGAGATGCGCGGCAGCTCGCTATGGCTGCATCACGACCATGGCCGGATGAATCCGAGTAGCGGTCAGGCGACGCCGGCCGGCTCTTTGGCGGCAGCCACTTCGGCCTGCACGACCGCAATGTCCATCGTGATCTTGACCTCATCCCCGACAAGTACGCCGCCGCTCTCGAGGGCGCCGTTCCAGATAAGCCCCCAGTCCTTGCGGCTGATCTTCGTCGATGCAGAAAAGCCGGCGCGGCGGCCGCCTCGCATGTCCGGGACGACGCCGCCGATCTCCGCATCCAATGTCACGGAATGCGTCTGGCCGTGCATCGTAAGGTCGCCGTCGATCGTGTAGCCGTCGCCGATCTTCTTGATGGCGATGCTGCGGAAGACGAGTTCCGGAAACTTGGCGGCGTCGAAGAAGTCCTCGCTGCGAAGGTGCGTATCGCGAGCGTCCATCCCCGTGTCGATGCTCGATGCGTCGATATGCGCTTCGACGGTGGATAGGTCCGGATGGACTTCGTCGAAGTTCGTTGTCATGGCGAACTTGTGGAACTGGCCACGAACTGTGGTCACCATCATGTGCCTGACAGCGAATTCGATTTCCGAATGGGCCGGGTCTAGATCCCAGTTGCTCATGATCAACTCCTGGCTTTGCGGCGATGTCGGAGCCTGGGGGGCGCGGGCTCTATCAGGTCGTCAGCCGAGTTTGGGCCCGATAGGGCGCCACTACGAGGATGAATACCCGAAAGCGGGCGAGATTGAGTCTCGCCCAGTCAATCTCTCGCCCCGACGAGGGGGCCGCAGCCGCCGGCCGCCAAAGCCGGGACGCAGGCCAACGCCAACCCTGTGGGATGCTTAGGTCTCGAAGACCCGTGGTCCTAGACTTGTCGAGGAGGAACGGTGGCCGGCGGAGATAGCTCGCACCTGCTTCTGAAGTCCAGCGGCACAGTGCCATCGATGCGCAGGATCGCGGCGACCGCGCTGTCGATCGCGGCGCTAGTCGCAATCGTCACGTGGCTTGCAGCTGTTCGCACCGAGTTCGATCCCTGGGGCCGAGTCTCGCCCAGTCAGGCGGACGCCGGCCCGGTCATTGGATTCGTGTTTGCGATGTTCAGCGCGTTTGGATCGGGAATTGGCCTGGTCGCCGCCGTCAGCGTGGCAGTTCTTGTGCTCGTCAACGCGGGCCGTCGATCTGACGGCGCCTTTATCGCCATCGCCGTCTTCGGCGCGATGATCATGAGTCGCCCGCTCAAGGCTTACTTCCTGGCAGTGCGTCCAGCCTCTGCGGAATGGGTCGCGACTTCGCTCGCCTGCGCTGCGCTGGTCACGGGCCTCGCGGTCTGCGTCGCGTTAGGCATCGGGGCTCTCACACGATGGCGAGTCTGGGTCGCCGCCGCCCTCGCCGTCGGACTTGCCGCCGTCGTTGTCGAAGCATGGGTCGACACACTCATCCCGATCGCGTCCGGCTACGACTCATTCCCCAGCGGCCACGCCCTGAGTTCGATGACCTTCGCGGCGGTGCTGGCTGCGCTCGCATGGAGCAGCCACAGGGCGCGGTACCCAGTCCTTGCCGCGTCGACGGTCTACGCCATTGGCGTGGGACTCTCACGTGTCTATCTTCACGCCCATCTCCCAGCAGATGTGGCCGCCGGTTGGTGCATCGCCCTTGTATGGGCAAGCGCGTTCCGATCCCTCTGGGTCGCGCTGACGCCTCCGGGGATGTTCGGTGGCGCTCGCCTACCCTGGCTCGGTCATTGAGGTCGCTATCCGTCCCACTGCGGCGCCGGCCAGTTCGAGGCGCACAATAAAGAAGGCAGGGGCCCCGGATATCCGGAGTCCCTGTCTCTTGTTCCTGGCAATCCTCAGCCGAGAGCGGTCTGTTAGAGCTTCTTGCCGATGGTGCTGAGGATGGTCTGGATCGTGCCGCTGAGGAATAGCAGAGCAAGAACGGCGGCGATGGCAATAAGTGAAAGGATCAGGGCGTATTCCGCCAGACCCTGTGCCTTCTCGGACCGGATGAACATATTGATGAACCTGCGCAACATGAGTTCGCCCCGATATGAGGTTCTCCTAGCTTGAGGGAAAATCGTCCCAAACACCATGGCGGGATGGTCATGGGACCGCCCACACCAACGCGGCTGCGGTAGCGGTCAGGGATCAACTCGGACATGAGTTTGGACTCGAGATGCCCAGCGCCAGGCCGTCAGTTGCGGCCGATATCGCGCCGCCGGAGCCCGATCAGCCCGATCAGCGTGAGGCCGGCCGCCACGGCCGACATCACGACCAGCGGCAGAACCGTCAGGCTCGCGGCAGGGAGTTGGGGCACGCGCTCGAATGGCGAGAGGTCCGAGAGCCAGCGTGGGATGCCGATCACCGCGCCGAGAAATCCCTCGAGAACGCAGGCAATGAGGATCGCCCACGACACGCCGACCAAGCGCGGAACCAGCCCGTCCAGCGCGATTACGAGCCCGATCATGATCCACATGGCCGGCGCGTAGACGAGCGCGGCGACGAAAAGGCGTGGAACGTCTTGCAGGCTGCCGCCCGCGACGCCATATGCGAGACCGGTAGCCAGCCCTGCGACGACCAGCATGGCGAAGCTGCCGGCGCAAGCAACTGCGAGGTGACTCGCCGCGAACCGCCGGCGCGAGACGGGCGTCGCCAGGACCAGGTCGGCGCGCGTGGATGTTTCTTCGCTCCGTACCCGCATGGCGGACTGGATGGCGAAACCAGAGGCAATGAGCGCCATCAGTCGGAAGGAGGCAGCGAAATATGAATCGGTCATGCTCCCTCCCCCGCCTGCGGAAAACATTTCGGCGAGGGCCTTGTTTTGGCCGATGAAAGTGTCGATGGTGGGGCCGATCCAGCCGTAAGCCATGCCAATGACCAGGACACCGGCGCCCCAGCCGAGCAGCGATCCACGCTGCAGCCGGAATGCCAGACCCAGCGGGTTCCCGAGCCAGGGCGCTGCCGCCGGCGGGCCCGGCCGCGCCGCTACCAGACCGGCGCCGAGGTCTCGCCGGACGGTCAGGGCGGCAGCCGCAGCGACCAGGAGCACCGTGACCGCCACCAACAGCAGCAAGGGCCACCACCGCTCATCGGCAAACGGCCGTGCCTTCTGGGCCACACCGATCGGGGAGAGCCAGGAGACTGTTCCGTCGCCGATGTCACCAATGGCGCGCAGCACGTACGCCGCCCCAAGCACAGCTCCGGCGGAGCCGTACACGGTACGGGTGCTGTCGGAGACTTGCGCCACGAGCAGGGCAACGCCGCCGAAGACCAGACCGACCAGGATGAACGAAACCCCGAAGGTGACCGACCCGACAGCGGGCAGGCCCTGGGCGATCAACACAGCAGCGATGAGCGCGCCAACGATCAGGTTCATGGCGGACACAGTCATCGCTGCGGCGAGGGTGTTGGCATGGATGCCGACCGGTAGGGAGCGCACCACTTCGAGGCGTCCGGCTTCTTCTTCGCCCCGTGTCAGCCGGCCGACCATAAAGATGCTCATCAGCCCTACCAGGACCATTCCCATGGCGCCGAACTGGAACGCCACCTGCCCGCCGACGGTGTTCAGGCCCTGAGGCGCTCCGTTGAAGGCGATCATCGCCGCATTGTGAGCCGTGGCGGCGGCCGTCTGATCAAGGGCGGCCTGGGTTGGGAACAGCCCCTCGATTCCAACCGTAGTGAGAGCCACCAGAGCGACGAGCGCGACCATCCAAACGAGGATTCGGACGCGGTCCCGGCGCAGGATG
>PMLK01000085.1 GCA_003158875.1 Chloroflexota bacterium
CTTGCCCATGATGATCATGGCCAGAACTTCGTCCGTGGTCACCTTGGTCTTGTCGACGGTTCCGACGAGCTTGCCGTGCAGCATGACGCTGATTCGGTCGGCGAGATCGAAGACGTCGTGGATGTCGTGGCTGATGAGGAAGATCCCGATGCCCTCGGACTTGAGCTGCTTGATGACCTCGCGAACCTGGGCCGTTTCGGCGGGACCGAGGGCGGCCGTGGGTTCGTCCATGATCAGGACGCGAGCATCGAAGTGAATGGCTCGGCCAATGGCGATCGACTGGCGCTGTCCGCCGGACAGTGACATAACCGGCGTCTTGAAATTCTTGAAGTGCGGGTTCAGGCGTCCGATGACCTTGCGGGCCGCGGACTCCATGGCCGCGTCGTCCAGAGAGCCCGTGCGGGTTCTGAGTTCGCGGCCGAGAAAGAAGTTGGCCGGGGCGTCGACGTTCTCGGCGAGAGCGAGATTCTGGTAGATAGTCTCGATCCCGAGCGCCTTTGCCTCACGTGGATTGGTAATCGTAACGGGAACGCCATTGATCAAGACCTGGCCAGAGTCCGCGGGATGTGCCCCGGAAAGCGTGCGGATCAGCGTGGTCTTGCCGGCACCGTTGCCGCCCACCAAGCCCACGACTTCGCCCGGGTACAGGTCTACCGTGACGTCCTGAACGGCATGAACGCCGCCAAACGACACGCATATGTCGCGCATCTCGACCAGTGGCTTGTCCACGAGTGTCGGAGCTGCACTGGTTTCGGGAGTGCTCGCGATGCTCATTCTTCTCTGCTCCTGGCCTACTTGGAACGCCGCTGGGCGATGGTATCGATGCCGACCGCCAGGACCAGAACGCTGCCGATGGCTACGTCCTGAAGGGGCGAGTCGAGACCGACGGTCACCATGCCGGACTTGAGCGACTGCATCACCACGGCGCCCAGGATCGCGCCCTGGATCGTGCCGATGCCGCCGGCGAACGACGTGCCGCCGATGACCGCTGCGGCGATGACGAGCAACTCGTAACTGGTACCGGTGCTCGTAACGCCCGCGTCGAGACGCGCGGTTTGAATCACGCCCGCCAGGGCGCACAGAATGCCCATCAACACGAACGTTCCCAGAATGGTTCGTTTGGTGTTGATGCCGGCCAGCGTGGCGGCCTCAGGGTTTCCGCCGATGGCGAAGACGTACCGGCCGAAGGGCCGGCGCGTGGTCAGGTAGCCCATGACCAGCCCGATGCCAAGCAGCAGGAGTACTGGCATCGCGAGACCAACCGGAATATCCAGGCCATTAGCGCTGATGTTGTGAGCGGCCGCGTACTGGTCAGTGAGGAGCACCGGGAGCGGATAGCTGTTGTAGACGAACATCATGCCCATGACGGCGGCGCAGCCGCCAATCATGAGGACGGCCATCGCCCAGCGCGGGCGGACCGGGAAGCCGTACTCGCGGCGCTTGCGGCGGCTGGTGACGAGCATGTACACGATGCCGGCGCACAGCAACACGCCAACAATCCATGTCGGCCAGAGGCCAAGTGAACCTTGCGGCAGCCCGCCCCCGAGAACGGAGAAGTTCTTGTCCATCGGGGAGATGGTCTGGCCTTGCTGGATCTTGAAGATCAGACCGCGCCAGACCAGTAGACCGCCGAGGGTGACGATGAACGCAGGGATGCCGACGTATGAGATCAAGCCGCCCTGTATGGCACCGATCAGGGCTCCGATCAGGACCGCGACTATGACGGCGATGATCCAGATTTCGAATCCGCCGTAAGCCAGACCGAGGTTCTCGGTCAGCCATACCCGCTGGGTCATGGCCGCGACATATCCGGTGACACCCATGATGGACCCGACCGAGAGGTCGATGTTGCGCGAGACGATGATCAGAACCATGCCCGTTGCCATGATGGCTACCGGCACGCTCTGAACCGAAACGTCATAGAAGTTGCGGGCCGTCAGATATAGACCGTTCGAGGCGAAGCCGAAGCCGATCCAGATGAAGACGAGCGCCAGAATCATGCCGGCCAGCCGGAGGTCGATCTCCATGGTCCTCGCGCCCAGGCGGATGACCCTCATACCCGCGCTGGTCGAACGCTTCAAAGGATTTGCCAGCCGCCCAGCGGCTGTCGGCCCGCGACTGGACCCGGCTGAATTTGGTGTCTGGAATTCCCCCGAGACCTGAGTCATCGTCGTGCCTCTCTGGTCACCAATTTGCCGTCGTACACAGTATGCGCCCTGCGCCGCCGAAGGCGGCGCAGGGCGCAAGTTGAGCTCGACAGCTCTTTAGAGACGAACTAGCAGCCCTTTACGGCGCCAGCCGCCACGTCCTTGCACAGAGTGGCCTTGTCGATCCAGCCGGCGTCGAGGACGATCTGGAGATTGTCCTTGGTGATCGCCTGCGGGGTGAGCAGGATCGAGTTGAGGCTGTTGCCGCCCGGCGACTTGAAGATCGCCGAGTTGCCGTACTTGTCAGTGGTGATCTTGTCGAGAGTCGTGCCCTTGGCCAATTCGGCCGCGATCTGCCCGGCGCCGTCGCCAAGCATTCGGGCGTCCTTCCAGACGTCGACCGTCTGGGTTCCAAGCGCGATGCGGTTGAGGGCGGCAGCGTCGCCGTCCTGGCCGGAGACCGGAACGGTGCCCGCCATACCCTGGGACTGGAGGGCGGCTACGACGCCACCAGCCATGCCGTCGTTCTCAGAGATAACGGCGTCGACCTTGTTGCTGTTCTTGGTCAGGAACGACTCCATCTCGGTCTGAGCGGTGGCCGGATCCCAGTTGTCGGTGTAAGTCTCACCAACAATGTTGATCTTGCCGCTCGGGTCCGTCGCGCCAACCGCGGGGACGCCGGCTTCGACCATGCCCTGGCGCAGGAAGTCTGCGTTGGCGTCGGCCTTGTTGCCCTTGATGATTACGAAGTTGCCTGAGCTCTTCGCGGCGAGAACGGCCGTGGCCTGCATCTTGCCGACGAGGACGTTGTCGAACGTGATGTAGAAGGCGCCCGGATCCTCGATCAGGCGGTCGTAAGCGATGACGGGTACCTTGGCATCCAGAGCCTTCTTGACGGCCGGCTCGATGGCGGTGCCGTCCTGGGCGAGGATGATCACGACCTTGGCGCCCTGGTTGATCAGAGCGTCAACGTTGGAGAGCTGCGTGTCCGTCGAGGACTTGGCGTCGTTGGAGATGTAGCTGCAGCCAGCCTTGGTGAGGGCTGCCTTGATGGCCGGTTCGTCCCACTTGGCCCAGCGCTCTTCCTGGTAGTTGTTCCAGGAGACGCCGACGACACAATTGCCGCTTGCCCCCGAGCTCGTTGAGCTCGAGCAGGCAGTGGCCGTGAAGATGAGGGCCGCAGCTGCGGCCATACCGACCAGTTTGCGTGTGCTGACCATAGGTCCCTTCCTCCTGTGAAATCCACTTAGAACGAGAACCCCGACTCTGTCGATCACGCTGGCCCTGGCGGGCTGGACCTCCTCTCCACTAGTGGGTGCCCAACCTTTGAACCCAAGCTGCCGCTCCTGATTCGCAATGGATCCAGCGTGCTTTTGTGTCTCGCTTGATCCAAAACCTGGGTGCTCGACCGTTGATTCTGCTGCGGCAGCTGCATCCGACGCACGTGTTTGCAACAACGCGCAAATTGGCACCACGTCGATGCATACCTATGTAGCATACGCATGCTGGCCGAGTCAAGCTTGGATGAGACGACTCGACGGCAAGATTCGATCGCACGCAGCCGCTTCACCAGCGTTGCAATTGGGTAGGCCGGCGGCGCGGCCTAATCCCGACCCGCGAGACAGGCGCAAGCTTCTCGCAATAGAAGCCTTAGTGGTCGTCGAAGACGGGGCGCAATGTCCTGCTGGACGCCCTACGACGCCCTCTGGCGGCTGACGTCAGCGTCTGGGTGGAGGATTGCGAAGGCCGGGGCCCCAAAGTTCGGGGCCGCAGATGAACGGCTTCGGCGTGTGACCGGCCAGGCTGCGGGGATCGGCCCGCCAGGCCTCGATTGTTTGATCCAGCCACCGCTCCACCCCGGCGAAATCCTCCCAGCGCATGAACGGCCAGCCCTCGCGTTCGCACAGATCGATGAGAGCCCGCTTGGCGAAGATCGTGTCGGAGTAGGCCGCCCCGTAGCGGTCGCTTTCGCCGTCACCGATGAAGATGACCGTCCGACCCATCAACTGATGGCCCAGGACGCGCCGGCGCTTGCACGTACCGCATACAAGGCAGTCCGGATTCCCGTTCGGGAAGGTCATCGCCGCCTCAATGCCATCGAACGTGGTGTTGGCCGCGATCACCGGGATGGGCGGAACGCCGAGCCGAGCCAGCGCGGGTTCGATGTAGAAACCGAAGCCGTCGCTCACCACTTCGACGGGAACGTGAAGCTGCAGCGCCCGCTCTACGAACGAAGCGAACGTCGGGTCGTGGGGTTGAGCCTCGGCCAGCGCCACCACGGCGTCGGGCACGGACGGCAGAAGCTTGACCTGGCTCTCGAACAGAGTCCGGGACCCGACCTCGCCACTGCCGTATGCGGCCTCATCCGCAGCGTAGCGTTCGCCGATGAAGTAGTACAGGATCCTTTCCGCGACGTCGACCTGCGAGATGGTGCCGTCGTAGTCAACGAGGATTGCGAGCGGCGGCTGCCCGGGCTCGAGCGGCGGGAACATGGGCGCGACGGCGCTCACCGCTGGCGGGGGCTCTGACGACGACATCGCAAGAGGATAGCTTCCGCGAGCAGCCGGGCCGCTGCGTCGCTAGACGGCAGACAGCAGCCGATCCACGCGGCGAGAGCGGGCCACGAGAATACCCAGCACGATCACGGCGCCGCCGACCAGCTGGCCCAGGACGATCGCTTCGCTCAGGAACAGGGCAGCCATCCCGACGGCGAACGCCGGCACCAGGAACTGGAAGAGCATCGTCCGCGACGGGCCCAGGACTTTGACGGACTCGAAGACAATCACATTCGCCAGAGCTGCCGGCACCAGGGCACAGAAGAGGAATAGGGCGACGGTCCCGGCGTGGACGTTGGACGGCTGGAAAGACGGCGCCTGCAGAACGGCGAACGGCAGCATTCCCAGCGCCCCGAAACCGATCGCCCAGGTCGACATCCGAAGCGGGGAGTGGCGTGCCAGGATCGGCGTGCCGTACGCCACGTATACCGCCCAGCAGAGCGTCGCCGCCAATGTCATCAGGTCGCCGAGCGAGGCGCCGGTAAAGCCGATGCCGTGAGTCGCCACCACAACGCCGACCGCGCCGGAGAGCGCGATCATGCTGCCGGCGAGCTTGGCGCGCGACAGCGTGTCCGTGCCCACGACGGCGCAGAGGAGCATCGTCGAAACGGGCGTGGCCGCGGTGATGAGCGCCGAATTGGCGGCCGTGGTCTGGCCCAGCGCCGAGGCCCACAGGTCCTGATATATCCCAAACCCGGTAAGACCCAGGAGCAGCATCGGAACCACGTCGCGACGCGGCAGACCGACGCTGCCCTCACGCCACTTCAGGATGGCCAGGAGAACCACGAATGCCAGCCCGAAGCGACAGAACGCGAACAGAATCGGGGGCACGTCGGCTATGACAGCCTTCACGGCAACAACGTTCGACCCCCAGGAGAACATCACCAGCAGGATCGAGATCTCGGCGATGCGCCGTGCCCGCGGGCTGGGGATCGTTTGCCATGATCCCGCTGAAGCACTGGGCTGGGCGGTGGCGCGAGGCTCGGCGGCGCCCTGGATACTGGCCCTCGGTTCGGTCATAACGGATCGTTCCGGTCCTGGAAACAAACGACCCGGACCTGGGCGGCCCGGGCGTCCGTCGTGGCTGTGGTCACGAGTGGCCTAGAGGTTTTCTCCGTCGAGGTCGAGGGACTCTTCGTCGCCCTCTTCGGTCAACTTGAGCCAGATGAACAAACCGGCCAGGACGAGGAGCGGGACGACGACCAGAGCCGCGACGAGCAGCACCAGAAACATCCCCAGAACCTTCAGGACCTTCATCTCCAACCTCCCTACCCGCCCTCAGCCGCAACCTGAGCCCGGCGCCAAACTACGACTTGGCCTTCTCACCTCTGAAATCCGGGGCTTGCGAGATCATGGCCTCGACTTCGTCCCGGGTGAACTCGGCGATCACATGGCGGCTGCCGGTCTGAGTCCGCATCAGCAGCCGAAGGACGAACGCGCCGTCCTGCTCGAAGTAGAAGATGTCCTGTGGCTTCTGTTCGTCGACGTATCTGCCGATCACGCGGAACGCCTGCTCATAGTAGCCCGACTGCCCCCAGGCAACGGCCCGTTGTTCGTTGTCCCGTCTGTTGTGGCCTTCTTCCATGAACCGGGCTATGTCGTCGTCGAGGAACGTGAACGTTTCCTTGGTCTGCGTGGCAAGGTGCTCCGACCACACACCGGACGACTGCGTATCGACCACCAGGCCCTGAACGATGAACCCATCGGGGGCTTCCACGACCATCATTTCGCGCATGCCGCGCTGGTCCAGGAAGGCGCCGATTGACCGCAGAACTTCCTCGTAGTTCTGGCGCGGACTGCCGTCGTAGATCCGCATCGATTGCCCTCGCAGTCACCGGTCGGTAGAGCTTGGCTTGTGG
Source organism: Chloroflexota bacterium (assembly GCA_003158875.1). Classification (GTDB taxonomy): domain Bacteria; phylum Chloroflexota; class Limnocylindria; order Limnocylindrales; family CSP1-4; genus Fen-1039. The sequence continues at coordinate 6,562 of PMLK01000085.1, forward strand.
CCCAGCTTGATCGGGGCGGCGCCAGGGCCGGGATCGGCCGGAACGCCACCTTCGAGGCGAGTGTACCAGCCTCCCGCGACAGGGCAACGGTCGGCGAAGGCCGGGTTTCGGCCTCCGAATCGCCACGGTCCATCGGCCGGCCGCACCGGGCCGTAAAATGTCACCGCACATAGACACGGGGTCTCGCCCGAGGCGCCCGGATGGCGGCACCAGCCGCCGCTCCCTCGCCCGTAGCCCGAGGGACGGAACCACCAAGCTACGGAACGGAGGATGGCATGACCGAGGCGTCCGGGAAGCTGGATCAGCTCGCGATCAACACTATTCGGACGCTCTCGATGGATGCCGTCCAGAAGGCCAATTCGGGCCATCCGGGGGCCCCGATGGGCATGGCCGCCATGGCCTACACCCTATGGACGAAGCACATGCGTCACTCACCGACCGAGCCGACCTGGCCGAACCGCGACCGCTTCCTGCTCTCGGCCGGCCACGCCAGCATGCTGCTGTACTCGCTGCTCTACCTCACAGGCTACGGGCTCTCCCTCGAGGATCTGGAGTCGTTCCGGCAGTGGGGATCGCTGACCCCCGGTCATCCCGAGCACGGCCACACCAAGGGCGTCGAGGCGACGACGGGACCCCTCGGGCAGGGTTTCGCCAACGGCGTCGGCATGGCCATCGCCCAGCAGCGACTCGCCACCGAGTTCAACCGGCCCGGCCACGAACTCATCGACCACTACGTCTACGCCATCTGCTCCGACGGCGATCTGCAGGAAGGCATCACGGCCGAAGCGGCTTCTCTGGCAGGCCATCTGAAGCTCGGCAAACTGATCTACCTGTACGACGACAACCACATCCAGCTCGACGGGCCCACTGCGCTGGCCTTCTCCGACAAGACGCTGGAGCGGTTCGATTCGTACGACTGGCATACCCAGCGCGTCGAGGACGGCAACGACGTGGCCGCCATCTCGGCCGCGATCGATGCGGCGCGGGCCGATAAGCGGCCGAGCCTGGTCGCGGTGCGGACGCACATCGGATTCGGCGCGCCGACCAAGCAGGACACTCAGAAAGCCCACGGCGCGCCTCTCGGAGTCGACGAAGTCCGCGGCGCGAAGCTCGCCTACGGCTGGGATCCGGACAAGTCGTTCTTCGTCCCGGACGAGGCCCTGGCCCTCTACCGCACGGCCGTTCCGGCCGGTGAGAAGCTGGTTGCCGAGTGGAACGACAAACTCGCTCGCTATACCGCCGCGTTCCCGGCCGAGGCCGCCGAACTCAAGCGTCGTCTGGCCGGCCAGCTGCCGGGCGGCTGGGACAAGTCGCTCAAGTCGTATCCGGTGGGCGATGGACCGGCCACCCGAAAGGCCAGCCAGGAGGCGATCCAGTCCCTGGCCAGCACGCTGCCGGAACTCTTCGGGGGCTCAGCGGACCTGTCCGAGTCGAACCTGACCGACGTCGCTGACGGCGGCATCGTCGAGGCCGCCAACCCGGGCGGTCGAAATATCCGCTTTGGCGTTCGCGAGCACGCCATGGGCGGCATCGTCAACGGCATGGCCCTCTACGGCGGCTTCATCCCGTACGCGGCCACGTTCCTGACCTTCAGCGACTACATGCGCGGCTCGGTCCGGCTGGCGGCGCTGCAGAAGCTGCGGATCGCCTACGTCTGGACACACGACTCGATCGGCGTCGGCGAGGACGGCCCGACGCACCAGCCCATCGAACACTGCGCGGCACTCCGGGCCATCCCCAACATGACCGTCATCCGGCCGGGCGACGCCAACGAGACGGCGGCGGCCTGGGCCGCGGCGGTCAGCGTTTCCACGGGCCCGACGGCCCTCATCCTGTCCCGCCAGAACCTGCCCATCCTGCAAGGAACTCCGGAGAAGGCTCGCGAAGGCGTGACCCGCGGCGGCTACGTCCTGCGCGACGCCTCGGGCGACGCCGGCAAGCCGGATCTCATCATGATCGGGACTGGCTCGGAGCTGCAGCTGGCAGTGGCCGCGGCCGAGACGCTCGAGAAGGAAGGCATCCGGACACGAGTCGTCAGCCTGCCCTCCTGGGAGCTGTTCGAAGCGCAGCCGCCGGCCTACCGTGAGTCGGTTCTTCCGCCGGCCAGCAAGAAGCGTGTCACCGTCGAGGCCCAAACGCCATTCGGCTGGGAACGCTACGCCGGCGACGAGGGTGCCATCATCGGCATCGACCGCTTCGGCGCATCCGCGCCCGCCAAGCTGATCTTCGAAGCCTTCGGCATCACCGCCGAACGGGTCACCGACGTGGGCCGCAAGGTTGTGCGCGAAGGTCTCCATGGCCGCATCCCGACCGGGTCGGGCAAGTAGGGCGCACGGCGACCGCAGGAGGAGATGGCGATGCGAGTTGTGCTGGCCGCTGACCATGCCGGAGCCGAGCTCAAGGCCGAGTTGCTGGCGCGACTCGCGCCGCTGGGCCATGAGCTGATCGACCTCGGCGGCGACGGCTCGAATCCCCAGGACGACTACCCGGACTTTGCCCGGGCCCTGGCGCTGGCGATCCTCGACGGCCAGGCCGACCGCGGCCTGCTCATCTGCGGCAGCGGCGTTGGGGCTTCCATCGCCGCGTCCAAGATGCCGGGCATTCGGGCCGGCCTGTGCCACGACACGTACTCCGCCGGCCAGGGCGTCGAACACGACGACATGAACGTTCTGGCCCTCGGCGCTCGCGTCATCGGTATCGAGACGGCCGTTTCATGTGCCACGGCCTTCCTGGCGGCCGAGTTCAGCGGCGAGCCCCGCCATGTCCGCCGCGTGAACAAGATTCGAGCCATCGAGGCCGAAGCGGCGAATATGGAGATCGCTCGAGAGTCGTAGCCGCCGTCAGCCCGCTCGGGAGCACAGAGACGCCGGCTGCACGACCGGCACGTCACGGGGAACGTCCGAACTTGCCACGGTCGCGCATGGCCCGGTGCCTGTATCGTTTCGGGAAGACACATCCGCTGCGATCATGATTTCCGCCAAGCGGAGACACCGCGCCAACCACGAGGCCGCCAAATGCAGGAACTCGCCCTGGACCTATCTCTCCACGACGCCGCTCTGGAGACGGCACTCGAGGCGGCCGCCGACCGCGCCGTTCGGGAGAGCTGGGCGGACCGGGCGGTCGGCCGGCGGGACCCGTCGGTCTGGAGCGACGAAGACCTGGTCCAGCGAGCCATTGCCACGCGCCTCGGCTGGCTCGAAGCCCCATTCCACTTTGCGGACGAGACCGGCACGCTGGGGGCATTCGCGGCGGGCATCCACGCCGAAGGCTTCGCGACTGCGGTGCTCGGCGGCATGGGCGGCAGCAGCCTTGCGCCCGCCCTCCTGACACATGTCTTCGGCGTGGCCGAGGGCGGCACGCCCGTCCGAGTCCTGGACTCCACGGATCCCGCCGCGGTCGCCGCCGTGCTGGATGACCTCGATCCCACCTCGACGCTCTTCATCGTCTCAAGTAAGTCCGGCACCACGGCCGAACCGCTCTCATTCCAGGCGTACCAGTGGGAGCGGATCGCCGCCGCGTTGAAGGCAGGGCACGTGGGTCGGCAAACGAGGCCCGGCGATTTCGTGGCCGCAATTACCGATCCGGGCAACAGCCTCCGCGCCATCCCCCATCACGACGAACTGCGCGAGACGTTCCTCAACACACCCGACGTAGGCGGGCGCTATTCCGCGCTCACGTATGTTGGGCTCGTTCCGGGCGCGCTCCTGGGCATCGATCTGGATGCGCTGCTCGAGAAGGCCCGGTCGATGGTCATGGCCTCCGGCACCGCCGCTCCCGCCACCAACCCCGGCCTCGCCCTCGGACTCGCAATGGGCGTGTTCGCCGCCAACGGCCGCGACAAGCTGACCTTCGTCATCGACCGCGAGCTCTCGGCATTCGGGGCCTGGGTCGAGCAGCTGATTGCGGAGAGCACCGGCAAGGAAACCCTGGCGAGCATCGCCAATCGGACCCATGACGGCGCCGCCAAGGCGGTTCGCGTGGGAGTCGTCCCGGTCGACGCGGAGCCACTCGGCGCCGTCTCGACCTACGGCAACGATCGCGTCTTCGTCCGTATCGTTCTGGCCGGCTCGGCCGGTCCGGACACTTCGATCGGACAGAACGTGGATGCCCGCCTCGCCGAGCTGGCCGCCGCGGGCCATCCCGTAATTCGCATCGAACTCGGCTCAAAGATCGAACTCGGCGCCGAATTCGTCCGCTGGGAAGTCGCCACGGCACTGGCCGGCATCGTCCTGGGCATCGACCCCTTCGACCAGCCCAACGTCGAGGAAGCCAAGACCAACACCCGAGCCGTGCTGGCGGCCTACGAATCGGGCAAGGCGCCAGATGTGGACTCAACGGTCGTTGGAATCGACGATGAGAAGTCACTGGCGACCGCGCTGAAGGCCCATCTCGGCAAGATGGCGGCCGACGGCTACGTATCCATCCAGGCCTACGTGGCTCAGACGCCAGCGCGCGACGAAGCCCTCGCCGCTCTACGCGTGACGTTCCGAGATACGACGCGCCGGGCCACGACCGTCGGCTACGGACCGCGGTTTCTGCATTCGACCGGCCAACTGCACAAGGGCGGCACGCCGACGGGCTGGTTCCTGCAGCTCATCTCGGAGCATCCCGACGATCGGGCCATTCCCGGCAAGCCGTACAGCTTCGGCTCGCTCATCGACGCGCAGGCGCTGGGCGACGCCAACACGATCCGCGACCACGACCTGCCGATCCTGCGCATCAACCTCGGGGCGGATCCGGACGCGGGCCTCTCCGCACTCGGTCGCGCCCTGACCACGGCTCTTTCGGAGGCTTAGCCAGCAGCATGCCGACACGCGCCCCAGCCGCTCCGCCTCCAGCCCGAACCGCCCGTGAGCTTCGAGAGGCGGCGGCCGCAACCCACCGCCGCTCCCGCACCGACTCAGACGTGAACCCACTCCGCGAAGGCCTGCGACTGGAGCGCGTGCCCGATCCTTGCGCTTTCGTCCTCTTCGGAGCGACCGGCGATCTGGCCCACCGCAAGGTGATACCCGCCATCTACCAGCTGTGGCGGACGAACCTGCTGCCGGCCGAGTTCAGTCTCGTGGCTGTGGCGCGCCGGCCCTATACGAATGAATCGTTCGCGGCCGAAGTTCGGGCGTCGGTCGAGAAATACTCGCGCGTCCAGCCAATCGACGAAGGCGCCTGGGCGGAACTCGCCAAGCGAATCGTCTATCAGCAGCTCGACTTCGCAGACGACGCGGCGTTCGACCGCCTCTCGACCAGGCTCGACGAACTGGACAAGGGGTGCGGCACGGCCGGCAACAGGCTTTTCTACCTTGCCACCCAGCCCTCGCAGGTCACCGAGATCGTGCGCCAGATGGGTCGAGCGGGGCTGGACCACGAGATGCGCGGCGGAGGCTGGCGTCGGGTGATCGTGGAGAAGCCGTTCGGCCGCGACTACGACTCGGCGAGACTTCTCAATCACGAAGTCAACAAGGTCTTTCGCGAGTCGCAGGTCTATCGCATCGACCACTACCTGGGCAAGGAAACGGTCCGTAACCTGCTGGTCTTCCGTTTCGGCAACGGCATCTTCGAACCGGTCTGGAACCGCAGCTACATAGACCACGTCCAGATCACCATGGCCGAGTCGATCGGCGTCGAAGGGCGCGGCGCCTTCTACGAAGAGACCGGCGCCACACGCGACATCCTCCAGAACCATCTCCTGCAGCTGATGACTCTGGTAGCCATGGAGCCGCCGTCCTCGTTCCAGGCCGACGCCCTGCGCGACCAGAAGCTGGCCGTCCTGCGGGCCGTCTGCACGCCGACAGCGGAGGAAATCCGGCGCGAGATCGTGCGTGGCCAGTACGGTCCCGGCTGGGTCGCCGGCGAGCCGGCTGACGGTTACCGCCAGGAGCCCGAGGTCGATCCCGAATCGGAGACGGAGACCTACGTCGCCGGCCGCTTCACGATCGACGATTGGCGCTGGAGCGGCGTGCCCTTCTACCTCCGCGCCGGCAAGCGCATGCCCAAGCGCGCCACGGAGATCGCGATCCAGTTCAAGGAAGTGCCGCTGCGCCTGTTCCGCGACTCGGCGGGCGACCCGGCGCCCAACGTCCTGGCCATGCGGATCCAGCCCGACGAGGGAATCATGCTGCGCTTCGCGGCCAAGGTTCCGGGCCTGGGGCTTGACGTGCGGACCGTGAACATGGACTTCGCCTACGACAGCTCGTTCGTGGTGGACTCGCCGGACGCCTACGAGACGCTCATCCTCGATGCCCTGCTGGGCGACGCTTCGTTGTTCACCCGAGCCGACGAGGTCGAGGCGGCCTGGTCCATCGTCACGCCGATCATCAACTCCTGGGCAGAAGTGCCGGCGCCGCATTTCCCCGACTACGCCGCCGGATCGTGGGGTCCCGAGGGGGCCGATCACCTGATCGAGCGGGACGGCCGACGGTGGCGCAGGATCTGACCGGGCCACGTCCGGTGGCCAACTCCATTCCCGAGGTCGAGGGGCAGCTCGGCAAGCTGTGGGCGCGGGCGGCGGTCGTCCGGGCCGAAGCCGCCAAGGCTGAGGTCGCCCTCATCGCCGCCCAGGCCGAAGCCGCCGCCCGTGCAGCCGCTTCGCTTGCCGCGGCCCGCGCCACGAGCGACTCCGGCGGCCTGCACGTGGCAGCCCGAACGAGCGTCCTGAATCTGGTGGTTCTCGCGGGCGACGAAGCCACAGCCGCATCGTGCGCGGCCACGATCGAGGCCACGGCAGGACGCCACGCGTCGCGCTCCCTGATCCTGACCGCGACCGACCACGACGGCCCCAGCGGCCTGGAGGCCCGGGTCGAAGCCCTGGCCGAAACGACGCCCAACGGCAGGACCGAAACGGGCGCGGAGATGATCCGCGTGACCGCGCACGGCGAGACGGGTCTGCACCTCGCCTCGATCATCGTGCCCTTGCTGGTCCACGACCTCCCTGTCGCCCTGTGGTGGCCGGCCGATCCGCCTTTCGGCTCGCATCGCGCCCAGCGTCTCCTGCCTATCGCCGACAGGTTGATCGTCGACGGCTCGGGCTGGTCCGGCAACGGCCTGGAACTACTGGCCCACCTCGCGACCGTGGCCCGCGAGCGGCGTCTCGTGGTAGTGGATTGGGCCTTGCTGCGGCAGGCACGCTGGCGAGAGGCCCTTGCCTCCGTCTACGACCTGCCCGATCTGCGCCCGCATCTGGGGGCGGTACGCCGGATCGAAGTCACGTTCGCCGCCGCGGAGCCGGACGACGTGTCCGGTACGACGAACGTGGTGCGACCGCTCTACCACGTTGCGTGGCTGGCTTCGCGCCTGGACATGAGCGTGGTCTCGCCACTCCAGCGGACGACCGATGGTCGGCACGTCGCGACTTTGCGTCAGTCGGGCCACGAGGTGGAGGTCGTGCTCGCGCCGGCCACTTCCGACCTCAGCGCGGGATCCACGGTCCGGGTCGACATCGCGTCGCGCCTGCGTGGCGCCGAACTCGTCGGCCGCGCGACCGCGACCGACCAGAGGGTCGACGTCTCGATTCTCGACAATGGTCACGAAAGGGTCCGTCGAACCTACGCCGTGCCGCAGCTCAACGAAGTCGATCTGCTCGGCCAGGCCGTCGAGGAGGGCGCCTCCGATCCCGTATCGGTAGATGCACTAGCTACCGCCGGTCGGTTGCTGGGCGTAGATTAGAACCGGTACCGCGGTCGGGCCCGGGGAACCGGCACGGAACTCCATCGACGGCAACGGCGGGCAGCAGGAGTCCGGACTCATGACCGAGCACGACCCCGATTTCTTTCCCACGGCAGATCGCTGGGTCGGCGCCGTCGCCGGATCGCTGCCGGCGCCGAACAAGGGCGAGCCCGAACTGACCGTCCTCGCGGATGCACCGGCTGTCGCCTTCGAGGCCGCGCAGCGGATCGCCGCCGCTCTGATAGCGGCAGTCGACAGGCGAGGTCGGGTCGACTTCTGTACCACCGGCGGCAGCACGCCCATCGCGATTTACCGGCTGCTGTCGCAGTCGCCGTTTGTGGACGACATTCCCTGGCAGCACGTTCACGTCTGGTGGGGAGACGACCGCTTCGTTCCGAGAGGCCACCCCGACTCCAACGTCACAGCTCTGGACGATGTCCTTCTCGGCGGCGCATCGGCGGCGGGGGGAGCGCCGCTGCCCAGCGCCAACATCCATCCCTGGCCGACCGATCTGGCCCTGGGCGAGTATCGGGACAACCACTGGTGCGCCGCGCGCTACGCCGAGCAACTCGGCTCGAGCGTGCCGATCGTCGACGGCAACTGGCCGGGCTTCGATCTGATCCTCGTCGGCGTCGGCGACGACGGCCATGTCCTGTCGTGCTTTCCCGAGTCGGATGCGCTGGACAGCAGGGCCTGGACGATGGGAGTGCCGGCTCCGTCTCACATCGGACCCCACCTGCCGCGCGTGACCGTCAACCCGAGACTGCTGGAAGCGGCCCCCGTTCTGGTCGTGACTTCCGGCAGCGGCAAGGCCGCGGCTCTGGGCCACGTCTTCGGCGAGGTGCGCGACGAGCGGCGCTGGCCCGTGCAGCGGGCACGCCGTACCGGAGCGGTGTGGATCGTGGACGAAGCCGCCGCGGCCGATATCCCGGCCCAGCCGGGGACTTAGCGCCTAGGCTTCGGTCTTTGCCGAGTCACGCGCCTGGACGGCCGCCAGAGCCGCGTTGACGTTGCCGCCCAGGGCCTTGAGCAACTGCAGGTACTCGGCCCGATCCTCGGGCTTCACCGACGCGGGGACACTCGTCGTGCTCACCGTGGCGGCGGGCGTGGAGAGAGCGGCGACAGTCGCCCCGGATGAGGCGCCACCCTTGGCGGCCGGCGGAGGCGACTTTCGGGCCGGCGCCGCCTGGGCTGCACTGGCTTGCTTGGCTGATGTGTTGGACGTTGCGTCTATGGCACTTACGTTCATGGCTGGGTCACCTTCTTGCGTACGGAAGGTATCGGTCGCCTACCAGCAGGAGTTAGCAAATCGTGCCTACGCAGCCTCCGCCGGCTCGAACCTGGACTTGCGCAGGAACCAGATGAACATGACCGCACCGGTCGCGGCGAAACCGAGCAGGCTGACGTTGAGGATGGCGTAGGGCCAGCTGAGGTCGGTCCCGACGACGAGCGAACTGGGAATGCTGCCGAGCGTGGTGGAGAAGCTGTTCAGCGAGTCCACCTGATCGCCGGCCTCCACGCCGTAGATCTGCGGGACTATGTAGAGCGCCGACGCCACGACCAGCAGAACCGACACGATCCGGAAGGTGGTCGGGTTGTCGTCCGAGTCGCCGGTTACCTTCGCCAGAAGCGCCCAGAACAGCACCAGAGCCGCGATCGGGGCCGTGATCGGCAGTGCCAGATCCTGACTCAGGTAGAGGTTGGGGAAGAGGAAGATGGCGCTCAGGGCCAGCGTGATGACCATCAGGGCGTCACGCATGAGCACGTAGCTGAGCCACCAGACGTCGCCGCCGAAGCGGAGCGTCAGACCCTGCAGATACCGGATCACGTACGGTCGGGCGAAGTGGAGAGCCAGGGTGAAAGACCACAGGATGGGCAGTACCGCGGCCACGGACAGAACGAGCCAGTACTGCGTTCCCTGAACGAGGGCTTGCTGATCCATCGTTGTCTCCTAGCTCCGGGCCGCGGGCAGACCAGCCGCGGATTCGGTCTTGCGCGGCGACGGCGAGGCCATTCGCAAGTTGTAAGCAACGGCCACCAGACCCATGACCCCGACCATCGCTCCGGACAGATAGCAGAGGACGAGCGCCCACGTCTGGTTCTGGGAACTCACCAGGATCGACGACAGTTGCGTCGCATAGCTGCTGGCGACGGTCGTCATCTGGCTGCCCAGGAAGTAGGGCACCAGGTAGAGCGTCGCGCCGAGGCCGATCAGCATCGTCTGCAGCTGGAAGCTGCGCGGGCTCGAGTCGCCTCTGGTCATGAGCTTGATCAGCAGGACCGCGAAGGCCGCCGCCCCGGCGAGACCGCCGGTGATAGGCAGGTCGTTGTTCTTGACCACGTCGGGGTAGAAGAAGATGAAACTGCCGAGGAACACCTGAAGCAGAAAGACGTCGCGCATCCCAACGTAGATGGTCCACCACAGGTCCGCGCCCAGGCGCAGGGTGAACTTGCGAGTCATGGCCAGCATATAGGGCCGGGCCAGGTGCAGAGCCACGGCCAGCAGCCACAAGGCCACGAGCGCCGCCGCTATCGTCCCTTCGATGAACTGTTCGGCCGCGCCGAACGCGGGAGAATCCATCAGTCTCGACCTCCTGTGATCGACGAGGCGCTCGTCGGTTGGACCGGCGTCGACCGGCCGCTTGCCGGCTGCGCGCCTGCTATGGGAACCGCGGTGCGGTCGGCCGGACCGCGCCCGGCCTGGACGTGTACTTCCTCGCAGCGATACACGGCATCGCAACGGAAGCAGCGAGACGCTTCGGCTGTCGCCGCGGCCGGCTCGAGACTCGGCTGCGTGGCCGCGAACGAACCCGGCTTGTAGGCCGGCAGGGCCATCCCGATTCGCGGCCGCGTGGCGAGGTCCAAGGTGAGGACGGGCTCGGGAGCCTTCGGAACGCGAACGGTGGCCATGATCTCCGCCTCACCGTCGCGGCTGCCCGATAGATACTCGTGGATCGAACCGGCGGCGCGACGCCCCGCTCCGACGGCGTGGATGATCGTCTTGGCGCCCGACACGACGTCGCCGCCGGCGAAGACGCCCTTACGGCCGGTGGCTTGACCCGCATCCGCCACGATGCCCGAGAAGCCACTCGTCTCGATGCCGGCACCGGCGGGCAGTATGGATGGGTCCGGCTCCTCGCCGACCGCGACCAGGATCGTGGCCGCGTCTATCGCCCGATCGGTGCCCGGGATGGTTTCGTAGACCGCCCGACCACCTTCGAAACGGCCGGTGGGCCGCTGGCTCAGGTAAGTGACGGACGTCGCACCGCGGGCAGTGCCCTTGACCTCCGTCACGGCCGCTTCGAACAGGATGCTGACGCCTTCGTGCTCGGCCGCCTCCACCTCCTCAGACTGGGCCGGCATTTCGGAGCGGCCGCGACGGTACAGGACCGTGACCGACGAAGCGCCCGACCGGAGCGCGGAGCGGGCCGCGTCCATCGCGGTGCTGCCCCCGCCGACTACCACGACCGCTCCCCGGATGGCCGGCTTCTCGCCGAGATTGACCTGCTTGAGGAAGAGAGTGGCCGGGATGACACCGGGCAGATCGTCGCCGGGGACCCCGAGCTTGCGGCTCCGAGAAGCGCCCGTCGCCAGGAATACGGCGTCGTACCTGGCCTCCAGGTCCACGAGCGTGAAGTCGCGGCCCATTGCGCTATCGAGCTTCAACTCCACGCCCAGACCGACGATCCGGTCAATCTCGGCACGTAGAACCTCGCGCGGCAGCCGGTATTCGGGGATACCGATGGCCATCATGCCGCCCGGCACAGGCATCGCCTCGAAGACGGTGACTCCGTAGCCGAGGCGGATCAGGTAGTACGCCGCGGCCATACCGGCCGGTCCGCCGCCGACGATCGCGACGTTCTGCGGGCGCTTCACCTTGGGCGCCGGCACGGCCGGCAGCTTGCCCTGTTCGGCCGCAAATCTCTTCAGTCGACGGATAGCAATCGGCTCGTCGAGCGTCCCGCGCCGGCAGACCGACTCGCACGGCGCCGTGCAGATCCAGCCGCATACCGAAGGGAACGGATTGACCTCGGCCGCAACGGCGTATGCCTCGTCATAGCGACCCTGCCCTATCAAGCCGACGTAACGCCCGGCGTCCGTTCCAGCCGGGCAGGCTTCCTGGCAAGGGGAGATCGGATCCCGGCGCGCGTCCGTGATCATCGACCGCCAGACCTGCCAATCCTGGGGACGTTCGGAGACATTCCACTGGAAGGCGGGGCCCCACGGCGAGACGCGAGCCAGCTTGAGTGATTCGGTCGTTACGTCGCTGAGGGGCTGCCACGCCGGAGCGGGCTCGGCGGGTCGATTGATCGGGCCCTGGCGCGCGGCGAGCGGCGTCTGACCGGGCACGGTGTCCAGCAGAACCACGTGGGTCGGGCACTCGCGAACGCAGATGCCGCAGCCGATGCACTCCCCGACCTGAACCGGGTACTCCATCATCCACTTGAAGGGAGTCCCGAAGACCCCCGCACCCTCAACCCCGGGCCGGTTAGGCCGGGTCATGTCGAGCGCTTGAACCGGGCAGACGTCCATGCAGACGCCGCAGTTCAGGCAGCCCTTGTCCTCGATCTGAATCCGGTAGCCCATGGGACGCCTCGGCGGTGCGGATTTGCTCGACCAAGACTGTCCGGTACGTAGCCCGCGGGCATCTGCCAGAAGAAAGCAATTGGCCTACCCCACAGGGTGGGCCGGGGCGCCGACTTCGCTAGCGACGCCGCAGAGGAACCTCGCGCTGCCAGCGCTCCTGGGCAGTGGAGGTGCGCGGTAGATCCGGGACCAGTCCCTCGCGAACAGCTCGAGCGGCCAGCTCGGCCCGGTTCTGGGCATGCAGCTTCTCGACGATGTTCTTCAAGTGGAACTTGACGGTGTTCTCGCTGATGCCCAGCTCCGCCGCAATCTCGCGGTTGCGTTGTCCGAGCGTCACGAGCTTGAGGACCTCCAGCTCGCGTTCGGTCAAGTGCCCGGTATCCTGGCGGGCGCCGCCCGGCGCTCTGAGGAACTCGTCGATGATGCGCGCCGCCGTGGCCGGCGTGATCGCCGGTTCGCCGCGAGCAACGCCCTCGAGCATCGACCGGAGCTGCGGCGCTTCGAGGTTCTTGAGAAGGTAGCCCTGAGCGCCGGCCTTGATGGCTCGGAACAGGTCGGCCTCGTCTTCGCTCACCGTTAGCATGACGATGGCTACTTCTGGATGGCGCTCCTTGATGCGAGCGGTCGCTTCCAGACCGGAGACGTTCGGCATCCGGACGTCCATCAGGACGACGTCGGGCGAGGTCTCATCGACCAACTGAATGGCATCGGCGCCATCGGAAGCCTGACCCACGACCTCATGTCCCCAGGCCAGAAGGAGCGAGGCCACGCCGTCGCGGAATAGGGCGTGGTCGTCGACGAGTACGGTTCTCATGATTTGTAGTCTGCCTCCGAAACGCCGGCAGCGGGCGATCGGACCGCCTGACGCTGCCCTGTTGGATAGTGGATCTCACCTGGTGAAGCGACGCGTTCGGGCAGAAGACCCGAGGAGCCGCCACCTACTGGAATTCGTAGTTCGACTCTGGTTCCGGAGCCGGGCTGGCTCTCCCAGGCGATGCTTCCGCCGGCCGATTCGGCCCGCTCCCGCATCCCGGCCAGACCGAAGTGCGGCCATCGTTCCGGACCTATGGTCAACAGCTCAGCCTCGAACCCAACGCCGTCGTCTTCCACGCGGAGCACCAGGTCGTCGCCCTGGAGCGAAAGTTCCAGGCAGACTCTATGGGCGCGGGCGTGCTTTCGGACGTTGGTCAGCGCCTCACGGGCGATGCTGAATACCTCGGCTTGCGATGCCGCCGACAACTGCGCCGCGCCTGCCTCGGGGCTGGCATGGAATTGGACCGCCAGCTTGGACGACTCCGCATACAGGGCCGCGTATTCCTCCAGGGCCGCGGTGACGCCACGGTCCGGCGGAATCGGTGTCGAAAGGCTGAGAATCGCCTCGCGTACGTCCACGTAGACCGATCGGGCCGCGGCCGCCATCTCTCCCAGCTGCACTCGAGCCTCGGCCACTCGGCCGTCGGCCAGCATCTCGTCGGTGGCCTGGGACTTGGTGTTTACGTAGCCGAGCACCTGAGCGAGGCCGTCGTGCATCTCGCGGGCTATGCGTTCGCGCTCGCCCTGCACGGCGACGATCTTGAGCTGGCGCTGCAGCCGCGCCGCTTCGAGCGCCAGGCCAGCCTGGGTCGCAAGAGCTGCCAGCGTCTCAGTCTCCGCCCTCCCGAAGCGGCGGTGAAGGGCTCGCGGAACGGCAACGCCCAGCATCCCGACACGCTTGTCGCCGAGACCGACCGGCGTGACGAGTCGGATCTCATACCCGGCTCGGAGGAAACAGCCGAGATCGTCCTCGGCGGGTGCCATGACGCCCCCGGCAGCGGGCTCGTCGCCTAGCAGGACTCCAGGGGCCGCCCGCGCCGCACGGAGGCTCAACTCGCCCGCCGGGCCGTCCAGGGCCAGAAGTGCCGCGTCGGCCCGCAGAAGCGAGCGGGCATGGTCGACGATGACGGCGATCGTCTGATCCGGATCGGCCTGACCGGCAACCGCCAGGCTGGTGTCGTAGAGAGCGCGAAGGACGTCGTTGCGCGACTCGAGAACGTCGTTCCTCTCACGCAAGTCGCGGGTCAGGCGGTCGATCTGGCGAAAGGCGAGCCAGGCTCCAATAGCGGCGACGGCGCCGACTACTGCGACCAGGAATAGGGTATGGAACGGGAACGGCAACAAGGCATCGAAGGCCGTATCGCTGAGGGCTTCGAGGGTGCCGACGAGCAGCACCGCGGCGGCGACTGCAAGCCAACGGCGGCTGCGGTACATGGCTGTCTCCAGGCGCTGAGGGCCTCGGGCGGCTCGTGCCGGGTCCGAGATTTGCCCACCCGTTCGGGCGGCACTATGCGCCGAACGGCGACAGATTCGAGCGGATCGGCCTGGCTGTCCTGCGGAGTGGCACGACCGGGGGGCCCGGATTATGTCGTAGCGACCGATCACATCCGTTGACTGGCCGATCACCTCAGGAGATAGTCGTGGCGACATGTTCGCCACGAGCCGATCCGCACCTGAACCCGCGCCCGAGTCGTCCGACTCAGGCGACACGGCTGAACTCGAGGTAACCGCCCAGGCGGCCGCCCAGCGCGTCGTCCGGCTGTTCCCCGAGGTATACCGTCGCTATCACTGGGCCAATCGGGTTCAGGGAGCCGATCTGCCGGTTAGCCGCCGCGCTCTGGAAGTGCTGCAGCACCTCTCGATGAGCGGCCCGCTGACCGTTGGCGAACAAGCCGAGCATCTGGGGCTGAGACGCAACTCCGTGTCGGAGTTGCTGCAAAGGCTCGAGGCCAAGGGGCTCGTCGACAGGATCCGCGATGAGCGCGATGAGCGCCGCGTGCTGGTCTGGCTGACAGATGCGGGACGCGACGTCGTCTCCAGGGTCGGTCAGGTGCTGGCGCCGGATCTCATAGCCCAGGTCATGGAACAACTTTCCCCGGAGGAGCGAGCGGTCGTCATCCGCGGTGTCGAACTGCTTGCCACCACCGACCCCAGCGGGTCGCGCGCTGCCGCTTCTGCGGCCACCGATCCACCTCAACGACAATCTGTAAGGAGCGGAACGTGACCGTCTCGATTAGCTGCGATTCCTGCGGCATGCCTCTCGCCGGGGCCGAAGACCACGCCCTGGCCGACACGTCTATCCCGTATTGCATCCATTGCGCCCCGGAAGGCCACCTCCAGAACGCGGCCGAGACTCTGGAGAGATTCACTCAATGGACCATGCGTCAGGAAGGACTCGACTACGGCGTGGCCAGGGAAAGGGCGCGTGCCTACCTGAAGCTCATGCCGGCCTGGAAGGATGCCAACCTGTAGCCGGGAGAGGGCCAGCAAGGCGGGCCGCCGGCGAGTTCCGGCGGCTTCGTCGTTCCCGTTGGTCGTTACTCGCGTCGTCCCCGCGGCCGAGCCGGGAATCGTTCTGTGGATTGACCCCGCCGTCGGCGGCGCCCCGTATGATCGAACCCGCGGTTTCCCGGCGCGCCCATAGAAAGGGTCGCCCTCGTAGTCGCATACAGGAGCCATCGCATGCCGCATATGGATCTCGTCGGCTGGATCGTGGTCGGGTTCTTCGCCGGAGCTCTCTCCGGTGCAGTCGTCGAGAGAGGCCCGCACGGCTGCCTGGCAAATACCGTCGTCGGCGTTCTGGGCGGATTACTGGGCGGCTGGTTCGCGACTGAAGAGATGCACATGGACAGCACCAGAGGCTTCCTCGGAGCCCTCCTGGTGTCGTTCCTGGGCGCCGTCGTAATCCGCCTCGTTCTCGACGCGCTGGAAGGCCGGGACCGTCGCAACCATCGCGGCGACCACCACTGATCGCCCGGCGCTCCTACCCCATCGGGCGGGACAATTTCGCCACAGCCCGCGCCTGTATCCCCGATCGCGGTAGCATCTAGTCAAAGGCTCGGCGACCCCGGGGCAAGCTGCCACTCCGGACCCTGGACTGCCGTTCTCTTACGGCCCCAAGGAGGGCGACCATGACGACCAGCGATACCGATGCCGCCCGACCCGCGCCGGAAGCGAAGCCCCAAGCGGTAACGCCGGCAGAACGCAAGCCCGCAACCGAGCGCACGTATTCGCCAGGACTGACCGGCGTCATCGCCGCCGAGACCGCGCTGGGGTTCGTGGATGGCGAGAAGGGCCAGCTGCTGTACCGCGGTTACCCGATCGGTCAACTCGTCGAGAAGGGCACATACGGCCAGGTCGCGGAACTCCTATGGACCGGTGAGTGGCGCAAGTCGGCCCGACTCGTGCCCGCGGTAATCCCGGAAGCAGTGCTGTGCGCCATGCGCGAACTGCCGGACCATACCCATCCAATGGACGCGCTCCGAACCGCAGTGTCCGTCTGGGGTGCGTGGCGCCGGCCGCACTGGCCGCCGACGGTGGATCAGGCTCGGGAACTGACGGCATTCGCACCGTCGGCCCTGGCCGCCTTCCACCGTATGCGCCAGGGGCTCGAGCCCGTCCAGCCCAATCCCAAGCTCACTCTGGCAGGGGGCTTTCTGCAACAGCTCACCGGCAAAGACCCCGACCCGGCCGCCGCTCGCGCCCTCGACGCCTACTTCGTGGTCGGCGCCGAACACGGCCTCAATGCCTCCACGTTCACCTGCCGGGTCATCATCTCCACCCGCTCGGACCTGGCGAGCGCAGTTTGCGGCGCGATCGGCGCCCTCAAGGGCCCGCTCCACGGCGGAGCTCCGGCGGAAGTCGTCAGCCAGCTGCACGAGATCGGCTCGCCGGAACGCGCCGAGAAGTGGGTTCGGGAAGCCATCGCCCGCGGCGACAAGATCATGGGTTTCGGCCATCGCGTCTATCGAGCCTACGACCCGCGCGCGGCTGCGCTGCGCAAGGTTGCGGAGGGGATGTCCAGCATGGCCGACTGGCTCGATACCGCCGTCAAGGTCGAAGACGTCGTCCTGCGCATCTTCGGCGAGCTCAAGCCCGATCACGTCATCAAGACCAACGTCGAATACTACGCGGCCGCGGTCCTGCAGGGCGTCGGCCTGCCGCCCGATCTCTTCCCGCCGACTTTCGCCCTCGCCCGTATGGCCGGCTGGAGCGCCCACGCCATCGAACAGGCCTCGGCCGACAAGTTGATCCGGCCGGATGCCCGATACGTCGGGCCGCCTGAGATGGACGTGCCGTCCTTCGGCTCGCGTTAGGCAGGCCCAAATCCGGGACATAGTCGGCCGAATCCGCGGCCACGGCGTGTCTGGCACCATTCAGCCATGACACCCACCGACACCGCAGACCAGCCATCCTCGCCCGTCCCCATCACGGAGCTGCCCGAACCGTCGGCGGTGCTCTTCGATCTCGACGGCACGCTGGTCGACACGGTAGGTCGGCGAGTTGCCGGCTGGGTCGTGGCCTTCCGCCAGTTCGGCATTGACGTCGACGGGGCGAGCCTGCCCCAGTACATGGGCTCCGACGGCCGCTGGCTGGCTCGCGAGATGGCCGGCGCGGCCGGTCGCGAGATCGACTGGGCCACGAGCGACGAGATCGATCGGGCCGCGGGCGCCGCCTTCGACGAACTGAACGTCGACCCGGACAGGCTGCCCGGCGCCACGGAGCTCCTCTCCGCTTTGGAGGGCAGCGATCTCGCGTTCTGCATCGCCACGGCCAGCCAGCCGGCCCAGGTGGCGGCGAGCCTCGCCTCGTTGCGTCTGCCCACACCACCGCGCATCGTCGATGCCGGCCACGTCCAGAATGCCAAGCCGGAACCGGACCTCCTGCTCGCCGCCGCCGATCAGCTCGGCGTGGAGCCCGGCCGTTGCTGGTACGTGGGCGACTCGAAGTGGGACATGATGGCGAGCGCCCGCGCAGGAATGCCCGGCATCGGTGTCACGACCGGAGCCACCACCGCCGGCGAGTTGCTGGAGGCCGGGGCCACGGTCGCGGTGGCCGGACTCCCCGCGGTCATGACGGAACTGAAGCGGCGCGGCCTTCTCGGTTAGCGGCACCGCCGGTACGCCGCACGAAGACGATCGCCAGCACCGTGGCCACTGCCAGCGTCGCCGCGGCCGTGTAGAAGACCGCCCGGAGACCGTCCGTGACGACTATCGCGCCGATCGCCGGTCCGGCTATGCCTCCCAGGTACAGGGGCAGATAGATCAGGTTGAGCGTCGCGGAGCGGCGCTCAGGCGGGGTTTCCGTGGCCAGCAAGCCCGACACCATGGCCCCGACCACTGCCTGAAGCGCGATGGCGATGCTATACGTCACGGCCAACCAGGCGACGGTCGTCCCGAGTGGCATGAGGGCGAAGGCGATCGCGATGCCGCCGATCGAGCCGACCAGAACGGCCCTGAAGCCCAGCCTGTCCGCCACCCAGCCGCCCACCGGCGAGAAGGCCGCTCCCACGATCGTGGCTGCGCCGAGCACCAGACCCACGGAGCCCGCAACTTCCAGGGACGTGTGTTCCACGTCGTGGATGAGCAGGGCCATATATCCGCCCGACATCTGACGGCCGATGAACACGGCCCCGTAGACAACGAACAGCCAGCGGACGATCGGATCCGAAGTGACGCCGCGGACCGCACCGAACGCGAGACGGAGCGTATTGCCGGTGGGAACTCGCTCCGGCCGTACCTCCGTGGACCCGACCGCCAGCAGCACCGCCACGGCAACCGACAAGACGGCGGCCAGGGCGAAGACCGCGCCACTGGTCAAGTGCAGGCCGTCGATCATGAATGCCCCCAGGGCAGGTCCGGCACCGAAGCCCAGAGGGCTGCTCGCCGCGAAGATGCCGAGAGCGAGCCCTAGTCGGTGCCGCGGCGTCACGTCGCGAATCGCGGCCATCATCACGCCGCTGTTACCAAGCTGGAAGCCGACCATGAGCATACCGACCACGAGCTGCCAGGGCGCCTGGCTGGCCGCTATGACGCCGAAGACCACCGCCTCGACGAGCGCACTGCGGATCACCACGGCCTTGCGGCTGTACTTGTCGGCCCATACGCCCCACAAGGGAATCAACGGCAGGCCGGTCAAGAAGAACAGCGACCCGAGCAGGCCAACCAGATGCTGGACGTCCGGCGCCGCGACGCCAACCTCCGCCAAGCGGTTGGGCAGGAACGCCCATATCTCGGCCACGCCGAGTCCTTCGACGAACGAGGTCACCCAGTAGACGGCCAGCAGCGGGCGCCAGTCCGGCGCGGGGCGGTGTTGCACTGGAGCAGCCTAGCCGAGCGCGCCCGATAAGGTTGCCAGGCCAAATGTCGGGACCGAATCGCCTGAGTCCAGGCCATGACGTCGAGACTCCGTCAGGGTCGCGGTTTTCGCCCAACGGCCGTAGGCGGTATCTTTCCCAGGTCCATCGGCGACTCCCGATGGACCGGACAGGAGGAGCCCTAGTTGGACGACAGGGTCTGGAGGAACATCTCAATCGGCCTGGGAGTGGTCTGCGCGCTGCTGATTGCGGTCGCCGGTGTGCTTCTGGTCGTCGGTCACAAGGGCGGCGGCTCCCAGAGCACGCCGGCTTCCACGGCAACCCAGATCGCGGCGGCATCGACGCCGGCGAGCACCGCCAGCGACGGGACCGGCACTACCCCGACTGTGACGATCGCACCACAGTCGGCCAAGCCGACTCTGGTTCCCGGCACGGCTCCGGCGGCAACCATCACGTTCAGCAACCTGGCTCTCGATAGCTCAAAGGACCCTCTGTATTCCATCAGGACATTCACATTCACCAGTGACGGAGCCGGTTCTGTCATACCGTCCATCACCAAGATCTCGTCGGGCGGCTACGTCAAGATGTGCCTGAGCGCCGACGGCGGCAAGCCGAACTGCCCGATCAACCGGCCCAACAAGGGGCTGACGATCACCGGAGCCAAGGCCGACAAGACTCCGAACAACTGGACGGTCACTCTGGTCGGCTACAAGACCTCTCACCCCACCGTCACGGTCAGCTTCACCTGGCCCACGACGCATCCGAAGATCACGATGGCGCACGGCCGGTTCCAGGGCAATCCAGGCACGAGGACCGCCGCGACGGACGCGCTGGGTGGCATCACCGCGACCTTCCAGCCACGTGGCGTGGGTACCGCGGACGTAGAGGTGAACTGGTCAATCGTGACCACCGACGCCACCATGACTCTCAAGGATGTCTCCGCATCGCCGGCCGTCTTGATCGACGAGCGCAACTACTCCAGCGTGGACCAGATCCAGCCACCCTTCACCCAGGCAGTCGACGGGACTAAGGCGTACCAGGTCCAGCTTGTTAGAACCGGCGCGGACAGCACCGATCGCCCGGACCTGACGGTACAGATTTCCTTCCCATAGGCTCTCCAACACGGCCACCGGAACCGATGACTCACAGGGCTTGATCGCGCCGGATCGACGTGCGTCGCTCGGCCTCGAGCACGGGAGATTCACGGTTGGCCGACGAGCCCGAAGAAGAGCTCACCGAATCCACTGATGGTTCGCAAACAGCGGCGACCATCGCTCAGATGGCGGCTGCCCTGGCAGGGGCGGCCGAATCCGATGCGTCTGCGACAGTAGAACCCGGGATCGCCGAAGCCGTTGAGGCCGTGGGGGCGGAGGCGTCCGCGGCGAATGTCCAGCCACATCGGCTCCACCGCGTCCTGCGCCTGCGACCGCGACTTCGCCGCCCACAATTGCGGCTCCGGCGGCCCGCCGTCCGACTCGCCATCGTCGTGCGGCTTGCGCTCGTAGCCGCGTTGGCGGCCGGCACCGCCGGCTCCGCCGGCCCGATCGTCGCGCCCCAATCTGCCCTCCCGAACTTCGTCGCCGCCGCCGGCTCCAAGCCGGCGACCGCGCCCGCGGCCACGCCCACCGCCACCCCTGAACCCGCCGAGTCGGTCGCGCCCCTGCCATCCTTCGCGTCGCCGAGCCCAAGCCCCACGCAGGCTGGACCCGTGCGGACCTCCCCCGCGGCGACCATCACGTTCTCGGGCTTGATGCTCGCCGCGGCCGGATCGACCGGCCCTTCGGGCTCGGTCCGGACGTTCGCGTTTACGAGCGATGGCCCGGGGACGGTGTCGGCCGAGATCGTGTCCTCCGCTCCGATCACGACAACGATCGTCTGCCTCTTCGGGGATGAGGTGCTGGTCGGGTGCGACACCGGCGGCACGCCCGGAGTGACCCAGGCCGCGACGACGACCCACTCGCAATGGCTGGCCGACATCATCTCGCTCCAAGCCAACGCGCCCACCGTCGATGTGCGGTTCAGCTGGCCCGCCGATCACCCCCAGATCTCGCTCAGCCACGCCCTCTTCCAGGGTCAGCCAAGTCCCGATTCGATGCGCAGCGTGACGGCCAACTTCAAGACCCGCAGAGCCGGTGAGCTGAGTCTCGACGCACTCTGGCCGTCGACCGGAATCGATGCGGCTCTCACCGTCACGGACATGACGGGCTCGAGGCCGCTGCCGGTCGACAGAGTCTTGTACTCCGACCAGCCCACGATGGCGCCGTCCTACACGCTCTCCGTCCGGGCCAATCGAACCTACTCGATCGAGCTCTACAACCTGGGAAGCGTTGGCGCAAAGGGCAACCTGCAAGCCACTATCGCGTTTCCGTAACCTTGCGGCCGCGGCGCACGGATCAGGTGCCGCCGGGGCGCGGTTGCGTCGCGGTTGTGGCGCGGCCCAACTCAGCCGCTTAGCGGCCGAACCCAGTTCACGCGCCGGGCAAGTCCTCGAGACGGGCGACGCGTCCGAAGGGTCGGGCCCGGAAACCAACCCAGACACCGGTACGGAAATAGACGTCGTCGCGGACAATCGCAAGCGCCTCTTCCTCACTGGCCGCTCGAAGCAGGAGCAGCGAACCCGACATGTCGGCGTAGGCACCGACTTCGAGGATGACACCGGCTGCCCGCAGCTCGGCGGCATGGGCAATGTGCTCGACTCGGACCGACTCACGGGTCACGGACGCGTCGGCGGCGTATGTGGCTTCGACCGCCCAAACCCATTCGACCGTGATGCCGTCCGGTAGATCCGATGCCATCGTGCACTCCTCGCCCTAGTGGCCCTGCCGGTTGCCGACGTCCGGGTCGCTCTCACTGTCCAGACCCAGCGAAACCTGTTCGGATGCCCGTTGCCGCTCGACAGCCGCAGCAACCTCCGCGGCCGATGCCTGGGCCTCTTCGAGGAGCGCGCTCGCCAGACCTCGCGAGCCGCTGGGCTTCGACGCGGCACGCTCGCCGCTGCCGCTCGGCGTCTCGGCCACGGCGGCAGCGCCGGGTTCGACGGCGGCTGCCGCCGTCTCGGCAACCTCCGACGGTCCGGACAGCTCCACCACCGCGTCGGCCAGGCCGTCGTATCGGTTCGAGCAGGCCAGGTATATGACCTGGAAATCCGACGAGAGATCGCGCAACAGGATTGCCGCCCGGGCGGCCCGGGCATCGTCGAAGGTGACGAATGGGTCGTCGAGGATGAGCGGCGGCCGCCGTCCCTGAGTCACGAGCCTGACCAGCCCGATTCGCGCCGCCAGGAAGATCTGATCGATCGTGCCCTTGCTGAGTTGCGACGCCGGCACCCAGCCACCTCGTTCGGGCGCCCACACCGAGATGTCCAGCGTCTGGTCGTCGATGTTGACTCGCTTGTAGCGACCGCCGGTGAGCTTGGAGATGTCCCGCCCGACTTGAGTCTCCAGGAAGCGCGTGGCCTGACGCATCGTGCCGCTCTCGGACGCCTCGATGGCGGCCAGCGTCTTCTCGTAGATACGAACACGACGTTTGAGTGCGGCCAGCTGGCCTTGCCACGTGACGAGCCGCTCCGACTCGCCCGCGACCTGCTCCGCGTCCACGGGGTTGGCGTCGACGCGGGCGATGGCCCCGGCCTCGGCATCGCGGGCCCGCTCCAGGGCGGCGTGGCGCTCGCGAACCTCGGCGTCGAGCTTCTCGCGGGCTCGAGCGTCCGTGGCAATCGGCCCCAGCGCGGCGAGGGCGGCCCGTTTCTGCTCCATCTCCAGAGCGGCACGATCGCGCAGGTCGGCAATGCTGTCGCCGCTCTGCCCCGCCAGGAGGGCGGAAACCTGAACCTGGAGCGTGGCGATCTCCTGGCGTCGGCCCTGTTCCGCGGCCAGAATGTTCTCGGCTGCGGCAACGTCCGAGACGCCCAACTCGCGCAGGATGCTCGCGATGCCCGACTGGGCGACGCGCAGTCCTTCCTCATTGCCGACGCGACCCTGGCGCCGCAGTGTGCGGTCGTAGCTGCGAGCTTCGTTGATGCGCTGGACATTGACCGCAACCGATCGCCGCTCCCAGACTCGGGTCAGCATCAGGGCCGAGATACCGACGAGGATAAGCCCCGGAACCAGCGCCGGAATCATTCGCCCGGCGACACCGACCGCGGTCAGCACCAGAGCCACGGCCATCAGCGCCACCGCCAGCAGCCCCAAACCCATGTAAGCCGGCACCGGCTCGTCCGGCTCGACCTCCGGTGCCAGATCGCCGTGAAGAGTGTCCTGCATGACCGCGACGCGGCTTTGAAGAGTGCGCATCCGGTCGAGCTGATCACGCAGGCCCGACAGCGGTCGCTCCGGGATCGCGGCGAGTTCCTGGAGTCGCTGCTGCGCTTCGGCCGCCTGGCGGTAGCGTTCGAAGCGCTCGGCCACGACCGTCCTATCGGCCTGGAGACGCTCTGCCTGGCGGGCGCCTTCCAGCAGGTTACGGCTCTCTGAGAGGGCGATCTCGGCCCGGAGGCGAGCGTCGCGCGCCAGGGCCTGAGCGTCGCGATCCTGTTCCAGCTTCTGGAGGGCCGCTTCCCCTGTCTTGAGCGCCTGCTCGGCTCGAATTACTGCTTCGTCGGCGATCTTGAGCCGGCCCGGGTTCTTGTCGCCACGTGACTTCAGGGCGCGGATTGCGTCCTCGAGCCGGGCCTTGGCTCGCGACGAACCCTTGTCGCCGCCGCCGATACTGGCCTGGAGTCGGTCGCGCAGGGCTCCTTCGTCGCGATCCAGATCATCGAGTTCTTCGTGCCTGATCGATGCCGTCGAGCGGAAGAAGGCCTCGGTCGGGATGCCGGTCAGGTCGGCCACCACTTCATCCACCCGAGCCGGATCCGTGTAGCTGTTGCCGTCGAAATCGAGCGTCACCCGACCCTTGGCGCCGCGGAATTCCTTCTCGAGGACGCCCGCCTTCGTGCCGTCGCCGTTGGGTGCGGCATCGTCGTCCATCACGAACTCGACGCGCGTCGCCAGCCTCTGGTCGTCGGTTGAGCCCCATGTCCGGAGCGCTTCTAGTTCCGCGGTGTTGGCGGTCACCTTGCGGAACAGGGCCAGCTCGATGCCGCGCTGGATCGTGGACTTGCCCGCCTCGTTGGGCCCGCGAATGATCGTGAAGCCGCGAGCCAGTTCGATGTCGAGATTTCGATGACGGCCAAAATCGCGCAGGGTCAGGCGCGTGATTCTCATCGTCCCATGCCCGCTGTCACAGCGTCACCTGGCGGCCTTCGAGAAGGTGGCGTCCCAGCCGAAGGACCTCGCGAAGGTCGTCCAGCTCCTCTTCTCGTTCGGGATCCGAAACCGACCCGTCCGGGCCCGAGTCAGCGGGACCGGCCGAATCCGAAAGAGCGAAAATCTGGGATTCCACGTTGCGGACGAACGCGCCGACGACGGTGTCCGGAGGAGGTGGAGCGGCGCCCTCCGGCGCGGCGGGGATCGACTGATCGCGCAGTCGGAAGCGCAAGAAGGACGGCGCCAGGGCTCGTTCCACTTCGTCGAGATCCATGTCCAGGTCGTCGGGGAAGAGGCCGGTCAGCCGAACGTCGAATACCAGGTTCGAGTCGGCATGGCGGCCCAGGACGTCGATCAACTCGGGCTGGCTGTGAACGCCGCTGACGTCCAGGTCGAACTTCTCAGAGCGCGTCTGCCCGACTCGCTTGGGCTCCACTGTGACGACGTGGCGACCGCCCCTGTCGTCCAGGGTGACAATCAAGACCTGACCGGCCCCGTCCTGGTCGACGGCGACCGGCTCCGGGGCACCTGAGTAGGCGTACGTGACGGATCCGGCTCGACCCTCCACCGCGGAGTGCCAGTGGCCCATGGCCAGGTAATCGAGGCCGGTTCGCGCGATCTCCTCTTCGGTTACCACCACCGTGTCCGAATCGGTGCGACCCGGAATGGCCAGCGAGCCGTGGACCATGCCAATCTTCCAGGTAGCTCGCGTGTCGGACCCGGCGTCGAGCCCGGCCAGGGGGCTACGGGGTGAACGCTTGGTGTCGAAGACGCGTCCGTAGACGATCGCGTCGAGTGAGGGAAAGACGATCTCGGGGATGTAGGGCGTCAGAACGGCCACCCAGTCGCTGGCCGCGCGGGCCATTCCGGCGAGATCGTAGGAGCGGTAGATCGAGGCACCGTCGTAGACGTCGTGCGTGCCCGGAATGATCACCGTCCGGATACTGGCCCGGGCCAGCCGCCCGAGCTCCGCCGCCACTCGCTCCACGGAGCGGCGCGGCTGGGTGTTCGAATCGAATAGATCGCCGGCGATCAGGAAGATGTCGATCTGCTCGGCGATAGCCAGCTCCACGGACGCGCGGAAGGCCGCGAACTGGCGCTCCCGCAAGACTGCGGCGCGCTCGCCCAGGTCCGTATGCCGCGCCCCGAGATGGACGTCAGCGGTGTGAAGCAGCCGCAGCATCGGACGAGTGGTTCCTCAATTGGGCCGACATGAACCTACCGGGCGATTGTGCCAGGTTCGGAGACCAGTGACGCAACGCACTTTGAAACGCCACCGTTCGCGGCGGCGGCCCTGTTGGGCGCCTCGGGACAGCCATTGGGTTATGCGGACCGCGCTGCTATTCTGCCGCCCTGCCGCCGCGTCCCCGGCAGCCGACGTCAACTGAATACGCTCGGCCGGATTCGCGTGCGCCTCCCTGCACCGCAAAATGGCCGGTCGGTTTCAGTTCGTCCGGCGGGGCAAGCGGCCAGAAACCTGCGGCCCCGGGAGGAACATCGTGAGCTACGCCGATCGAACCCTGACCTGTATGGATTGCGGCACCGAGTTCGTTCACTCGGCGGAAGATCAGGAGTACTACACCCAGAAGGGGTTCGTCTCGGAACCGAAACGTTGTCCGAGCTGCCGCGCCGCCCGACGATCATCGCGCGATGCCGGATCGGGTTCCGGGCGGGAGCGTGGCGACGCCCAGCGAGACTATTTCGCCGTGGTGTGTACGCGCTGCGGGAATCAGGCCCAGGTGCCGTTCAAGCCGCACATGGATCGGCCGGTCTACTGTTCGGACTGCTTCCGAATCGTTCACGCCCAGGGCGCGTAGTCGAGCAACGTATCGCGCGTCTCGCGCCGTGTGCGGGCGTACCCCCACGAAGCGTCACAAGTCGTCAGGCGAATCAAAACGGCGGCCGCCGGAAGGCGACCGCCGTTTTCTTGAGCGCAGGAAGGTCAGACGGCCTTCGAGGCCGTGAATTCCGTGTACGCGGTGTAAGCCGCGAAGCCACCGCCACCGATGATGAAGATGTCGGCGACATACATCATGATCGGGGCATCAGTCAGGCCGTTCGTGAACTGGAAGAGCAGGGCGAGGACGCCGAGCACGGCTACGGCGGCGGTGAGCCCAAGAAGGATCTGGACGACCGGCATCGGCCAGGTGATATTGGTGTTCGGAGCGATCTTGAGGTAGATGACGACCAGCGTCGCAATTGCCGCCAGGCAAGCCAGGTGGACGCAAAGGCCTGCGGTGCCCCAGGTGAAGTAATTGGCCGTGTAGGTTGCGATCCCGGCCACGCCGTACGTCTTCGATCCCAAGATCAGTCCGAGGAGCCAGCCGACGATCGCGGCGATCGAACCGAACACGATGAACCGTTCTTTCGCGGACACCTTTGCCCACAGCTCATTGAGCACGAGTTGAGCCTCCTTCTCCAACTGGCCGGCGCGATCTAAGTCCCAGATCGTCCGGAGACCACGCTCCTGTCGGCCTGCACAACGGAACCGAGGCCGATTAGAACGAGCGCAGACTACACCCCGCTCTCAAACGTGAACAGTGGCGTATTGAACGGCGCCTCGGGCACGAAAGGAGATCGGCGAGGGCAACATACCTCGACGACCGGGCAGCGCGGACCTGCCCGTATCGGCAGGTGGGACCAAACCTCATCGGATGCGACCGTCACCATCACCTGAACCGGCGGCGGGCTATCTGAGCGGAGGCCTCGTCTGGTAGAATATGGGTAGCTTCCCAATCGGCGTGACCGTGTTTTAGCGCGCACGGATCCGTTCGGCGACGGCCTTCTAAATGGCCCGTCGCGGCGGCGTCGAATTTGGGATGAGGAGGAGGAAATCATGGCTCGACCCGTCCGAACGTCGGTCGCACCGAACCCGCTCCGACCGGTCAAGTCGCATCTGATCGAGGAGTACAACGCCCGGACGAATATCGTCCGATGCGACTGCGGATGGTCCGGTGCCGCCGATGACTTCGCCGTTCATCGCCGCGCGGTGGGGGCGACCAACCCCAGCTGAGCCTCGTTCGCCAGCAGGGCGATCGTTTCGGAATCGCGGGGCGCCTGACGTTACAGTCGGGCGCCTTTTCCTTTGCCGATACACTGAGCGCGAGAAGGAGGCACCCTGACCGAAACCGAGGCCGCATCCCACACGCCCGCGGGGGTCGCCCCCAAGACGCCGGCCGCCATTCGAACCCGCGCTGAGCGCGTCGCGCTGCTGCGGCCGCTGCTCCAGGAGCGAATCCTCGTCCTCGACGGTGCCACCGGAACGCTGATCCAGCGCTACGGTCTTGCGGAGGCCGACTTTCGCGGTACGCGGTTTCGCGACCATCCCTGCGACCTGCGCGGCAACGGCGACGTTCTGACCCTCACGCGCCCAGACGTCGTTCGGGCCGTTCACGATGCATATCTCGACGCCGGCGCGGATATCATCTCGACCGACACGTTCGCCGCCACTCGCATCGCCCAGGCCGACTACGGGCTGGAGAGCGCGGCCGAGGAGATCAACTTCGAAGCGGCCCGGATCGCGCGCGAAGCCGCAGATGCCGTCGAAGCCGCCGAGCCGGACCGCCCGCGCTTCGTGGCGGGCTCGCTCGGACCCACGAACAAGACCGCGTCCATCTCCCCGGACGTGGCCGATCCCGCGGCCCGCTCCATCACGTTCGTGGAACTGGCCGAGGCGTACGCCGAGGCCGCCCGCGGATTGATTCGGGGCGGAGCCGACCTGCTCATGATCGAGACCGTCTTCGACGTGCTCAACGCCAAGGCGGCGATCTTCGGCGTCCAGACCACATTCGACGAACTGGGCGTGGAACTGCCCCTCTGGATTTCCGGCACGATCACCGACGCCAGTGGCCGCACGCTTTCGGGCCACACCGTGGAGGCATTCTGGAACGCCGTCCGCCACGCCCGACCGCTGATCGTGGGATTGAACTGCGCGTTGGGCGCGGCCCAGCTCCGAGGCCACGTTGAGGAGCTTTCCGGCTTCGCCGATACGTTCGTGGCCGCGCATCCCAACGCCGGGCTGCCGAACGAGTTCGGCGGCTACGACGA
>PMLK01000105.1 GCA_003158875.1 Chloroflexota bacterium
CTCTGGCGGTCGCCCCTACTACCTGCAGAGGCTCGCTTATCACGCCTTCGACAGCGTCGAGTCGGGTCGACTTTCGGTCCGCTCCTTCGCCATCGCGTTCGACCGAGCCTTCGCCGCAATCAGCCAGGAGATCTTCGCCGCGCGATGGGCGGGCATGAGTATGGTCGAGCAGCGCGTCCTCGCGTTCCTCGCGCGATCCGAAGAGCCCAGGTCCTCCGGCGAGGTGGAATGGGAACTCGGTCCGCATTCGGTTCGGCCTGGGACGACCCGCCAAGCTCTGCGTCGCCTAACGGCTCGGGGCCAGATCACCCGGATCGTTGAGACAGGTCGCGGTCGCTATCTCATCGGCGATCGGCTGTTCCAGCGCTTCATCGAGCTTCGGCTCGCCGAGCGGTGACCCGTGCGACCGCGGCGAGCGCCTCTGACGGTTAGTCCCATTGGTGCGCCGCCTCCTCTACCGTTGCGACCGCTCGTCGCCGAACTCGCCATGTGGCTTGTGCAGGCGGCGCCTACCCGAGAAGGGCAGGGGGAGAACGAACGAAGCCAGGGGCGAGGTCTCCGACCGCCTGGCGCGGGCGCCCCCGCCGTGGCTCGGCGAGTCTCCGGAGGTAGGGCGTCTCAGCCCAGCGCAGCACCACCTCACGATCGGGAACCTCATCGGGTGCGAACGACCGCAGGATGGCGCCAAGACGCCGACGCGCACCGTGGCACCAAGGCTCATTGATCGCCTCGAAGTCGCTTTGCGCGAGCCTCATGTAATCACCGATTCGTCCACGCCACCGAAGATATGCTTGATCCTTGCGACCCGTTGGTCGCGCACCGCTGCATCGAACGTCGACTTGGCGTGAGGGACATCTCGTGTCGAACCTGCCGAAGGTCGATTTCCATCAGATACGAGAGCACGAGACGTCTCAGCAGCGTGCATTTGAGGAGCTGTGCTTCCAGCTAGTCCCGACGATCCACTCCATTCCGCCGGGCGTCCACCTCGAACGTCGCCTGGCTCCGGATGGCGGCATCGAATTCTCGTGTAAAGCGCCAGATGGTAGTGGTCGATGGGCCTGGCAGGCCAAGTATTTGTTCAACCTAAATGCGAAGGCCTACGCTCAGATGGATCGGTCGGCGGCAGACGCGATTGCCGCGACCACTGACCTCACCCGCTATGTCTTCCTGCTTCCGGCCGAGCGGACGGGGCGCGGCAATGTGAGTGGACCGAGCGGCCTCGACCAGTGGCAAAGGCACGCCGCTGACTGGAAGGCCGTGGCGATGGCGGCTGGTCTGAAGGTCTCGTTTGAATTC
Organism: Chloroflexota bacterium; assembly: GCA_003158875.1. Lineage (GTDB taxonomy): Bacteria > Chloroflexota > Limnocylindria > Limnocylindrales > CSP1-4 > Fen-1039. Next base: position 1,297 of record PMLK01000105.1, read on the forward strand.
GTCGGCCACTCGGATCTGCTGAAGGCACTTCTCGATCCAAAGCACGCTGGCGCCGCCCGGTACTTCTTCCATAAGCATTTCCTCGATCAGTCTTGGTTCGAGCGGCAGACGAGCAGCCAGATCGCCGATCTCGGTCAGCGTTATCGGCCGGAAGTCAACGTTGACCTGGAGATCGGCGACGCCATCGAGGTGGTCGCGCGTTCCGATAGTTGGCGCGTCCGCGTGGACGATGCCCGCGATCGGGTACGGCTGTATGAGATCACGGATCCGAAGCTCGGGGATGGCGTCGCTCGCGCGGTTGAGGATGCGCGAGAGTCGGCACGTTCGTTGCTCGATCAGCTCGTCACCGACTGGACCGTCCTTCTCGATCCCACGCAGGCAGCCCTGACCAGCGCAAGAACGGCAGCACGGCATTCCGAGGATCGGCTGCGGGCGTGTGAGGCTGCGGTTGGCGAGGCCCTCTCTTCGCTGCCGCGCACGGAAGAGGGTAGCGGCCCGAGAAACGTCGCTTATCGGTTCGAGAACGAGCTTTGGGCGGTGCGGGCTCGGGTCGGTGAGCTGTCGCGGCTGCTCAGCGCCGATACGGTGTCGGACGGCGCAATCGTGCTCGAAGGTCCCGCCGGGTGCGGCAAGAGCCACTTGCTTGCCGACGTGACACAACGGCGGGTGGCGCGAGGTGCACCAACTATCCTCCTCCTCGGGCAAAAGTTTGAGATGGGCGATCTTTGGACTCAGATCGCACAGATGCTCAGCCTGACCCTAACCCGGGACGAACTCCTTGAGTCTCTCTCGGTCGCGGCTGAGGTTTCGGGCAAGGGCCGATGCCTCCTCATCATCGATGCGATCAACGAGCACGTTGGCGTCGACCTGTGGCCGGACCGGCTGGCCGGCTTCCTGGCGGACATCGCTCGATACCCCTGGATGGCGGTCGCGCTGAGCGTCAGGACAACCTATCTGGAGTCAATCGTCGGCGCCGTTTCCGTCCACCGAATCCGTCACCCGGGTCTCGAGGGCCACGAGGAGGAGGCGCTCGAGCGATACGGCGCCCACTACCACCTCCGGTTGGCGGACATGCCCCCGCTCCTCCCTGAACTCTCGAACCCACTCTTCCTCGGCTCACTTTGCCGTGCGATGGTCGCGCGGAGTCTCGACGCCGTCCCCAGAGACGGGATCGGCGCGTCGTGGGTGTTCGACGGCCTTGTCGGCGACGTTGAGGCCTCCTTGGCTAAGCGCCTAGACTTCTCCAAAGCGACCCATCCGGTTCTTGTGGCAGTTGAGAGACTAGCTGCCGCGCTGCTTGACCATGACGTCGACGCAGTGCCGTGGGACGAAGCGCAACGGATCTGCGAAGCGGCTCTGCCGCGGAATACGACATACAGCCAGAGTTTGATTGGCGGCATGGTCGCGGAAGGGCTGCTGCTAGAGGAAGCTGGCACGGCCGGCGTCGTTGTGCGGTTCTCCTATCAACGGCTGAGCGACCACCTATCGGCGCGAGAGCTTGTCCGGCGAGCCGATGGGGACAGTCATGCACTCCGCGGGGCGATCGAGCGCCTGCTCGATTTGCCGCACTCCTGGCGGCTCCGGGGTCTCGTCGAGGCGCTGTCCGTTGTGGTTCCCGAAGAGATTTCCTTCGAGTTAATGGACGTGCTTGAGGTCGCTCCTGAGCCAGCAACGCGGAGATCGGGTGCTCGCCGACCGAGCCACTACACGATCCTCGACGCCGCAGAGCTGAGCGAGCATTTCCTCAACGGTCTTCCATGGAGGCGCCCGTCCTCCGTAGCTGACCGGACGATCGCCATCGCGCGAACCTGCATCGACACGGGGCGAATCGACCGCGCCAGGTGGATCGACCTGCTCGTTCGGCTCGCGTGCGTCCCAGGGCATCGCCTCAACATGGGCCGAACGGATGGCCTCCTCATGGCGATGGACCTACCGTCCCGCGATCTTGAATGGTCGACCTATGCCGTTGGCACTCCCGAGATTCCGGCCTCCGTGGACCGAATCCTTCTCTGGGCATTGCGGAGCGGTCGGTCGGCACCGGACGATGTTCGCCCCTTGGCAGGTCGGTTGCTCGGCTGGTTGCTGACCAGCCCAGACCGTAGGGTCCGCGACCGAGCGACAAAGGGCCTTGTCATCCTCTTCGACCGGCATCCGGCAGATCTGGCCGCCCTTGTCGACCATTTCGGCCACGTCAATGATCCGTACGTCGTCGAGCGCGTCCTCGCTTCCGCATGCGGATGGGCGCTCCGCCATCGACGTGACCGGACCCACGACCTCGACGCATGGGAACGCCTTCTCGTCTCGACCTTCGACGCGGTCTTCGCGGCAGGACCACCACCAGAACACCTGATGATTCGGCACTACGCGCGCGAGGTCGTCCGGCGAGCGGCGGCCGTGCTCGAGTCTGGCAACCGCACGGTTACGCGCGATGCCAGCCGAGCAAATCCTGCCTACATGTCACCCTGGCCCCTCAAGCCGCCCACGCGAAAGGCACTCGCGAGAGCGTACGGCTCCGAAGGCAAGTGGGCGATTATCAGCGAGTGGGATGACTTCTATCGCTACACGATCTCGGGCGCAGTGCGCGACTTCGTGCCCGAGGGGCAGGCGCAACTCAAGGGCGCGAGGGCTCGCAAACTGGCCGGTAATCGCAAGCGGGCCTCGGGGACAGTCCTGTCGGTATTGGAGGCCCTGCCACCCGACACCAACGCAAAAGTGCAGTCACTGTTCGGTTCAAGCGTCTCAAGCGTCCAGCTGAGCCGCGACCTTGAAGCCATCTCGGCCGGCCTGGCGCGGGCGTGGCGCGACTACGACCAAGCCCAGTGGCGTGTCGACCACTCCGACGACGACGTTCGTGTCGAACCAGATATCGTCGCTAGATTTGTGTCGCAACGCATGCTCGACCTCGGTTGGGAACATGCGCGGCTCGGAAAGGTTGACACGTGGCTTGGGCAGCGTCGAGACAGGAGCGCGGCTCCGGTCGAGCGTCTTGGCAAGAAGTACGCATGGATCGGTCTCTACGAGGCTCTCGGCCGCATCGCGGACCACTCTGTCGTCCAGAGGCCATACGGGAGTCATGACTCAGTCCCGTATGAGGGGCCGTGGCAGATGGGTTACTCATCAGACATCGACCCCAGCCACGTATTCGCCGACACGGCGACCGCTCGCGGACATAGCGGACGTGGGGCGAAGTGGTGGATCCCTCCGGTCCACCGCCTTCACGGGGCCGGTGATGACGCGGCTTGGCTAGGAGACGTGACCGACCTGCCCGACATCCAGCCTTTACTCATTCGCCGAGATCCACGTGGCCATGATTGGATTTCGCTGGAGTCGCATGCCGGATGGGAGCGTCGTTCGGATCGGCCGAAGATCGGGATGACAGAGGACAGGCGAGAACTCTGGATTCGAACGCAGAGCTACCTGATCCATGACCGCGACGAACCCAGGGTCTCGATGTGGGCGTCGAGCCACAACTGGATGGGACTTCGCATGCCGATGCCGGGCGAATGGCACGACGGGTATTTGGGTACCTACCCGGACATCCAGCCTTGGCCGGACGAGTTCGCAGTCCACTTCGATGAGGAAGGGGCATCGCCCGACGGATGGGCCAAGACGAAGGGGCTAGGTCCGCGACTTAAGGTCACGGTTGCTCACTACGCCCTTGACCGCGAGCGGGACTTCTCGAACGACGAAGCCGCTGGGCGTGCGTCGATCCATCCGGCGCCACATCTCATTGCGCTGCTCGGGGCTCGCTGGAGCCCTGGCGCGGAAGTGGCGGACAACCTGGATCTCGGGGCCAACGAGCGCGAACGAGCCTGGCTCGTCGGGGATGACATCGTTGCGTTCTATGTCGGGCCTCGCGAAGAAGAGAGCCCGTCCGCCCTTCTCGTTCGGGCAGATGTCCTGACGACTGCGCTTACTCAGCACGGCCTGCTGCTTTGGACCTGGGTCTTGGGTGAGAAGCACTACTGGTCCGGGGGCGAGCCAGTTCGCCAGAGGCAGGAGGTCTACGCGGCCGCCCGTCTGGCACCCGGTGGCTTGCGCGAGTGGGGCTTCTCCGCCGACTACGTCGACCACGAGACAAGAAGCCGAACATCCCTCGTCCGTCGACGCCAGCTACTTCGCGCGGCCCGGACAACAGGGTTGGGCTGACCTAGGTCCCCCATAGCGTCGTCTCGCTTTCCACGAGATGGTTCCGGCAACTAACATCTCCTCATGGAATGGACGGGGGCTCTAGTCGGACTCGGTGGCTTGGGCGTAGCGGCATTGTCGCTGTGGCTCACGTACCGTGAGCGGACGAAGTGGTATCGAGAGCGAGTCTATGACAAGCAGCTCGGAGCTTGTCTGGCGATTTGCGCAACGGCCGCGGAGGTAAGGAGCGAGTTCCTGAACGCGTCCCTGAAGCTGAGGATCGCGGCGCTTCGACAGCAGGAGCCACCTGAGGGTGTTTGGCACGTCGTGGACGAGGCCAGGGCCCGACTGCTACGGCTTGAGCGGGAATGGGGCCTTGTGCTGCCTGCGGCGACCAGTCGCGCTCTGGCCGCCTTCGAGGAAACTGCCACGCGTGTACGAGGGATTCACGAGCTGCTTCCGGAGCTTGCGCCAATTCCGGATGGCGACTTCTCCGCCGAGGCAGCGCAGCATGTCGTGGCTCAGTTCGAGACCCTAGTACAAGCGGCCAGGGCCGATCTTGGAACAGAGCTACTCAGCGGCGAGACCCTGAGGCTCGTCGGAGCTGCAAGCCAGGAGTCTCGTATCGCAGATGCACTAGCCAAGGCGACCAAGGGCTCCATTGGGGTCGCCAGTGATAGCGAGCAGGCAACGATGGGTGCGTATCTGGACGCTCTGGCTGCCGTTTTCAAGCATGCGGTAAACACCCCTCTGGCTGCATTGCGCACGACGACAGACTACGCACTGCTTCTCGTCCAGGCCGCAGCCACTTCTGAGCAGCTGGCGGCGGCGGCATCAAGGGACGAAGGCCAAGACGGTTCCGGACCACCCGCCCCTCGTGGCAACCTTGAGAAGGCCCTGGACGCCATGCATCGGCTCCCTGCCGCTGAGCAGGCTCTCATCGCCTTGACCCACGATTTTGCGGATGACCTCGGCGGCCTCGGGGTTGCTACCATGGTCAACCTCCCGGAGCTTGCGCACGAGGCCGCTGTGCTCGCACGGGAAGGGCTGTTGGCGGGGAGACTTCACCACATCTCCATTGACGACGAGACGGGCAAGGATGTGAACGTGACGGTCTTCGCTTCGAGGCTTCTAAAGCAGCACCTGTATTCGCTCTTGCACAACTCAGTCCTCTCGCTCGAACAGCGCATGGAGGCGGAGTCGAACCGTGCCCCTGGCGTCATCCGCATATGGATCTCCGAGGCTCTTTCGCGGTCGGCTGGAGACATCGAGTCCGAGCGTGCATGGGCGCTGCACGTCAGAGACAACGGTGCAGGGGTCTTTCCCGAGCAGCTTGCGGAACTCAGGCGCTTCAAGCCAGGGCTTCGCTTCAGGGAAGGCACAGGCCAAGGCATGGGCCTATTCGCCATGCAGCGGTACGTCTCATCTTTGGGTGGGCGGGTCGAGTTGAACTCGGAAGCTGGCGAGTACTTCGAGGTAGTCATTCTGCTGAACGAGAGACCCCAAGAGCGACCTCGTCCAGAGGTGTCGCACGATGAGTCCGAACGAGGATTGAGCCGTGGATAGCAGGAAGCGGGTCCTTGTCGTGGAGGACATCGGATACTTGCGTGACACTCTTCTGTCTGTCTTTGAGGATGAGGGATGGCGCGCGGACGGTTGCCTCGGACTGCAGGACTCAATCGAGGCCATTGATCGCTGTACGTATCACGTTGCTGTCGTCGACATCATGCTGGCGGGCGCGCGAAACACGGACAACCGCGACGGCATGACGATTCTGCGCCACCTGGCGGAGTTGAATGAGGGGACGCAAGTAGTAGTGCTGTCCGGCGCGGACGATGTCGGGTTGGTGCGAGACGTGCACCAACGCGCACTTGCATCCATGTACTTGTTGAAGAGTGATCTGGCAGCCAATGGAAACGTATTCTTGGTAGGCAGAATCAAAGATGCTATGGCCGCGAGCACGGTGGGGTCGGGACCACGTTGGGATGTTCTCGCGAGAACGATTGGGGGCGGTCTCACTGAGGAGGCATTCGTTCAGGAATGTCTCAGCTCCCTCTCCTTCAAGGGCGGCTGGGAGGGACTGGTCGAGTCGCTGGTCTCCGCCTGCAGTCCCTTTGTGCCCCTGATCCCTCAGGCGCGTCCCTTCTCGGGCTTGTCTCGCAACAAGCTGCCCGAAGTATTCAGCGGCAGATTCTGGTCCAAGAGCCAAAGCGAAGCGATCGAAGTGCTTCTGCATGGCAAGAACGCATCTCCTGACGCTGTCGAATCGCAGTGGGATTTGTCGCGGAGGGATGCGCTCTACAGTCGGTGCAAGGGCGATCTCTCGGCCCTGGTCCTCGCGTGCCCTGGGATGACAAGGGTTGAGTTCTCCTAGGCTTCGGACGCGCGATTGGTCGGCTGCCTAATTTCGGCATGGAGACGAACGGCACCAAAGGTAGGCCTAGGCGAGCGAGAGACGTCGTACGGCCTACCGGGAGTGGGAGTCAATTCGGGAGCGTCGCCACGAAACCCAGGGCAGCCCCGAGTTCCTGGTGTTCCCTTTATGACATCTGGTTCTGGAGAAGCTGCCGAAGCCGTGCCTCGCGGTCTGGGGCTTGGCAGCGGATTAGTTCGTCAATATTGGTTCGCTCTAAAGAGAAGATTGTCTCTTCGTCATGCGAATGCCGGAGGTCATCGAACCCTCTGGTGACTCCAGCCATCGAGACCATAATCCCAACTCTGCAACCCCTAGCCCTCACCTTTGCCGCAAAGTGGTTGAACTCCCGTTTCTCGACAGCGTCTGCGCCGCTCTTGCACTCAACCACGAGGTAATAGGATTGTAGACGCCGCCAAAAGTCATCCTGGCCGTGGTTCCTGACAACCAAATCGATTTCGCCAGCCGCGACTGACTGGTGCTGATCGACGACTGCAAAACCGGCCACGGTGTTGAACAGGTTCACCATGAGATTCTCTAGCAGCCGGCCCCTCGCCTGCGCGGAGACACCAGGGTCATCCATCTTGGTTCGAAGCCGCCGGATAACCTCCTGGCGGACCTGCTCGGTATCGCCCATCGCCGCGTAAACATTGGCGATCAGGACGAAGTCCTCAACCTTGGAACTCTTCGGAACGAACCCGAGTGCACCCAGCTTGATACAGCCCGTGCACTCGGCAACGGTGATGTCCTGTTGAGTGAAGACAACTGCCTTGGCCGAGGGGCTATACGTGATCAGATGAACCAGAAGATCCCTAGCGGTGAGCGCAGTGCCGTCTGCTGCCGTGCCAAGGTGCATGTCAAGGAAGATCATGTCGTAGTCAAACTCGTTGGGGTTCGTTCGTCGTAGGAACGCTCCCGGCTGGAGTCCCTCGGCGTTGATCTCCTTGAGTTGGAGGCTGGTAACGATGGTCTTGAGGAAGTTCGCCTCGTCGTCGACCACTAGGACCCGCAGTTCCGTCATCTGGCGGCCTCCTCCAGGGCGGAGTATGTCGCGATGCCTGATTCCGCCATGCGAATAGACATGAGGTCCTCCACGACCACGTCATCGTTCTCGATGACAGCCGCCTCGACCGGCCGGTCAGACAGAGCGAAGACGTGTGCTCCTCGATCACGCAGGAAGTGGATGAAGTCGATAACTTCTCGATTGAAAACTATTCGAGCATCCCGGTTGACGTCATCCAGGCCTTTCATCGCCGCGGCCGTTGCCGCGCATTCATAGCGTCGGTACTCCTTGCATGGAGTCTGGTCACCAGCGAGTGTATTGAAGTAGACGCGTCGGATCTCGTCCATGACGTGGTCAATCTCTGCGTGATCGAGACGGAACCGCGCCCGCTGGTAGAGCCTCTCGGTCAGAGAAGCGATGCTGTTGTTGCCTGAGGCCGCGAACTCCTCAAGCTCCGAGGAATCGCAGAGACCTGCTGCGATTGCGAGGACGAACAAGGCGACGTAGTCCATGTTGTCTCGCGTGATGCGATGGTAGGCGTCCTGGTCCAGGTGCCGGTAGATCCGCTCGATATGTTCTGGATCGAAGCGATTCGGGGGGACGTTGTCCCTCAGGTACGACAGCAGAGCCTTCCACCTTGCACGCAGCAGAGGTTCGTCATCGCGGCCTTTGGCTGCGTAGACTGTCTGATCGAGATCGAAGAACCCGACTGTGTTCTCATCAATCGTCAAGCCTTTGCGGCGTGCGTCACCCAGGAATCGGTCCAGCGAGCGCCAGCGATTCGCGAAATACACGGGCCCTATGGTGAAGTCATCCGTAACACCGAAGCCGCGCTCGTTACAGAGAAAACCGTGGACCGAGCCAGCCGCCTGGTCGGCTAGGTTGCAGATAGCTGTGCCATCATTGAACAAAGTGTCGCCAACGTAGATGATCTGCGGGTGAGAACCGGCCACATCTTGAGCGAATGAAGCAACAACGCTGGCGTATTCCCGATCATTCTTTCTGGGGACGAATGGCGCCGAGAGCCCAAGCTCCTCTCGAAGCTTCCCCAGGCCCCGGACGTCCGGGGCCCTAGGCTCAAGATCGCGAAGACTGATCAGACTGCCAAACAGATCCGTGATCGAAGCCGCTCCATCCCGGAAGGTGGCGTCAAGTCGCGATCGGCTCTCGTCCGCATTGTCGAACGATGTCGACGGTAACGAGAACGGGATGACCGGCAGAACCGGCATCGGGTCAGACTTGACGAAGCCGACCGATGGAGACCTCTCGCCATCCTCGAGTTCGACTATCCAAGCAGCTCCGCCGACATCGTCCGTGAGGAGAGCTTTGACGAGCACGCTACCCGAATCGGCCGTGAGCGCGAGCGATACGACCGCGCGCTCCTCGTTCGTGGACACTACTAGTCCGACCTTCATCCCGCGGGCGACTGCCCTCGCAAGCACTCTGAGCAACTTGGGATCCTGAGCGGGGTTGAGAGCGGAGGAAGCAAGGATGCGGACGTCGCCCTGCACTGGGGTCTCGTCGGAGTCGAGGATTCCCCAAAGTAGCGACAAGGTTTCGGAGCGACTGGGTTCCGCGAGCTTGTGAAGCAAACTATCCGAAACGGTAAGGGTGCACGGAGTGCCCTTCCCGGCCCGAGATACAGACTCAACTAGGGCAGCAATGTCCATTGGGTCCCGCGTCACGAAGGCACCTGACGCAACTGTGTCGAGCCTGTGAACTAGGCGTATCGCCTCCTGGCGCACGACGATCTGGCCCAGTCGACTAGTTGTCGACCCCCCTGGAGATGCCGAGCCCAGCTCGGTGAGTCGTTGGATCAGGATCTGTATGGGATCGCTGACCATGTCCGTCATTGCTTTGTACTGGCGAACTGCGTCCTTGTCATCCCCGGACAGTCGAGCACCATGACTGACAGATCGCCTTTGCTACGGCTGTAGATCTCGTTCCTTCCGACAATGTCCCACTGGGAAGCGATGGCGTCAGGTGAAGCGTTGCTGCCATGTAGCAGGACCTCGACAGCCTGGCCCTGGCTCTTTGACCAGAATCGGCCATTGAATACCTCTGGCAGTACTGCGCGAGCCAACCCTGACGCAGGGCCCATCTCCGGGAGAAGAGGCATTAGCGGACTGCATGATGCGAGCAGAGACTTCTCCAGGTTGGCGAATCCTCCTTTGAAGGAGAGAAATTGCAAGCATTCGCTTACAAATGCCTTCTCTTCAAGCCCTCGGGCGATCGTCCTCATCAAGACATCCCATGACACCGACGCGCCCACGGTGCTTGCTGCGATCGCGTCCTTGATCTTGGGGATGAGGAATGCATTCCCCCGTGGTGCCACTTCATCCTTGTATACGAAGGTTGGGGTAAGGCCGTCTTGCAGCAAGTCTCGTGCGAGCGTTCTGTCGCCCGTTCCCGACAGCACCACGGATCGAGTTCCTTCGTTCAGCTCGGCCAGTTGGCGCAGGAATGTAATCCCCTCGCGGTTGGACGTGTCGCGCTCGTTCGCAAGGTTAATGTCGACGATCGCGACATGGTACGCACAGGCATCTATGGCATCCGTTGCGGCCTGAAGCGTGGCGGTACCGTCAACACGCCAGCCCTCAAAACTAAGCCCGCCCACGAGGGTCTTCCGCAGATTCTCATCATCTTCAACGACCAGAATCCGGTCTCTACTATCCATGACGCTATCCTCGCTCCGGCGCATCGGTCGACGGCTCTTGCGGCCGATCCAACAGGTGCTGCTTCAAGTACACCAACACTTCAAACGACTTGCCTTGCTCTGCCTCAAGTTCCACCCGCCCGCCGTAGAACGAAACGTACCGCTGCAATGCGACGAGGCCACTTCCTTGACCGTCGCCTCGTCTGAACCTCGTCCCAGGCGTGAAGCGTCTCAGCTTCTCAAGGTTCTCGGGAGTCAAGCCCGGACCGTTATCACTGATGTGAAGTACCCAAGATCTGTTCAGCTCAACTTCTTGCTTCTTCGGTGGGACCACCTCGGTAAGCCAAATCGAGATCAAGCCTGGGCTTGGGTCGTGCTCCATCCGATCCTCAATCACGAGCACGGAATTATGAATGACTGAGTAGAGATGCTGCTTGAAGAGCGAGGAGCACACTGCGGCTGCATTTGGGTATTTGGACGTAGCGTCGGAGATCGAAATACCGTGCGTCTTCGCCAGCAGCCCATTGTTTACAAGATCCACAACGGAATGAACGAGGCTGGGAAGGATGACCTTGCCTGTGCTCCCATAGCCGCCGATATCGGCGGCAAAGTCCTGCGTCCAGTTATAGATCTGTTGATGAGTGCTCAGAAGAGTTTCGAGTTGATCCTTGGCGAACTCGAGATTCGGCCTTGGCATACCGGCGGCAACCATGTCCTCGCCTCTGCCGGCAGTGGCCACCGAATGTGGTCGTGGCGACATCTTGGTGGTCTCTGCCTCGATGCCCTGGAGGGCATTGTCTGCGTTCAAGCGAAGTGTTGCCAGTGGTGTGTTGATGGCATGCCTGAATACGCTTGCCAACGCGTCTAGATAGGCCCCTGTAGTGGAGTCGGCCGAGAACTGTACGTCGGTACTGCTCTGGGCCAGTGCGGAGACTAGTGGTGTCAATGCGTCAGACAAAGCGAACACGGCGTCGCGATGGTGGACTCCGAATGCGTTGGGGATCTCGGACTCAAGATTGAGGATGCCGACTAGTTGGTCTTGTTGACGAAGAGGGATCGCGAACTCCGTACGAATCGGCAGACCGGCACCGAGGTACCCCTTGTACCGTCGTCCGTATTCGGGCTTGGTGGGATCATCGTAGAAGAACGGCAGGTCTGGATCGACCAGCAGACCGCAAACTGACTCGTCCAGCTTCACGATCTCACTGCCAGCCGCTTCCGAACCGGTGGTCCCTTGAATCACAAGGTGCCGAATTGAACCGGTCCTTCGATCGTACTGTGGTGTCAGTATCTGCACGTGTGGCGGCGCGCTTAGGCGAATTGGGCCAAAGTCCGGTAAGAAGCCAGGGATGCGGGCTGCAAGCGCCTGGAAGCACTCCAACGGAGACAACTGAAACCCAAGGAAGGCTGCCCATAGCTCTTGAAGTCGCCTCTGCTGGAGGGATCGCTCGCTATGGAGGTAGGCGATCGAGAGTTGGTTGACTACCGCATCGATCGAGCTTATGAAATCCGGACTGCCAAGGCTTGATCCTTCGGATACTGCGTCGTCTGCGAGAAGGAAGACACAGAGCAGTCGCGTTCTATCCCTTGCCTTGTAGTACATCGGGTGCAGGAGGATCGTTTCGGCCTCAGGAAACTGCCCGAAGAGGCCGTCGCCGCGGGCTTCACCATCTCCTTGTTCCGCGGAGATGAGAATTGGCTCGGATTTGCTGCCGACGTCGTCCGTCATGAGACTTCTCAAAGCATCAGACATGTCTAGGCGCGTCGGGGCTGATGACGAGCTTCGGTCCGGCAACAAGACCAGGTCCGGGTCGAGGTAGACGTAGCAGAGGAGCGGCTGGCTCTTTTGGTGGATTTTCCCGAATCTCTCGACCGTCCTGAGAAAGATCTCCTCAAGCGGAACGGAACCTTCGGCACCAATTTCCAGAATCGCCTGGTCTATGCTCTTCAGTAGTACTAGTTCCTGCTCAAGCACGCTGAACTCTCGGTGAAGAGACCGGATTTGCTGTTCCCATTGACCGTGGCTCTTGTGAGCTGCAGAGATAGCCATTCGGGTCCTCCGGTGACGGAAGCTCGTGTTTGCTGTTGTGGGAATCGTTAGCTGGGCATCGCGCGGAATACCCAGGGAATCCGCCACCGACGTCGACGGTTGCGCTGATCGGCTGCGTGAAGCGATGACTCTCGCGGCTGCCCTAAACAGAACTGGGCGCCCGACCATCGAACGCACCGCCAGCTTTCGGACATAAGGAACCGGGAGATCTCGTATCGGTGCCCGCCAGCCAGCTCAGGATTCGACGCACCCAACTCGACCTCCACTGTTGGGAGGCTCAGTTCGGGCCTCAGCGCATCACCCCCAGGCATGCCATGGATGATCGCATACTCCTTCCTCCGCGGATAGCTCGCATCCTGCGCAGGGGAAACGAGCCAGCTTGCAGGTTGGGCGTGGTGCCGGCTCGGTCAGCCCGAAAGTCGGAACACTTCGTGCGGGTCGCGCGTCGGCGCCAGCGGCACGTAGGCCTAGGGCCACAGCGTGCAGGAAGGTGTCGGTTCGGTCCAGGTAGGCAAGGGGCTATTCCGTATCGCTGAAGAGGAGCTCGGGAAGTCCCGACGTCGGGGTCCACAAGCCCTGCTCTGCCTTGACGTAGGTCTGGCAGAGGGCATGGATCTTGGTCATCGTGCCGAAGCGGACGCGGGTGCGGTCGATCTGGGAGAGTCCCTCGAACGCAGTCTTCGAATAGCCATAGGTTGAGAGAAAGAGCCCGCCCTCGCGCCGCTCAGTGGCAACCACCTTCACGAATTTCCTGACGGCAGGGATCCCCACCCCTTTCCCCGATCGCCAGTGCTTGAGCTCGACGAGAAAACATCGCCGTCGTCGGTTCTCGACCACTGTCAAGATGACATCTTTGCCGCCATCCTTCGAGGCAGGAGTCAACTCCGCATCGAAGCCGATGCCTTCGAACACCTCACGCATCAGGCGTTCGATATCCCTCCACTCCATGTTGTCCAGTTCGCGCGAGTCGCGCGCAACGATCTGAGCGAGGCGTCTTGTAAACGCAGTAAGCACGACAACGAACCTGGTGGGCAAGCCCTCCTCGGATGTTACGAGCCGCTGGGCCCATCTTCGGAGGTCCGCCGAGCCGATCAGTTCGATTGTCACCGGGGAGTCTCGCTCAACGGCATCACGGGCGGCTCGCGTGAAGCCCGGCAGAGAGACGAGAAGGAATCGCTGGAAGGCGCCGAGGGCCATGGTGCCAGCAGCCATGTGGACGACAACTAGACCAACGGGATGTCGGTACCCCTTGACCATCACGGCCACACGCTCCCTGCCGTTCGCGCCGCGGCGAGCCGCAGTCGCGTCGTAGCCCATATCCCGACGCGGATCCGCCTGCCGCAGACTGAAGCCGTCGTGTTCCAGCAGAGAGGCCAGTATTGGAAGAACCTTGTTCTAAGCGTCACGCTTGACCGGCAATTCTCGAGCCAGTTCATCGACTTGGTCCAACACATCCTGCGCGCTCATTGGGTACGCCCTGCTACAGACATCCACCGGTATGGGGCTCCGCGACCGATCATCGAGAGCCGGCGCCGCCACCGATTGCTAAGCCTCCTCTGGAGCACGGATCCTGTCGTCTGTCGCAGTGCCCTGGCTTCAACCGAGAGGGTGAAGCTGGTGCGAAGCACTCAGACAGGGGCCTCCGCAGGGGTGGGGCTATGCCTTCAGGCGAGCATCAGCATCGTGTCGCTCTGTTCGACCGGGCACGATGGCCGCCACAGTCGCAACCCCAGCTGCGAGCGCGATCGGGAAGACCGTGTAGAGGTAGCCAACGTTAGGGACCTGCAATCCCGCGATGATGCCGAGGATCGTCATCGGCACGGTCAGGAGCAAGGCCACCAGCCCGATGCCTTTGGCCGGATCCTTGGCCCGGACCTCTACCAGGTGTACCCGGGCACGGGCGCCGTCCGTGCCCGACGGATCGAGCGGCTTGCCATTCTGGCCCACCATGGCCGCGGTCGCGGTGGCAAGTTCCGCCGCCCACGGGACCACCGCCCCCGAATAGATTGCTGCTGCCGCGGAGACGATGGCAAGCGCGAGGCTGACCAGGCTGCCAGCCCAGTCCTTTGTCGGTAGCGCGAACAGTGCATCGAGGTTCATGCCTTCGCCTCCTTCATTAGCCGCTGCAGGATCTCGACCGCGACGTGCGGTCGAAGTTCGAGTTGCGCGTACGAGTAGGTTCGACGGCGTCGCTGAGGCGGCTCGAAGGCATCGATCTCGAGGTGGCTTGAGCTGCTGAACATGTCGTTGAGGATCTCTTCGTGGGTTGCGAGGGCGAGGTCGGCCTCGTCCCGGGGAACGTCGAACTCAACGTTCTGGGGGGCAGTTGAGATCTCCTTGATCTTCTCGGGCGGCAGCGTGGCGGGCTCCTTCACGCCAGCCGCCACAAGGGCGTCACGCAGACGGTGGATCAGTCCGTCACGGGTCTCGCTGCTCGCGAGCGGGTCTTCGAGTGCCATCGAAGACACGATGTAGCGGGCCTGGCCGAGCGTGATACGGACCCGCTGCGCGACGACTGGCGCGGTCGGGATGCGCGGGAGCAGGTGGCCATCCACCAGAGCGCGCACGCGCCGTTTGCCAAGCTCGGTGAGCGACGCCGGCCGGTCATCGGCGATCAGCCAGCCGAGCCATTCAGTGAGCGCGATCCGGCTCAGGTCCGTTAATGCCTGGTTGGCTTCCTTGCCACCGAGTCCCAAGACGGCCTGCTCCTGGGCATCCGTCAGTTCGATCTCGAACGTGACTCGCTGCTTCGCCATGCCGGTCCCTCCCTGCTGATCGAATGTGGCTAGTATCACCGGGTCCTGATCTACCGCCGACCTGGGGACATGTGCTCAGAGGCAATCGTCGCACCAGGGCGATCTTGCGCAACCGAGCTGGATCGCCCCGCCGTCCTACTCCGGCTGGCTCCAGCTCCTGACCAGGGCCAATACGCCGACGCCTTGGCTGGGGGGCTCGTCTTGGCCGGGACTATCCGGCTCCTGGGTCGGTACGTCGGGGCCGAGGACCCGCGCGAACTCGGATAGCTGGCCATGCATGCGAGCGCGCGCTACCACCAAATCGATGAACCTCTTGAGGTCCGGATCCGACTGCCTGTCGGGGTCCGCCTCCCACAACTCGCCCAGGTGGAGACCAGTCCACTCCTTCACGAAGTCCTCGAGGCATAGGGTGGCGAGCCTACTCCCGCCGCTGAGGCCCCTCCTATCGTCAGTCCAATAGCGCGTCGAGTGGAGCCGATGGTCGCAGTCCACTCGGACCGTTACGTCCACTTCCTGCGGCAGCGCGAGGGCGGCGAAAGTCGGGGCAAGATCGCGGGTACTGATCGACTTGCCGGCTACCTTGGCCCTGTCGCCACTGAGCACGTTCGCCAGAACTCGCGCACTGAGGATCGAGATCTCGCCGGGGTGAGCCAGGAGGCCGTAGGCACCCAACATGCCGGTGCGGTTCCTCATGCGGAAGTTGTGGCCCTTGATCATCTTCCCCAGCCCGTCGAAGTTGGGGAACGTGCTAAGGAGCCAGAGCTGAAGGTCGTCGACGCTGTACGAGGCGGAGTAGTCGCTGCCCTTGTGGTTGGCCTTGGTCTGAATGAAACAGGCTCGAACTCGTTCGACCCGTCCCTCTGAAGCCTCTGCCGCGAGGACAACGAGATCGGCCAGCTCCCTGGGTTCCTGCAGCTTGCCACCTATACCGAACTGGACCTTGGAGATCGGACCGTGGAGAAATGCCGCTTCGGCCGTGTAGGACCATGCGTCCGTCGCCTTGAGCGGCGCGTTCCCATTCAAGGCATCGACGATGGCTCGGACGCAGGCGATCTCCCCTCCGCAGCACTTCTCCTCAATCGCCAACCTCAGGCTGTCGGAGAGCTTTTCCTGCCAGGTTCGTAACATCTGCCACTGCACCACGCCGCTTCCCTCCCAAGCAAATCCCAGCCTCAGGAGCCTAGCAGGCCGGAATGCGCGAGGCTGGCCGGCCATGCATCACTGATAAGCGTCGATGTGTGCTCTATCGCGACCACCGACCTTGGGAGAGCCATCCCCATGGACGCCAAACTGGGTCAGGGACCTCGTAAGCACGAAGGTCGAGGGTGGCGACTTGAAGTAGGGCGACCTGGATCAGGCGAACCTCGTAGAGAAGTCAGCGTCCCTGTTCCGAGACCACATTGGGCCGCCCGCTATTCGCTGGGGTCATGGACCGGCGAAGACGTCCGAAACCATCGAGGGCATCAGAAGGCCAGCATGTGATCCGACAGCGGTGTTGGGAGCTTCTCGGGACTGCGTCTATTTGGACGCAGGCCGCCTGCGGCGCGCAACCGCCTCACGGCTCTGCCTGCGCTTGCGAGCCTTTCGACAGTCGGCGCAATGGCGTTGGGTCGGAGATTGACGCGAGACGATCTGATGGCAGGCGACGCATTCCAGAAGAGCCTCAGCTAGCCATTCCCGTGAGCGACTGAGTTGGGGGAGCGTGATATCTTCCGAAGCGCCCGCCGAATTCAGTAGGCGCCCGGCTCCCGCCCGCCGGAGCCACTCATTCGAGCGTGGTCATGCCTATCCCAACAGTGCACGTGTGCGGCCGCGAACGCGGTCAGCGGGCCAGGATTGGCGAACTGGCCCGCGGAGTTATGCCCCAGCCGTTGCTCACCTGCATCGCCCATCGGCTATTGTCGGTTCCGATTGAACCTTTCGACCCTTTACTTCCGTCTGGATGGTCACGTTGACGGAAGGGAGTTGCGGGACGTTGAGGGAAGGAGAGGGAAGTGTGAGGCTTGCGATGACGGCGACCTGGGAAGCCGCCGAATTCGCCCGCCTCGTACGAGCCCAACTGCCGGGAGCCTATCGCCTGGCCGGCTTTCTCTTGGGCGATGCGGCTGAGGCCGAGGACGCGATTCAGGACGCGATGGAGAAGGCCTGGCTCGCCTGGCCGAAGCTTCGCGACCCGGACCGCTTTGGGGCCTGGTTCGACCGGATCATCGCCAACGTCTGCCACGACCGACTACGCAGTCGCGGTAAGCATCGCGTCCTGCAGCTTGACGAGACGATCGCCGGCCACAGCCCCGGCGATCCGTTCCGAGACGCGCTCGCTCGTGACGAGCTGGGTCGCCTGATTCGGAACCTTCCGCCCGATCAGCAGATCGTGGTTGGTCTCCGCTTCTGGCGGGACATGCCACTCGACCAGATCGCCGATCGGCTGGGTTTGCCGCTCGGCACGGTCAAGTCGAGACTGCACTATGCGATGCGCTCGCTGCGTCAGCAGCTAGACCGGCAGGCCGGAGAGGTGCGCCGATGAACGGCTTCGAAGATCGGGATCTGGAACAACGTCTCCGGCGCATCTCCACATCGGTGGACACTCGAGTCCCGGACTCGCTGTATGACTATGCCAGCGAGGTCACAGAGACGGCGCGGGGCAAGATGACCTCATCGTTTGGTGGGAATCGGGTGACCGGCGGATCGCGTTTCCTGACCACTCTGGGAGTGGCCGCCGCGATGATCCTGGCGATTGCCCTGGCGGGTTTCGCGGTCTCGATCAGGCCGGCGGGTCCGGGGGCGTCTGGGTCGGCGAGCTTGCCGGCATCGTCGGTCAGCCCTTCTGCTTCGCCGTCCGTCGCCGTCTCGCCGACCTCCGGCCCCGTTCGATCGCCGGGTGCCACGATGCTCGCTTCAGCTTTCACGACGGCGGGCGTCGCCAGTGGCTGGAGTGGCTTCAGATGGACCTCCGCTGGGACGCCGCTGAGTGACATCGGCCAGGTGCTGCAATGGAGCGGCGGCTACGTCGCTACGGCTTCGCCCATGCATTCCGCCTCCGGCGACCCCTCACCGGGTCTGTGGGTCTCGGCCGACGGACAGACGTGGACCGCGGCACGAGGTATCAGCGACGACGCGGTGAGAATCTCCGTCGCGCCGGCCGGGCTCGTTGCCATCGGCTTCGACGGGAACGTGGCGGACGGCTGGATGCTGGGTTCGGCCTGGTCAAGCTCCGACGGCCGGAACTGGACGAAGCTGGGCCGGCCAGATTTCGCGGGGAGTCTGGTCTCGATCGCGGGCACCAGCTCCGGTATCGTCGCGACGGTGGAGATCATGCAGGGTACCGGTAAGGGCGGGTACGGGAACTTCCAAATAGAGTTCTCGACCGACGGCCTTCACTGGACGGCCGAGAACGTGAGCCCTGGTCTTGCCTCGGCCCAGGCCGGTTACGGGGAGCCGCCCCATGTGCAAACCCACGCCGGCCGGTTCTATCTGATGGGCAGCGACGGGCCGGGGACCTCCAGCACCGGCATGAGACTCGTCTCCAGCGTCTCACCTCCTGATGAGATGTGGCTGTCGGGCGACGGCAAGACATGGACGAAGAGCGCTGGTGGCTACAGCGCGGTCGGGGGTCTCGACGCCGACTACATCGACTTCGGCCGGGACGGGATGATCCTCCACACGGACGCCTATGGCGCGGCTCCGGGCGCGACCGGGATCGCCTACTCGACCGACGGCGGCCATGCCTGGCACGAGGACGCGAACTATGGTCCGCTGGGCCCGTCCACCTGTCAGGGCGCCTGCGGCAACGGCGAGGATGGCGTGATCGGCTCCAACGGCACGTACTTCGTTGCGGTGAAGAGCGGTGGCAAGCAGGCTTGGTTGAGCTACGACGGCCAGCACTGGTCGTCGATCTCCTGGACCGGCGCCGACCCCTTCGGGACCTGGTACGGCGGCAATGGCTTCCAGGTCATGCCCCGCGGCGTCCTGCTGGCTAACTCGTACGGGGCCGCGAGCTAGACGTTCGCTTGTCGACGTCCCACTACAGTTCAGCGAGCACTTCGCCGCTTGCGTGCGACCGCCTCGCGACTTTTCGGATGGCCGGCCATCGTAGTGCTGGGCGGTTATCTCAAGACGCGTGGCCGGAACCGTTGCCCCTCGCCGAATACATACGCCGGCCCGGCAGGATCGATGGGGGCTAGCAGGAGTCTTGCGCGGAGGGGGCGGTACACTCCACCGATGGCTGAGGACGGTGCGACACGCAATGGACTGACTGCGCATGCTGCCCGCAACCAGGCTGCCTGGAACTCATCCAGCGACCAATACCAGGAGCGCCACGGCAGCCAGCTCGCGGACAGCGGTGGGCTCGCGTGGGGAACCGCCCAGATTCCCGAGGCGGAGCTGCAGGTGCTGGGCGAGATCGTCGGCCGGGACATCCTCGAGCTTGGTTGCGGTGCGGCCCAGTGGTCGATCGCGCTCGCGCGGCACGGCGCCCACCCGGTTGGCCTCGACCTCTCCGAACGCCAACTCGAGCACGCCCGGCGTCTGATGGCGGAGGCCGGCGTCGACTTCCCACTGGTCCACGCCAGCGCTGAGGAGGTGCCGCTCCCTGATGCCAGCTTTGACATCGTCTTCTGTGACTACGGCGGGATGACGTTCGCCGACCCGTACCGGACCGTCCCGGAGGCGGCCCGCCTGCTGCGGACGGGGGGTTTGTTCGCCTTCAACGGCCATTCGCCGATCGAGGAGATCTGCTGGCCGCTAGACGCCGATGAGGTCGGCGACCGCCTGGTGCTCGACTACTTCGGGATGCATGTCATGGACGATGGCGAGACCACGAGCTTCCAGCTTCCGTACGGGGAGTGGATCCGGCTGTTCCGCGCCAACGGCTTCGTGATCGAGGACCTGATCGAGCCGCGCCCGGCGTCCCTTGCCGCGAGTACCTACAAAACGGCCGAGGCGCTCGCGTGGGCGCGTCGGTGGCCCGCGGAGGCGATCTGGCGCCTGAGGAAGTGACTCGGGCGGAGACCGATCCCGCCGACTGAATCGCCGCGCAGGTCGCTGCGGCTCGGCTGGGTGTGCCGGGCCGTCAACGCTCACACGCCGGGCCTCGAGTCGCGGCCCACTTGGACGCGGCTCCGCATGTTCCTCGACGGGCACTCGGTGGGTCGGCGCGGGTCAGTCGCCGGCCGCGTAGACCTAGCCGGTCGGCCGGTCCAGTTCGAACACGAGTTCCTCGCCGTCGATCTCGTCCATATGGACGCCAACCTGGTGAAACCCAAAGGAGCGAATGACCGCCAGCGAGGCTACGTTGCCCGGGGCGACCGACGCGCGGAAGTGGTTGACGCCCTGCGTCTCGGCCCAGGCGAGGAGCGCCCGGACACACTCGGTGACGATCCCCCGGCGCCGGAACGCGGGCTCGACACGGTAGCCGATCTCGACACGGCCGTTCTCGTCTGGTGCGTTGTGAAACCCGAGCGACCCGACGAACTCCCGGCGCCCGTCGGGGTGGGTCAAGATGATGCCCCGACCGAGCCACGGCTGGATCGACGGGTCCGCCTCGAGGTCGGGGATGCGGTAATTCAAGAAGTTGCGGAGATCCTCGGCCAGGCCTGCCGGAAGGTCGGCCCCCATTTCGCGGGTAGCCGTGTCGAGGTCGCCCGCGACGAGAGCACGCATGAAGGCGAGCGACATCGGAACGAGTTCGACGCGCTCGGTGTGGATCGACGCGACGACGGGTTGGCCAATCTCCATGGGGACGAGGATACCGGCGGCGGCCTTCCGGTACCTGACCACTGCGATCGGTGAGCCGCCCATCTCAACGACTTTCCGCGCACCGTCGGGCGCCCAGCCCACCCGCTCGTAGAAGCGGCGTGCCCCAGTGTTGCCCTCCAGCACCCAGAGGTGGAACTCGTTGAACCCCGCGTCGCGGAGCAGTGCCTCGGCCTGCGCGAGTAGCGCCGATCCGACCCCCGATCGCCAGCGGTTCGGCTCGACGTAGAGACCGCAGACCTCGCCGAGTCCGGAGAGATCCTCGTCGCGGCTCGGGGACACGGTCACGAAGCCGACGATGTGGTGGCCGTCCACGGCGATCCACGTCAAGGGGGCGTCGGGCGCGGCGGCGTCGAAGTCGTAGCGGGCGGCCCGCGTCGCGACGTCGTCCCCGTCGAGGTGATCGTCCGGGATGATGCCCCGGTAGGCTACCTGCCTGGCATGGATATGCATGGCGGCCACGGCGGGTGCGTCGGCGCCGACGGCGCGCCGCAGCGAGAAGGTTGTCGGCTTTGGCATCGTCCGATTGTCGCCGATCGCGGAGTATGCTGGGCCGGTGAATCCCGCGACGGATCCTCACCCCAGTCACCGGCAGCACGGCTACCGCACGCGGATGGAATGGGGGCGGGCCGGTGTCCAGCTCCTGGCCGGTGAGGCCGACCTTGTGATCGTCGTCGACGTCCTGTCATTCACGACGGCCGTGTCGGTCGCGGTCGAATGCGGCGCCGCCGTGATCCCGTATCGCTTCCGCGACGCCTCGGCGGCGTCCTATGCCCGCGGCATCGGCGCCACTCTCGCGTCGTCCGATCGCAACGGGCCGGGCCCAACGCTGTCGCCTGCCTCGCTGGCAGCTCTGCGCCAGGGCGAACGACTGGTCTTACCGTCGCCGAACGGGGCGGCTTGCGCCTCGCTGGCGGCAGAAGCCGGGGCGTCGGTGGTAGCCGGCTGTCTGCGGAACGCCGGTGCCGTCGCACGGTTCGCCACTTCGCGGAGCGGGACGACGGCGGTCATAGCTGCCGGGGAGCTCTGGCCGGACGGGGGGCTTCGGCCGGCCGTCGAGGACCTGATCGGCGTGGGGGCGGTGCTGGCCGGAATGGACGCGGCCTCGATGTCGCCAGAGGCGAGGGCCGCGACTGCCGCATATCTTGCCGCCCGAGATGACATGCTCGGTGCGCTGACTGGCTCGGCGTCGGGCCGCGAACTGGTCGACCGCGGCTTCAGCGAAGACGTGGTGATCGCCGCCCGGCTCGACGCGACGGACCTCGTCCCGGTACTCGCAGACGGGATGTTCCAGGGGCAGTAGCCATCAGCAGTCAGCCTACCGGTCCAGCCGGACCACTCCACGCAGGTAGGCAACCACCTGGGTATCAAGCCACACTGGCGGGGCTGTGCGCCGTCGCCGGCGCGACTTCAGACGAGGCGGAACCACCGAGCGGGAGACGCGCCCGGGTCGCGCAATCGCGGCTCCGGACCATTGACTTCGGCGAGTGTCTGCACCGCGCACACGACGCCGTCCGGCTCATCTGCGTGGACTCGTATCGCGCTCTCCCCCAGGCGCAGGACGAGCCATTCGCGGAGGCTAGGCCCGCGACCAACGGCGATGCCGTTCGCGGTGGGTGCATTCGTGCCGATCATCATTACTGCTCCGCTTCACGTGAAGTTATCCCACTCCAAGATTCTTGATCTCGAAGGGCTTACGTGACAGTAACAGGGATATATCTTCATGTCAAGAGGTATTATGGCGAGAGTCTTGACATGACGACAGGAGCGACGATACTGGGCGCATGGACGAAGAGCACGACAAGCTGGACGACTCACTCCGCGTTTGGGCCAGCGAGGTCCCGGACCTTAATCCGCTCACCGAGGGGATCGTCGAGAGGATCCAGATCCTGGCCAGGGCGTTGGATCGGTCGCTGGATGAAACCCTCGCCCAGTACGGCCTCGACCGCCACTCATATCACGTGATCATGTTTCTGCGGAAGTACGGACCGCCGTACCGGCGAACGCCGGGCCAGCTTGCTACGGACATGCGCCTGTCGAGCGGCGCCATGACCAACCGCCTGGATCGCGTGGAGGCCGCAGGCCTGATCCGCCGTCTTCCTGACCCCAACGACAGGCGCGGCACCCTTGTCGAGCCGACAGAGAAAGGGAACGCGACGTGGGACAGGACGGCCGGGACCCAGGCGAGGCGTGAGGCGACGATCGCCGCGGTCCTCGACCCAGCCGAGCGCGAGCAGCTCCACCTCCTCCTGCGCCACCTGATGCGGGCATTCCCCGACAAGGGCCACGGGGCGTAGCTCACCGCGTCGACCCCGCAGGGGCGCCGGGACCCGGTGCTCGACCGCCTCAGCCTACCGGTTCCGGCTGGCCGCCTCCCGCAGGCAGGCAAGCACCCGGGGATCGATCCACCCCGAGGCAGCCGTGCGCTCCTCGAGGTTCTCGACGGCCATCCAGGCCAGTAGGCGATCCTGCCAGGAGGGGTCCCAGCCGTCCGGTAGGGGCTGTGGATCGCCAACTGAGGGCCTCTCCTGGTCTGGCTCGGCCTCGTCGGGCCACATCGGGGCGAAGATCGGGTGGCCGCGGGTGGCGGTATCCCACCCAAGGCGTCCGAGGTGGTCGCGGAGCTCGCCGGCAAGCCCAGGGTCAAGGGCGATGAGCTCGCTCGGCGTGGGCCGGTCCATATAGAGGTGCATGAGATCCAGGAGCCGGGCGAGCTCGGCAACCGGGTCGGCGTGGTCGTCCACCCGGAGGTCGATCCACCGATCGTTGCCACCGCCGTACCCGCCACCCTCGCGGACGACCAGGAGCGCCGCCGACTGACGGCCGCGTCGGTCGCCCCCCGCCGCATCTGCTGCCGCGAGGCAAGCGACCAGCAGCTCCGGGAACGGGAGCCCCCCGGCCTCGAACGTGTCCGCCAGCCCGTCCACGACCGCCGGCCCGGCGAGGATGTTGCCCTGGGCGGCGTAGTCGCTGCCGGTTCGCCCGCCGGCCCAGGCGAAGCATGAGCGTCCGGTATGGGTGGCCGACGCTCCGTGGGCGTCCACGATGCCTACCTGGCGTTGCTCCGGGAGGCGATCCGCCTCGACCAGCGCCGCGAGCACGCCCGTCGCAGTCGCTCCGCCGGCAAGGAGTGCCAGGCCGTCGGGGCCGAACCCCACGTTCGCATACGACTGGGTTGCGATCGCCCCGACGCCCGCCCGCGCCCATGGGACGACGGATCCAACGGCCAGGAACCTGGACTGAACCGCGACGCCGAGGTCGCCGGTGGTCCTGTCGCGCGCGACGACGGAATACGTCACGACCCGCACCTCCAATCAGCCATTCTGGCGCATCGCCGAACCGACGCTCACGCCGTGGAGACCATCCACGGGCCCCGGTAAACGAGCCAATCATCAACCCGGACAGGCGAATGCGCACGCCGCTGCCGCCGCCCGCGCCGCGCGCTGCCGCCGC
>PMLK01000026.1 GCA_003158875.1 Chloroflexota bacterium
GGTCCGCCACCAGGCGATCGCCAGAGTGAACAGCGTGATCGAGAGG
The DNA here is from genome assembly GCA_003158875.1 of Chloroflexota bacterium. Classification (GTDB taxonomy): domain Bacteria; phylum Chloroflexota; class Limnocylindria; order Limnocylindrales; family CSP1-4; genus Fen-1039. The sequence continues at coordinate 47 of PMLK01000026.1, forward strand.
AAGACGCCGTAGACGGCCACCGGAATACCGGCGAACGGCCGGGAGTAGACGCTCCTGGCGACATCCTCGCAGCCGTGGAGCGGTCCGCAAACCGGTAGGTCGCCCGCCAACTCGACGGTCGCGAGATATGACGCTATGGCCAGCCCGACGATGTCCAAGGCCGCGAGCACAAGGCCCAGATGAATGGTCCTGATGCGGCGCCACAGCGATGTCTGGGCCGGTTCTACGGCCTCGCTCTTGTTCGACATTTCTCCGCCTTCATCTGGAGCCGGGCAGGGTTCCGGATTGCCCTTGTTCGCCCGGCGAGCGCGCCGGAAAAGTGTCCGAATATGTTACTCGACATCGTCGAATGAGACCTGGTATCATCCCGGCACGAAGTGAGACTGAGTATCAAATGGATCAGACCGAACGGATAATCCAGGCTCTCGACAGCGCAGGCTACCAGGCCACGGCGAATCGCCGGCTGGTGGCCGGGATGGTCGCTACGAGCGGCGGGCACTTTACTGCCGCGGACTTGCTCGAGCGCGGCCGGCGCGAGCGAGTGAACATTGGCCGCGCCACCGTCTTCCGGGCTCTGGAATTGCTCGCGGAACTGCATGTCATCGAGCGGCTAGATCTGCCGTCCGGGTCTCATGCCTACGTCCTGTGCGACCCGGCAGAACATCACCACCACCTTGTCTGTTCCGGTTGCGGACGAAGCGAAGACGTGGCCGACGGCGAACTGGCCCGGCTGGTCGACGAAATCGGGCAGCGCAACGGCTATCGCATCGAAACGCATCGGCTGGAGCTTTTCGGAAAATGCCCGGACTGTGCCGCCGGAACTCCCCCGAACGGCGCGGCGTCGAAGGCTTCGTCGTCCGCCGGGCAGCGGCCAGGAGGACATTGAGTTGGCAGCGTCTGGGATTCACGTTCGCGGCATCGGTGCGGCCCTGGCCGTCGCCGTGCTCGCCCTGCCTGTGCTGGCCGGCTGTTCGGCGAGCGGTGGCGGCGGTGGCAGTGGTAGTGGCAAGGTGGAAGTGGTGGCGGGTGAGAACTTCTACGGCGACCTCGTAGCCAGAGTCGGAGGCGACCTAGTTTCGGTGACGAGCGTGTTGAGCGACCCGAATGTCGATCCGCACACATACGAGAGCAGCACCCAGAACGCCGAGCAGGTAGCCGACGCGACGCTCGTCGTCGAGAACGGCCTCGGCTACGACGCCTTCCTGGATCACCTGCTGAGTGCCTCGCCGCGCTCCGACCGCAAGGTCATCGACGTCCAGCAGCTGCTCGGTCTGGCCGACGGGTCAAATCCGCACATCTGGTATGACCCGCAGACGATGCCCAGGGTCGCGCGTGCCGTGGCCGACGCGCTGGAAGCCCAACGCCCCGACTCCAAGACGATGTTCGAGACGAACCTTCAGACGTACCTCGACTCATTTGCGCCTCTGACCGCGAAGATCGCCCAGATCAAGAAGGACCATCCGGCGGCCCCGATCATCTACACGGAGCCCGTTCCCGTCTACATGATCGCTGCCCTCGGTCTGACCGACCTCACGCCGCCGGGCTTCGCCAAGGCCATCGAGGACGGCACCGATCCGGCGCCCCTCGATGTCGCGGCCACGCAGGACCTTCTCACCGGCCACAAGGTCAAGGCCCTCCTATACAACAACCAGGCGACCTCGCCGGTCACGACCTCGATCGAGTCGCTGGCCACCAAGTCGGGAGTGCCCGTGGTCGGCGTGTCGGAAACGATGCCGGCAGGTGCGGACGGCTACGTCGGCTGGCAGGTTGCGCAGCTCGATGCCCTGGCCACGGCCCTGGGAGGTGCAAAGTGAACGCCGACGATAACCGCCACGCCCCCGCCCCGGCCCACGCCCCCGCCCCGGCCCACGCCCCCGCCCCGGCCGCCGCGGACAATCGAGCCCCGGACGAAGAACCGGCGATGTGTTTCGACCGGGCAACGCTCGCCTACGGCGATCGGGTCGTATGGTCGGAGTTGTCGATGACGGTGCCGCAAGGCGAATTCCTGGCCGTGCTCGGCCCCAACGGATCCGGCAAGACGTCGCTTCTGCGAGCGCTGCTCGGCCTGACGCCACTCGCCGGCGGTGCGCTCGACGTTCTGGGCAAACCGCCGCGGCGCGGCAACCCGGACATCGGCTACGTTCCCCAGCACGCCGGCTTCGATCGCGACGTGCCGCTTCGAGGTCGCGATCTCGTCGGGCTGGGCGTGAACGGCCACCGCTGGGGCTTCGGGCGGCTGTCGAGAGCCGACAAGATGCGGGTCGAAACCGCCCTGGATGACGTTCAGGCGCGCCGCTACGCCGACGCCCCGATCGGGCGGCTGTCTGGAGGCGAGCAGCAACGACTACGCATCGCCCAGGCGCTCGTGGGCAATCCCCGGCTGCTGCTCTGCGACGAGCCGCTGGCGAGCCTGGACATGCGCTACCAGCAGGAGATAACCGAGCTGATCGGCGACTGGTCTCGACAGCGACGCGGCACCGTGGTGTTCGTAACCCACGATGTCAATCCGGTGCTCAGCTACGCCAGCCGAGTGGTCTTCGTCGTCGACGGTCGCTGGGCCGCGGGCCGGACGGACGATGTCCTGACGACAGAAACGATGTCCGGGCTGTACCAGGCACCGGTCGAGGTCCTGAGAGTGAAGGGCCGGATCGTGGTGGTTGGCGAGGCCAGCGGGGCCGGCTTGGACCTGGACGAACCGCACCACTTCCCCGCGCCAACCGGCGGCCATGGAGCGCATGTCGATCGGGGAGGCCACGCATGATCGACCAGCTGGTCCACCTCCTCGGCTACTCGTTCGTCCAGAACATGCTCGTTGCGGGCGTGCTCGTGGCGGTAGTTGCCGGGCTCGTCAGCCGCTTCGTCGTCGCGCGCAGCATGTCGTTCGCCGTTCACGCTCTGGCGGAGGTTGGCTTCACCGGATCGGTCGGGTTCCTGCTGCTCGGCCTGTCGCCCGTCCTGGGTTTGCTCACAGGGTCGATGGTCACCGCGCTGGTGATCGGCGGAATGGGCCTGCGGATTCGGGAGCGCGATTCGGTCGTGGGCCTGGTCATGGCCTTTGGATTGGGCCTCGGCGTCCTGTTCCTCTCGCTCTACAACCGTTACGCCACAGAGGCCATTGCCTTGCTGTTCGGGGCGATTACTTCGGTCAGCAGCGGCGACCTTGTGTTGCTGGTGGTCGTGGCCATCGTGACCATCGCGGGGCTGGGGATCATGTACCGGCCGCTCACGTTCGCGACGGTGGATCCGGTCGTCGCCGAAGCGCGCGGCGTGCCCGTCCGGCTCATCTCGATCTTGTTCCTGCTGCTGCTCGCTGCCGCGGTTGCGGAAGCGGTGCAGGTCGTGGGTGTGCTGCTCATCCTGACGTTGCTGATCACTCCGGGCGCCACGGCCGAGCGACTGACGGCGCATCCGGGCCAGGCCACTTTAGTGAGCGTTGTGATCGCCCTGCTGGCCACCGAAGGCGGAATCGTGCTCGCTCTGATGACGTCGGAGCCCGTTAGCTTCTTCGTTACGACGATCGCGTTCTTCTGCTACGTCTCCGCGAGACTCGTGGAGCCGGTCACGGATCGCCTCCGAGCCGCTCGCGGCCAATAGTTCTGGCGGGCGGCGCGGAGCGAGGGCGCGGCGCGGCAACGCCGGCGCACGGGGTGGCGCGGAGCGGGGCGGCGCGGAGCGGGGGCGCCGGCGCACGCGCCGTTTCCACCTAATGACAGTCCGGCGAACACGGCGGGGAGTTGCAAGGGAACAGCGCCGCATTGCGCGCGCGAAATACCTCCGCGGATAGTCCGTTTCCGGTCAATGTCGGTCTGGGCCGTCGTTACGTACTAACCGAACCGTGAATTCGGCAAAGGCTGGCGGAGCCGGGCCTGGAATTCGCGAGTCTCCGAACCCAAACCCGGCCGAGGTGGCTCAGTCTCCGCGTCCTGTTCGCGGTGCTGCCATTGAGCAGAAACCTGTCGCGGAGGTCGTGCGGGTCTATGCCAACGGCGCGGCCCGCTCGGCCAGGAATTCCTCGAGTTCGTTCGCGGTTGGCATACCCTCGCGCGCCCCAACGTGGGTCGTGGCGAGAGCGGCGGCGGCCACGGCTCGGCGAACCGCTTCGGCGAGGGGCCGGCCTTCGGCAAGCGACGCGGCCAGCGCGCCGCAGAACGCATCGCCGCCACCGGTGCTGTCTATCGTTGGAACGCGGTCGGCGGGCACTTCCCAGATGCGAAGGTCGCTCGGCTTGAGTCGACCGGTCGGCGCGGCCCCGGCGGTTGCACGCTCGGGGGCCCCCGCCGTATCGGTGGGATCGTCGCACGGCGAGGGCCCGTCCGTGCCAGCGGCTGCAGCTTCGGAGGCCACTTGCGAGGCCACTTGCGCCGACGCAAGGTGGGCAACCTCTGCGGGCGTCGCATCGGCGCTTGAGCTTGCGAGGGAGTTGACAGGTCGGCGCCCGATTGCCGGGATCGGTGCCGATGTCCGCTCCAGCACCACCACGCCCGATGCGCCCAGGGTCACGATCACCGCCCGGCGCACGCCCGGGCCCGACGGTCCCGCTTCCAGCAGGGCCCGCGCTCGCTTTGCCGTGTCGGCGTCGGAGTCGTCGATCTTCGTCCCCGTGCCCACGGTTTCGATCTGCAGCAGCGTCGCAAGTTCGGTCCGATTGGGAGTCACGATGTCGGCCAACCCAAATGTAGATCGGTCGATGCCCGTTGCCGGCGCCGGGTTGAGGATGGTCGTCGCTCCCGCGGCATGGGCGCAGATGAGTGCCTCTCGAACGACGTGAAGCGAAACCTCGTTGCACACCAGCAGGACATCGCCGGCGAGCGGCCCGAGCCTGGCCAGGCAGTCCCGAACGTAACCGGGTTCGATCGCGCCGTTCGCCCCGGGCACTACCGCGATTTGGTTCTCGCCGATGGCATCGACCAGGATCATGGCCACGCCCGTTGCCTGATTGGGCAGCGACGCCAGCATTGAGACATCGACCCGCTCGGACGATAGGGCGCGTCGGGCTTCCTTCTCGAAGGTATCGTCGCCGGCCGCGCCGATGAACAGAGTCGGCCGGCGGAGCCGCGCGGCGGCTACGGCCTGGTTGCCGCCTTTGCCGCCGTGGTGACGGTCATAGCTGCCGCCGGTGACAGTCTCGCCCGGCTTCGGCAGATGTGGGACTCGCCCGACAAGGTCGATGTTGACCGAGCCGACCACGATCACGCGGCCGCTCATGCTGATGCCTCCACGGTGATCTGGCGCCGAGAACGCGACGCCGTTTGGTCGAATTGTGGGGCACGGATCGACTCTTGGCACGCCCCCATCGCGTAATCGGCCTCCGACCGCCCTTCGCCCCTCCCGGGTCGCCGCCTCGCGCCATAGGAAAAGCCCCGTCCGGGCGGGGACGGGGCTGGGATATACGCGAATGGCGGGCTCGACCGGATTCGAACCGGCGATCTCCAGCGTGACAGGCTGGCATGTTAGGCCGCTACACCACGAGCCCGTGCCGACGGCGAAGGATAGCAGGTGCGGGGCCCGGCCGCCACGTGCCCTGCCGCCCGCC
>PMLK01000079.1:0-138 GCA_003158875.1 Chloroflexota bacterium
CAGGGTCGTGGTCTTGCCCGAGCCCGTACCGCCAGAGACGAAGATGTTCAGACGAGCTTCCACGCATGCGCGCAGGAAGTCGAACATCTCAGGCGTCGCAGTTCCGAACCGGATCAGGTCGTCGACGGTGAACGGCGA
>PMLK01000079.1:260-5033 GCA_003158875.1 Chloroflexota bacterium
CGTTGACCATGATTTCAGTCACGGACTCGTCGCGGAGGAGCGGTTCTAGCGGACCGAGACCGATGATCTCGTCGGTGATCTGCTCGAGCATTCGGACGCGCTCGGCGCGGGTTAGGGCGAGGCCCTCTTCGTCGATGACGCGGCCGAAGATCTCCTCGATCTGGCGCCGGACCTCGACCTGATTGGCCAGGTCGAGCTTGGGGTCCAGGTCCTGAATGACTCGGGATTGAATTCGGAACTTGACTTCGCGCAGCGATTCGCGCACCGGAGCCTGGCTCAGCAGGCGCTGGCCCGTGGGGCCCTGGGACATGCCCGAACCGCCGCTGCCGCCGGGTCCGCCCGGCCCCGCAGGAGCCCCGCCCGGGGCCACTCCCGGTCGAGCGCTTTCAATTCGCTTCAGGAGAGACATCGCCTACACCCCTTGTCGGCCCTGGTGGGCAGTTATCTCCACGCGAAGAGCGACTTGCCCTTCTGGCCCTTGTGATCGTCTTCGTCGTGAGAATCTCGATTTCCGACAATCGAAGCCGCCAGGCGGAAAACGTCCTGGGATACCTGGCTCTCTCTGTTACTCAGAACAAACGGTACTCCACGGTTGAGTGCGTACACGACGGCGCGGCCGTCGCTGACGATTGTGTGATCCACCTTCCGGCCGATGGAATGTTCCACGTCGGCCACCCTGATCCCCAGAGTGGTGTCGGCACGATTGAGAACCAGCCGGATCTTGTGCGAGTAGCCAAGCTGTTCGGCCACCTCGAGGAACAGGCGGGTGTTCTTAATGCTCGTGATCTCCAGCGTCAGGATAGTCAAGACAACGTCCGCCTGGTCCAGAATGGCCAGGAGCGTGTCGTTGAACCACGCTGCGCAATCGATGACCACCAGTTCGTTGTGCCCGCGCAGGATCTCGATGACGCGTTTGACTCCGGCGGGCGTGATTAGCTCCGCCATTTCGGGCGAGGGCGGAGCCAGAAGCACCTGAATTCCCGAGGAGTGGGTCTGGGTGTAAGTCTCGACCGACTCCGGGTCCTCGCCCTGCTCGAGTTCCGGGGCGAGTTCCGCCATCGACTTGTCTTTGGGATTCAGGTTCAGCAGGACCGCCACGTCGCCGAACTGGAACGAGCCGTCGACGAGGGTCACCTTCTTGCCCAGTTCCGCGGCCGCCGCGACCGCCAGGTTTACGGCGATCGTGGTCCTGCCTACTCCGCCCTTAGGGCTGAAGACGGCCACGACCTGGCCCTCCACGGTGGGATCCTGGGCTCGCGCAGCCTCCCGGACCGCGGTCCGACCGGCCTTCTCTCTTTCGCGGGAGTAGACCTGACGGATTGAGGCGGTGAGTTCGTCGCTACTGAAAGGCTTGACGAGGAATTCACGGGCGCCGGCGAGCATCGATCGGCGCAGGTAGTCCGCCTCGCCCTGTACGGACATCATCACGACGGCCGCGCCCGGGACCTGGGCGGACAGCCGCTCGGTTGCCGCGATGCCGTCCATGTCGGGCATGTTGATGTCCATCAGGACGACGTCGGGGAGCAGCCGTATCGCCTGTTCGATGGCCTCCGCGCCCGAAGCCGCGGTCCCGATCACCTCTATGTCCGGCTCGAATCCGAGCAGCTTGGCAAGGTGGTCGCGCGTCTCGGGAATGTCGTCGACGATTAGGACTTGGATCCGATCAGCCATGGAGATTTGCCGCTTCCAAAGTGCCGGAGAGGCCGATGTGCTCGGCCTCTCCCTCGCTAGCTCCGCCCTGTGCGGCGAAGCGTTCTACCAACGAACGGTTGAGCCCAGTGATTTCGGCAGCGTGCCGGTTGGATCGGGCGGTAGGAGGCCGTACTTGGCCACGATCTCAGAGAAGGTCAGCCCGGGCACATTGGTGAACGGGTTGTTGGCCACCGGGTCCGTGTTGTCGTCCTGGCTGGAGCGCAGGGCAAACGACAGGTCGATGTACGTCTGAGGAGAAGCCTGCTCGGTCCGCTGGGCCCAGCGGATCAATTCGGCCTGCTCCGGCGTGACTTCGACGATGGCGATCATGTGCCGATCGGTGAATTGGACCGTCGCGCTGCTCGGAACGGGGGCTACTGCTGCCGAGGCCTGCGGCGCGCCGTTCGCGGTTTCCGCTACGGGCGGCAAAAGCGTCCGCAGGATCTTGCAGTTCTGCAGGATCAGCTTGGATGTCAGCGCCGAGCCGCCGGTGGAGAATTGCGTCCCCGCGGCCGTCTTCGCCGAGATCGAAAGCTGGGTGACGTAAGTGGTGAGGATGATGTCGACGCGGTCGCCGGGGACGATGAGCGTCCCGACTCCGTTAGTCTGGTCGACCTCCATCGAGACGGCGTCAAAGCCCTTGTCGATCGAGTCCTTGATGGATTGGCCGTCGATGGCCGACCCGGGCGTCAGCAAATCCGCGCTGCCGACGATTACCTGATCTTGCGGAATGTCGATGCTGGCGATCCGGCCGATGACGTCATTCACGCTGTTAAACGTGGTGCTGTCGAGGCCGGCAAGGTCGGCCACCTTGCGAGAAGCAGTCTTGACCATCGTCTTGTCGATGACCGTCCCGGCCGCAATCTTTGTGGACGCCACGACTACCTGGACCGAGGGGCCAGTAGTTGGGGTCGCGACCGCTCCCGGTCCGGTCCCGCCGCCGCCGCCGCTACTTGCTATAGCGACCGCACCCAGAGCCCCACCAATGGCGATGAGTAGACCAAGCAGGATTAGCAATCGATTGGATCGCTTCACGACCACACTCCCGAGCACGATGTGACAGGTGTCACCACGGTAGCCTTGCGGACCACCTAACTGCGACTATACCAATGGGCTACCCAAAGTAGGAAGGATTCTCGAAAACCGCGGGTTGAGATTTCGAGAAGTGCGACTCCGGCGGCACCCGGAGCACGGGCAAAACAAAACGGGCCGCGCTTTCGCGCGGCCCGTTTCTCTCAGCGCAGGATTACAGCTTGGAGCCGATAGTGCTGAGGATCGTCTGGATCGTGCCGCTCAGGAAGAGCAGGGCAAGAACAGCAGCGATGGCGATGAGTGCGAGGATAAGAGCGTATTCCGCAAGGCCCTGGGCCTTCTGGGACCGGAGAAGCATCGATGACCTCCTGATGAGAACGCCCTCTGATAAGAGGATGAACTCGATTGTGGGCGGTCGCTCACGCGAACGCCACTAGCAAGATGGTAATGGGACCGGCCGATTGCACGCTTGGCAACAGTCCTCGCACCATGCAATGGTGCCAGTTCGCACCCTCATACGGCCGAGGCGATCAAGCTCAGGATCGAGGACAACTGGTCGCCGAAGAAGACGAGAGAGACGACCGAGACGACAGCCATGATGCACAGGATCAGGCCGTACTCGACGAGCCCCTGGCCGCGTTCGCTGTTGAGGCGACCGGCTTCCTGGTGGTCTCTGAAGTCGGGAGAGTTGAAGCCGGTGCTCAACTGGCCGGCAGCACTAGGACGACTTCGCGGCCTTCGTCGACCAGCTCGGCAGTTACCCCGATCGTGTCCGACCGCTGCTGGATCTCCCGCCACGTGTTGGGGGGCAGTGCCAGCGGGTGATTGGCCCGGGCGGCGCGCGACATCTTGGCCGCCCGCGTCTCGTCGATCATGGCCTTGAGCGCGTCCGGAATTTCCCGATCCACGGCCTTGCCCTTCTTGTCCTTCTCCTTTGGCGCCGGCGGCTCCTCGACTTCAGGCTCCTCCGCCGCGACCGCGTCCTCCCGCTTGGCGCTGACCCGGGCCTCCGTCTTGTCCGTGCCCCAGTCGAATCGGATCGAGATGCGATCCGGGTGGCACGTCAGGAAGCCCGTGACCGTTTCGTCGATTAGGCGGAATAGGGCGCTCTCGACGTCCATCGGCAGCCTCCGGTCCGCTCCGTAGGACTCGAACTCGATCGGGACCTGCGAGCGCCGGCCACGATCGCGAGCCACGCGGCGCAGTGTCGGGACGAGACCGAGGTCGTCGAGAACCATCGGTCGCACGTCGAAGATGAACGTTTTCGTCGCGTCCAGGGTGTGCTGGACCATGTCCTTGAGCTGCTCGATCTCCGTCTTGGCCTGGGTCGGATCGCGGTCCAACAGCCGCTCCACGATCTGAGCCTGGAGCACGATGTTGGTCAGGCTCTGGGCTGGGCCGTCGTGCATGGCTCGGGCAATCTCGCGCCGCATGTCCTCCTGGGCCGCCAGCACGAGCCGCGAGACCGCGGGTGGCAGCGGCGTGCTGGTATCCAGCCTGTCGGCCGTGTGCTGCGGAACAGCACCGCCCATCGACGCTCGGTCCAGTTCGGCGCTATATCGCCGCAAGCTCTCCCGGAAGCGGGACAGGATCTTGAGCTTGCCCTCCAGGATGTCGACCTGGGCCTCCATGATCGCCGAGCGCTTGGTCAGCGCCAGCAGCTGATCGAGTTGGTCCTGGTCGCCGCCTTCGGACTGTTTGCCCGAAGGTCGCAGCTTGTCCGCCGCCTGGGCTCGCTTCTGCTCGTGACGACTCGCCTCGGTGCGGGCCTGGTTGACGAGCAGCTCGATCTCGCCGATCTCCCGGGTCAGAAGGTCGACTTCGCGTCGAGCTCGCTCCGCAATCTCGAGCAGCGGCAGCGGCAGCGGATCGATGGCCACGGGCGGATCAGTCCTCGGGCATGCGAATCCAGCCCTGACGCATGGCGTAGACGACGGCCTGAGTCCGGTCGTTGACGCTGAGCTTGCGCAGGATGCTGGACATATGGTTTTTGACGGTCTGCTCGCTTATGGACAGGGCGTAGGCGACTTGCTTGTTGGTCATGCCCTG
>PMLK01000060.1 GCA_003158875.1 Chloroflexota bacterium
CAACCGCGAGGCGCTGGAGATCCATTACAAGGGACGGTCCATAGCGGACGTCCTGGAGATGACCATCGAGGAAGCGTTGGAGTTCTTCTCGCCGGTCCCCAACGTCAGGGCCAAGCTGCAGACTCTCCACGATGTGGGGCTGGGCTACGTCCATCTCGGCCAGCCAGCCACGACACTCTCCGGCGGCGAGGCCCAGCGCGTGAAGCTCGCCACGGAGCTTTCTCGCCGGGCCACCGGCCGTACCGTCTACGTCCTGGATGAACCCACGACAGGCCTGCACATGGCTGATGTCGAGAAGCTGCTGCACGTCCTGCACCGTCTCGTCGATGCGGGCAATACCGTCGTGGTAATCGAGCACAACCTGGACGTCGTCAAGACCGCGGACTGGATTGTCGATCTGGGTCCGGAGGGCGGCGAGAGGGGCGGTCACGTGATCGCGGTCGGCACGCCGGAGCAGATCGCGGCCACGCCGGGTTCGGCTACGGGCGAGTACCTGGCCCGGGTTCTGCGCGGCGAACCGTTGATGCCTCTGTCGGCCGTGACCTTTGCCGAGTCTGCCGGAAGACCCGTGCCGGCGGTGCCGGTGGCTCCGGCAGTGGCTGCGCGGCCGGAGAAGCGAGCCGCGGCCGCCGCATCGCGAACGGGAGCGAGCTAGGGGTCGACTGTGCCGCGTGTCGGGAAAGCCCGCCGTCGCGCAGCCACTCCACGTCCCACTCTCGCGGCGAGTACCGGCTAGCATGGACGCATGCCCGATGTCGAGTACGTATTTCTGGCCGACGCCGCCGAGGTCCAGGCCGGTTCCAAATTCCACGTCCTGGGCGGCGGCGTCAACCGCATCGCCGGCCCCGCATTTCCGTTCGTGCATCCGCACCTTTCGATTGTGGTCGGGTTGCGTGTGACGTCCGTCGAGCGAAACAAGGAGCACGAGCTGGGCTTCATCGTGACCTCGCCGGATGGAGCGGAGGTCGCCAACGCCACGGGCCGCGTCGTCTCTCGCGGTCCGTCCGACGCCAGTGACATCATCGTGACGATCGCTATCGACCTTTGGAACATGACGTTGAAGGTCGCCGGTGAATACGCGGTCCGGATAACCGTCGACGGGTCCGAGCGCAAGCGGCTGCCGCTGGTCGTGACCGGAACGCGCGAGATGACTCCGCCTACGGAGCCGCAGCGGTATCTGGCCTGACGTGCAGCCACGGTCTGAACCACCGAGACACGCACTCCCGGACGTAGACGCCGCCGCTCTGGAAGCCGCGCGGACCGCCGACAAGCTGCTTGAATCCGCGAGGCAGAAGGGCTCACAGCGTTGGACGGAGTTCCTTAGCCCAGTGCCAGAGCAGCTCCGCGATTCGGGCTTGAGCCAGCTCCTGGTGGTTATCGCCCGAACGCGGGCCGCCTACGGTCACAAAGACTCCATACGGGAGATCCTTCCCGAGGAGCTGACTGAGCCTTTCCGCGACCAGTTGGACCGGCTAAAGCGTGCCGTCCTTCGGGAACTGGCCGAGCGGTAGAAGTCTCTTAGCCGTCGAGGCACGTTGCCTGTTGGGCCGGTCGCGTTCCGCACCGTTACCGTCCGGCTGGTCTATGCTCGGTCGGAGCGGTTGCTGCTCCGTTTGGTCTCGGCATTTGGAGGTTTGTGGGTGCGGTCCCGATCCCAAGGATCCGATTCGCGCGAAGGAAGAGCCCGTTGACCGGGTGGCCAATGCCGGGCCCCGCCGGTTACGGTCCTCCGCCGAGTCGCGTCCTGCTGCCCCCGGGTCTCAAGGTAGCCGGACTGGGCACCAGGTTGCGAGCCTGGGTGATCGACGGGTTCATCTTCGGAACCTTCCACGTTGCATTCTGGCTGGTGGCCGGGGTCACTGGCGCCATCGCAATCAATCCGGCCGCTGAGGCCGAGATGCAAACGACGCCGTTCGCGTCGCCAACCGTCACGCCGTATCTAACGAATCTGACTCTCCTGGCGGTATTGATGGTCGGATTCACGCTCCTGAACGTGATCTACGCGGCCGTGTGCTGGGCCAAGTTCAGGGGGCTGCCCGGCCATCGAATGCTGTCGATCGACGTTGCCGCTAAGGCCACCGGTCGGAATCTCGGTGGCGGCAGAGCCCTGGCGCGCTCAGTGTTCGCCATCGGGATTCCGACCGCCGCCGGCGCGGCGTTGATCTGGACTGTTCTGGCGATGGTCGCCTCAGTGCCGTGGGCCGACGTTCAGAACCCCCAAGAGGGCGGGCCTGCCACGGCGTGGTCGGGCATCCTCATGGCCGAGATGCTTCTGGCCGCCGGCTGGCCGTTCCTGATCCTCATTTCCACGGCCGCCAGCCCGGCCAAACAGGGGCTCCACGACCGCGTCGCGAAGTCCCTGGTGGTCGTTCAGGACATGGTGTCGTGGACCGGCCAGGCTCGGTGGGCGGCGCAAGCGCCGTGGACCGGACAGAATCCCTGGCCCGGCCAGGCTCCGCAGTCAGGCCAGAGCCCGTGGCCGGGTTCTGGGCCGCAGCCGGGCATCGTGCCCACCGGGTTTCAGAACCAGGCCAACGAGTCCGCCCAGGATCAGCGGCCAGATGAGTTGCCGCCGGATCAGTCGTCCCGGCGAACCGCGCCCGGTCCGACCGATCTGGGATCGACGGGATCGGCCTGGTCTGCCCCGCAAGCTGACACGACCTCACCCACCAAGACGATGAGCGTCACGGTGGGTCGGCGGATCGGAGCCTATCTACTGGACTGTGCGGTGGTATTCACGCTGTATGCCATCATAGGGGTGATTGCGGTGTCGTTGGCCGGACCGACGATGAAGACCCTCGATGAGCGAGCTGGGATCCTGATCGGCTTGGCCGCCGGACTGGTGCAGCTTTCCTACTTCGTGGTTGGCTGGGCACTGCTGCGCGGAACTCTCGGTCAGCTGATCATGCACGTTCGCGTCACAGATGCGACGTCCGGCAAAGCGGTCGGCTGGATGGACTCAATCGCTCGTTGGGCAGTGATGCAGGGGCCTTTTGCGCTGGTCACGATCGTGCCCGCCGGTGCGAGCGAGTTTGTCATGACGGGAGCTGCCGCCTGGACCCTGTACCTCTTGTACTCGACGATCACTCATCCCGACCAGCGCGGCCTCCACGATCGCTTCGTGAACAGCAAGGTGACCCTCGAGGCCTGACCTGCATCTTGGGGCACGCGCCGAGCTCAGTGGCAGTCCGCATCCAGCCCCAGCTCGCGGTCGCTGAAGGCTTCCAGCAGAAACTGCGAGGGCGCAGCTGGGTCGTAGACGAGCGTCAGGGTGCGGCGCGCCCGTGTCCAGGCCACATAGGCCAGACGGCGTTCCTCTTCCAGCGCCCGCTCCGGCTCGGGAGCGTCGCGCAAGGAACGCGCCGACGGGAAGCGGCCGGCGTCCATGCCGATGACGGCCACGTGATCGAACTCGAGGCCCTTCGTCGAGTGGGCGGTGGCCAGGGTCAGCGGTGCGTCGTCACGCCTCAATTCTGCGATGAGCTGACGGTGACTTGCCAGGGCGGCGTTCAACTCGGCGAGGGTCCAATAGGGCGCGGCCCACGCCACGAGAGCCGCCAGCAGATCGGCCGTCTCTACGGGGAGTGGCTCGTCGGCATCGCCGGTATTCGGTTCGGGATCGTCGCCGGATCGCGATGAATCGGCTTCGCGCGATCGCATGGGGCGGATCGCCACCATCTGTGCCAGGTCGTCCGGATCGAGCCGCGACAGCGCCGCAAGGCGAGGCAGGAGGTAGTGAGCCAGCGCAGTCCGAGCGTCCGCGGCCGATCGATCGTCGGGATCGGCCAGCCTGCGCCACTCCTCGGACTCGGGATCGCCGATTCGGGCCGCCGCCGCCAGCAACCCATCCACACGCCGGTCCTCCGACCAGAGTCGAAGTCGCGGCGCCCGAAACGGCATGCGCAACTCCAGGGCTACGGCTGCAGCCGGGAGAAGCTCGACGTTGGTGCGGGCAAGGACCGCGCGAGTGCCGCCGTCATCGGGCCAGCTTCGGAAGACTCGTCGGAGGCGATCGACGTCGTCGGCGCCGTCCGGAGCCAGGGTCAACTGCCCCTCAGCGCGTGGGCCCGGAGAGATTCGCTTCACGAAACGCTCGCGGTTCTGGGCAACGAGCCGCACAGCTCGTTCCACCACAGGTCGGGGACAGCGATAGTTCACCGTCAGGTCGATGCGCCGCAACAGCGGTAGGTCGTTGACCAGATTCAGGACCCGTCTTACATCGGCCAGTCGCCAACCGTAGATCGTCTGATCGTCGTCACCAACGAGGAATATCTGGTTGCGTGGAGCTGCGAGCAGGAGGGCCAGTCTCAGCTGCGACCGGTCGACGTCCTGAGTTTCATCGACAAGCAGATGCTCGCAACTCCGACGCCAGCGTTCCGCCAGTCGCGGCCGGGCTTCGAGCAGGCGAAGCGATCTTGCGACAAGATCGTCGAAGTCGAGCCCGCCCTGTTCCTCAAGGGCCGATTCGTACGCCAGGAAAGCACGAGCCAGAGGACCGGGTTCGGGGTCTGTCCCCACCTCGGCGGCCGTGACCCCAACGTCAAGTTTGAGCCGGCTGAATGCGTCGTCGAGCTGGCGAATCGCTCCGTGCGTTATGTCCGGCCACATGTCCCGCAGGACCGACTCCCGGTCCAGGAGCGGTTCCACGCATACGCCGCCGTCGGCGAGGATCTCGCGGCCCAGGGCGTGGAACGTCTTGACGCGAACGGCACCCTTGACCAGACCAAGTGGCTCCAGCGCCGCATCCACTCGCGAGGCCATCTCGTCTGCGGCCCGCTTATTGAACGTGACGGCGGTGATCGTGGCTGGATCTGCGCCTGTGGCTACGAGCCAGGCAATCCGCGCCACGAGGGTCGTCGTCTTGCCGCTCCCAGCCGGAGCTACGCACAGCACGGGGCCCGGGGGCGCGGTTGCGGCCTGACGCTGATCGGGCGCCAGATGGTCGAGACGTTCGATGACAGAGGAGGGGAGCATGCCGCGCAGGATCGCAGGCTGCGCTTGGCCCTCACTTATCGGCGCCGAGTCTCCGTGTCCTGGGGATCGAGGCTGAGCGAGTGGGCAGTTCGCCGCCGGTTGCGGTCTCGCGCCGGGAAGGCCACGGCCGATTGGATCAGGTGGTGCGTCGGATGACGAGGACCGGCACGGGGGAGTGGTCGGCAACGAACCGAGCTACGTGACCCAGGCTCCTCGGCCCAGGCTCGGTCGGTCCGGGCCGTGGGCGGGCGCAGAGAGCGATCGCGTCGGGGTGCAGCCGCTCTGCCGCGGCCACTATTTCTTGCTCCGGACGACCCCGAGCCACCAGGTGATCGATTCGAGCGGTTGGCATGGTTGCCACGAACCGATCGTGCCACAGGGTCAGAAGTGCAGCCGTTGCTTCGTCGTCCGCACTGGCCAGTCGTTGCTCGAGTACTTCCCGCCTTGGCAGCGGCCATGGCCCCCTCCGTATTCCGGGGTCGACGGCCGCGAGTTCTCTAGGTGCGATCTCGGCGACGTGGAGAAGGGTTATCTCGAGTTCGGGTCCGCCGGAGCCCACGACAGCGGCGATCTGACCTGGCAGGCCGATGTCCTCGGTTCCGGCGATGGTCACGAGGACCCTCCGGGTATCGATCATGACCGCCTCACCTCGGCACTCCCAGCAACAGCGCCACGCCCAGCGCGGCGACGATGGTCACCGGAGTCACGATGAGTCCGATCCTGATGTAGCTCCATGTTGACACCTCGAGGCCGCGCTGGCGTAGAAGCACGAACCATAGGAGCGTGGCGACCGACCCGACCGGCGTCAAGTTCGGACCGAGATCCGCTCCGATGATGGTGCCGATGGCGGCCGCATGGGCACTTGCAGTGCTGAGCCCGGCGCCATGGACGGCATCCGCGAAGACGAACGCGGCCGGCAGGTTGTTCACCAGGTTCGAGCCGACGGCCGCAGCGAAGGCGGTGACGACCATGACCGCGGTCGGCGAGTCTCGCACTTGTCCCAGGACAACTTGGGCGAGCCGGCCGGTTATGCCGGTCGACGAGAGGCCGTCGACGAGGACCCCCATCGAAGCGACGAAAATCAGCAAGGACCAACCGATGCCGTCGAGAGGGCGTTCGGGACACCGACTCGTCCATTCGACTCCGAGCAGGAGCAACCAGACAGCCGCCATTGTCGGTCCGAGCGGTATGTCCAGCGCAGACGCAACGGCGAACGCACCAACCGCCAAGCCGAAGGCGGCGAGGAGACGCCGCGGAACGCCAGCCCATGAGGCCCACGAGTCCGAGGCCGGCATCAGCGGCGAACGCCGCGGAAGCTGGTGTCGGTAGAGGACGAATAGACAGCCAAGCAGGGCAAGGACGGATGCGATGGCGGCGGGCGCGAGGACGGGCACCAGGCTGGCGGCGCTTACACCCAGCCGGTCGCTGACGATGACGTTCACCGGATTGCTCACCGGGAGGGCAATCGAAGCCGCGTCCGCCACGAAGGTGCAGGCCAGGACATAAGGAAGCGGTGACAGGCCGAACCTGGCCACGAGCACATAGACGACCGGCGTCAGCACGAGGGCCGCGGCATCGTTGGAGAGCAGCGCGGCAACGACGGCGCCCGCGGCGACGACCGCCGCGAGCAGGCGCCTCGGGCTTCCTGCGGAGAGCCGTGCGGACGTGCCGGCGAGTGCCTCGAAGAGGCCGCTTCGCTCCGCCACGGCGGCCGCTCCGGTCAGGCCAACGAAGAAGAGCAGCACGTTCCAGTGACCGGCGACGTCCGCAGCGGCACCACTCGGCGATACGAGTCCCGTTAGAACCATGGCGGCCGCACCGAATGCGGCGGCAGACGCTTCGACGAGACGCCACGGTCGAGCGATGACCAGGCCGATCGTCACCACGAATATGACTGCGGCCAGCGGAGCCGCTGAAGTCAAAGACGACTGTGTGTCCAAGGGCTCATGTTCTCACGGGGCCCGCTGTATGGCATCGCGTCGCCCCGCGCCCAGACGTGGCTATGGACGTCCTATCAGCGGCCCGTTCGGGGCGACCTGTCGAGCGGCCTGGCCGAGGGCCGGGAAGTTCGCGGGCCTCTCCACTCGCCGGAACGGTTGGTGCCACTCGCCGACTTGCCGCCACCAGCTGGGCCCTGCGCGGGTCTGTTCTGAGAACCGTGGCCGGTCGAGAACCCCGTGCCGCCACCGGGGCGACGAGCGGGTGCATACCCGAAGGACGGTGCACTCGAATTCTGTCGGCGGGGCTCGACCGGGGCAGACACGTTGAACCCGCCGGAGGCGGTTTGACGCTCATCTCGGAGTGTCGACTGGCGAAAGTCATTTGGAATTGGGCGCCGGTAGCCTTCGGCAGACACGGACTGGCGATGTCCTCCGGACGCGGCCTGACGCTGGTCGCGCGGAGCTGCCGCGCGTGCGCCTGCCGGCGCTGCCGCACGTGAACCGGCGATCGCCGTCTCACGCGTTGGGAGTGTTACAGGGCGTGGGGCAGACGATGCCGGGCGCGGCGCGAGCGGGGCCGGCCGGTGGGAAGTCGGCGGGGAGGCGTGGCGAGCCGGAGCGCGCCGCCCAGCCGGTGATCGGACGTCGCCGCTGCGCTGGCGGAGCGGCTCTCGGGGGATGGCGCGGTTCACTTCGAACCCCGGCACGACCTCGCGGGTGATCCTGGTTCGAAGCAGCGACTCGATGTCCGCCATGAGCATGTTCTCGTCGATGCAGACGAGCGACACCGCGTCGCCCTCCAGCCCGGCGCGGCCGGTTCGGCCGATTCGGTGAACATAGTCCTGGGCGACCATCGGCAATTCGAAATTGACGACGTGGGGGAGTCCGTCGATGTCGATCCCGCGCGATGCGACTTCTGTCGCGACCAGGATCGATGCCCGTCCGGCCTTGAAGTCGTCGAGAGCCCGGACTCGCTGGCCCTGGCTCTTGTTGCCGTGGATCGCGGTGGCTCGGATGCCGTCGTCGCAGAGCTGCTCGGCAAGCCGGTTGGCGCCGTGCTTGGTTCGGGTGAAGACGAGGGCGCGGTCGATGCGGCCTTCCTTGATCAGGTGGCTCAGCAACTCGCGCTTGCGTTCCCGGTCGACGGGGTAGACGACCTGGCGGACCAGTTCGATCGGGGCGTTCGGGCGGGCGACCTGAACGAAGGCCGGATCGCGGAGTATGCCGCCGGCGAGTTCCTTGATGTCGTTCGAGAAGGTGGCCGAGAACATCAGGTTCTGGCGATTTTCGGGGAGCAACTCGATGATGCGGCGGATGTCGCGGATGAAGCCCATGTCCAGCATTCGGTCGGCTTCGTCCAGAACGAGGATTTCCACGTTGCTGAGATCGATGGTGCCCTGACCGGCGTGGTCCAGGAGTCGTCCCGGAGTTGCCACGACGATCTCGGGTCCGTTGCGGAGAGCGCGGACCTGAGGGTTGAAGCCGACGCCGCCGTAGATGGTGGTCGATTCGGTCGGCCTGGCGCCGCCGTAAGCGCGAACGTTTTCCTCGATCTGCAGAGCCAGCTCGCGCGTTGGAGTCAGGATCAGGCAGCGGATCGGAAGACCGGTCTCGCCCCGGCGCCGGGCCTTGCCGGCTGGGACGTAGCGAACCGCTGGCCGGCTGGCGTTGAGGAGTTGCAGGATGGGGAGCACGAAGGCGGCGGTCTTACCCGTACCTGTCTGAGCTCCGGCAAGCAGATCGCGGCCGGCCAGAACGATCGGGATGGACTGGGTCTGGACCGGGGTGGGCTCGGTATAGCCCTGGGCGGCTACGTTGCCCAGAAGCTCCGGCGTCAGGCCGAGTTCGTCGAATGAGGCGGACGGCTGAGAGGCCGGCAATTCGGACGGCGCGGTGGGAGAGACCGCGGCGAGCGGCAAGGAAGAAGAGCGCGCGGCCGCAAGGCCGAGCTGGTTCGAAGACATGAGAGCAATCGCTCCTGAGGGCCCACCCGCGTTCATCAGCGGGACCGGTCAGGGCGAGAAGTGGATCGAGATCGGACGGCACTAACCGGGGCGCAGACCGGAGCGCCCATTCGTTCACGAAGGCTGCAAGCATACACGTCGGTCGCGATCCAGGCCCGAAAGCGCATTCCAGTGCCCGACCTGCGCACCTTGCCTGCCGAAAGCAGGCGGTTGCGGGCTCAAGGTGGTTATGCTCAAGGCGGACTTCGCCGGGTCGGCCAGTATCCCGATCCGAGCCAGGGGTCGGATGCCCAGCTAGCGGAAGGATCCAGCAATGCAGATCGGTCTGATCGGCCTCGGTCGTATGGGCGCCAACATGTCTCGCCGGTTGCTTCGCGACGCACACAGCGTCGTCGGCTACGCCCGCACCGAGGAGACCGTGACCGGTCTCGTGTCGAGCGGGGCCATCTCCGCCGGGGCCACCTCGCTCCAGGACCTGGTCGCCAAGCTGAGCGTGCCCCGCGTCGTCTGGCTCATGGTTCCGGCCGCGTCCGTGGACGCGACCCTCGCCGATCTGGTGCCGCTCCTGAGCAGGGGCGACATCGTCGTTGACGGCGGCAACTCCTACTACGTCGACGACATTCGCCGCTCCAAGTCGCTCGCCAGCCAGCACATCGACTATCTGGACTGCGGCACCAGCGGCGGCGTCTACGGCCTCGAGCGCGGCTACTCGCTGATGATCGGCGGCGCGGCCGCGGCGGTGGAACGGCTCGACCCGATCTTCCTTTCGCTCGCCCCCGGCGTGGAGTCGGCGCCGCGGACGCCCGGCCGGACTGGCGAACCGACGACGGCCGAGCACGGCTACTTGCACTGCGGACCGAGCGGCGCGGGCCATTTCGTCAAGATGGTCCACAACGGNNCACAACGGCATCGAGTACGGGCTGATGGCCGCGTACGCCGAGGGGCTCAACATCCTGAGCCACGCCAACGTCGGGTTGCATCAGCGTGAGGTCAGCGCCGAGGTTTCGCCGCTCCGCGACCCAGAGCTTTACCAGTACGACCTCGATATGCCGGCAGTCACCGAAGTCTGGCGGCGCGGCAGCGTGGTGGCCTCGTGGCTTCTCGATCTGACCGCTCAGGCGCTGGTCAAGAGCCCGGACCTGGCGAGCTTCGCCGGTCGCGTGTCCGACTCAGGCGAGGGTCGCTGGACCAGCATTGCCGCCATCGATGTGGGAGCGCCGGCCCCGGTTCTAACCACCGCTCTCTATGAGCGATTCACCTCACGCGGCGAGGCCGACTACGCGAATCGCGTTCTCTCGGCCATGCGTTGGGGCTTCGGCGGTCACGAGGAGAAGAAGGACTAGCCGGTCGGGTTTCGCCTAGCCGTGACGGTAGATCGTCACCAGCGAGTTGGACCACATCGAGCTGTAGCCGTCGGCCGACAGCAATGCCTTGGTCTGAGAGATCAGGTCGGGCGAGATGTTGCCCGGCTGCAGCACGACGTAGCCGTAGTCGCTTGCGAGCTCCTGGGGAAGTCTGTCGAATCCGTAGAGCCGGCCGCCGACGGTGTGGATGCTCAACTCCGGTTGGAGCGATATGGATGTCTCCATGGCGCCGGTGAAGACGCCGATCGGGACCGACGTCCACTGCTGAAACGACGAGGCGATGTTCAGGACGCGCGTCGACGGCCCCAGACGGCCCGCGGATTCTTCGGCGCGCAGTTCGTCGACGACCTGCTGGCGGGGGGCGTCGATGATCAAGCGAGTGTCCGGGTAACCGTTGAAGTTCCAGTAGCCGAACTGGGCCTCACGCAGAGCGATGGCCAGCGACTCTGAAGCGGGATGTTCGGAGATCTCGGCGTTGGACGTGGGCAGGCTCGCGGTGGGGTAGATAGTCAGCACCAGGAACGCGCCCATCAGCACGGTGCGGATCTGACCGAGCCGCCTCATGCGGTAGACGGCCGCAACCGCCCCGGCGGCGCCGATGGCGAGCATGGCCGGCAGCCAGTATTCGATCGACTTGGGCACTTCGTAGTGCACCGACAGCTGCGTCAGGTCCGCGCTTCCCACCAGGCCGGAGGCGGCCCAGGCCGCCAGTCCGGCCACGATGCCGCAGCCCAGAACGATCCAGCCGCGACTCAGGCGAGAGAGCGAGAGGGCCGCGCCGAGCATCGCCAGCCAGACGAGGTGGGGGAAGTAGCTCATCAACTCGACGTTCGGGTCGGTTGGGTTTGTCGGATCGGTGGATCGCACGACGATGACGCCCGCAAGGCCGAGCAGCAACACGATCAAGGCGCACACCGCCGCAGCCTGGATTGTGGGCTGGCCTGCGGCGAGACGTCCCGACAGCCCGCGAATCTGGACGCCTGCGGCTCCGAGGCTGGTCAAGCCCCTGGCTTTCGCGAAGCGGGCGAGGACGTCGAGGCCGAGAGAAAGCACGACGGCGAAGCCCAGGCCCGCGGCGATCAAGACGGCCCCGACCCAGGCCGGCATGTCTATGGCGCCCATCGTGAGCGCCTGCGGAGCGGCGATGAGCGCGGCGCCGCCCATGGCTGGGATCAATCGTCGTCCGAGACGTGCGGGGTAGAGAAGCAACGCAAAACCTACGGCCGCGATGGCGGCCAGGCCGATGAGCGGGTGAACGAGAAAGGCGGCACCCAGAGCGAAGGTGAGGCCGAAGTCGGGGCGCCGGGACGTCGGATTGGCCTCGCGGTGACGGGAGGCCCGTAGCTCCGCGGCGACTATGCACAGCAGCCAGGCCGCGATGGGGAAGACTGCAACTGTGCCGCGGCTGTCGGTTATGCGGGTGAACGTGAACGTGAGTGGGAACGTCAGCAGCACCCAGAAGCTGGCGCTGCCGCCGAACAACTCGCCGGTCAAGCGCCGGAGCGACAGGACTATGAGGATGGTCAGTGGCAGGGCGAAGGCCGCTTCGGCCAGGACGGCATCGAGTCCCGTCAGCGTCGTGGCCTGCCCGAGGAACGCTACGTAGCCGAGCATCAGACGGGAGGGGCCGTAGATCGGCGACGGAGACGTGATCAGGCTGCTGAAGCTGCCGAAGACCCGGATGTGTTCCACGGGTGCGACATGGTTGGGGAGTACGTCCATGAACGGAACCGTGGGCGAGGCCAATTGGAGGATCAGCGGCCAGGCCCAGACGGCCAGTATCAGTGGCCACCACGCGGCCGGCCGAGAGATGCGAATCCTTATCGGTGCGGAGAGCAACGGTTGGCTACGTCGAGTGGCGAGATATGCCGCGGCTGCAGCCACGTGAAGGACGAGCAGCTCCGGCCAGCCGAATAGTCCGACGCTGCCCAGCACGAAGAGCGCGGCGGCGTCGAGGACGACCGCGGTGGCGAAGCCGGCCAGGGCTAACTCTGCCAGGCCGTCGAACGGTTTCGCGCCGAGGAACCTGAGAACGACCGCACCGGCCAGGACGTTCACGGCGACGGCCGCGGCTACGAGCAGGGCCGCAGGCCCGGTCACGCTCAACTGCGATAGAACGCCCTGAAGCGCGGCGTCGTAGCTGAAGCCGAACATAGCCGAGCCGCGCATGACCTCGACGCCGGCATACATGAAACCCAGGCCGATGAGCATGACGACGCTGGTCGCGACCACGTTCAGGTCGCGGCCGATCAACCCGCCGGCCAGTCCCATCGGCCGGACAGGCTTGGACGAGCGGGTATCGTCGTTGCGGGGCTGGTCGATATCCCTCATGTGCGAATAATCCCACAGCGCCTGGCGCGGCCTCCGGAATCGCGGCCACCGGCCGAAATCCGCGCCGACTTTGCGGGTGACCCCCGACGGGAATCCGCGTCGCGCGGGGCTAGGATGGCCCGATGACGAGCCTCACCCGCGACATCTGCCCGGCCTGTGGGGCGTGGCTGATCCTGTCGGAGGTTCTCTATGTGGCTCCGCCGTGGCGCCGTTATCCCAACGTCGGCAGCCGCGTCGTCTACGAGTGCCCCGGTTGTGCCGGGATATACGAGACCTGGGCCCTCGATGCGGATCCTCTCGAGGCGATGAGCGTAGCGCGAATGGCGCTGCGCACCAGCCTGGCCGCCAGACGGCCCACCCCTAAGGCTTGATGACCAGGCCGGCCTATGGAGGTCGGTCTGGAGCGGCCCGCTCAGAGGTCGGCGAAAGAAGCCATGTCGGCCGGGGAGAGCCGCCACTCAGCGGCGGCCACGTTGGCCCGCACCTGCTCCGGGGTGCTGGCGCTGGCGATCACGGGGCCCACTATCGGCTGGCTGAGAAGCCACCCGAACGCCAGGTCCAGCAGGGAGTGATTTCGTTCGGCCGCGAACGCTTCGAAACCTTCGATGCGGGCGAAGTTGGCAGCATTCATGACATCCGCCGCTCGCGTGCTCTCCGCCAGCCTGCCGCTGCTGGTACCGCCGGCGCGGTACTTGCCGGTGAGAAACCCCGATTCGAGCGGGAAGAAGGGGATGATGCCGATCCCGAGGGCCGCGCAAGCCGGAACAACCTCGGCCGAGATCGCGCGGTTCAGCAGGTTGTAATGCATCTGGGCCGAGATCGGCCGAATCAGATGTTCGCTACGAGCCATCCAGTCGGCGTCCACGATCTGCCACGCGGCGAAGTTGCTATGACCCACGTATCTAACCTTGCCGGCGACGACGAGATCGTCCAGGGCTCGGAGCGTTTCCTCGATCGGCGTCTCGGGATCCGGGGTGTGGACCTGGTACAGGTCTATGTAGTCGGTCCGCAGGCGCCGGAGGCTGTTCTCGATCTCGGTCACGATCCAGCGGCGTGAGGCGCCGCGCTCGGTCGGCAACTCGCTCATCGCCAAGCCCACCTTGGTGGCGACGACGAACCGATGCCGACGACCTGCGATCAGGCGTCCGAGCTGGCTCTCCGACGCGCCCGTTCCCTCGTCGGAGCCACGGCCGTACACGTCGGCCGTGTCGATGAACGTGACGCCCAATTCCAGCGCCTCGTTGAGCACTGCTCGAGCCGCCTCGTCGTGAAGCCGCCCGGCGAAGTTGTTCGTTCCGAGACCCACGGCCGACACCTGCAAGCCCGAGTCGCCGAGGCGGCGAAGTTCCAAGCGACACCTCCTTGAGTCAAGCCTACGCGCGTGCCGCGGCTTGCGCATCCGGTGGCGCTCTCGACTCGCCGCCTGCGGCTCATGTTCATCCACCCGTCCGGGCGGCTCGATCAGACGCAGGCCCGTCTATGTCCGTAGAATGTCCGGCAACCAGGCGCCGGCCTCCAGGCGCGGATCGGCCGGCAGGGGCGAGCTGCCGAGCGGCGAATCGGACGGAGGCGATATGGCGACACAAAACGGTCGAGCTGGAGCAGGCACGGGGGCAGGCGGGGTTGCGGGCGCGGTGCTGAGCCAGCCGTTGGTCGGGCTCACTTTCGACGACGTCCTGCTGATCCCGCAGTACTCCGAGATTCTGCCCGGCGACGCCAGTGTCGCGACTCGCTTCTCGCGCCACATCGCCCTGAATACTCCCGTGGTCAGCGCGGCAATGGACACCGTCACCGAAGACCGCATGGCCATCGCAATCGCCCTGGAAGGCGGCATCGGCGTCGTCCATCGTAATCAGGCTCCGGAACGCCAGGCCGAGCAGGTCGCGGCGGTAAAGTCGTTCGCAGTACCCGCGGACGCAACTCTTGCTAGCGTCGACGCGAGCGGTCGCCTCCGCGTCGCCGCGGCGGTGGGTGTTGGAGCGGATTCGGTGCTCCGCGCTGAGTTGCTCGTGAAGGCCGGCGTCGATGCGCTGGTCGTCGACACCGCCCACGGCCACACCCGCAACGTCATCGACGCGTTGCGCCGCTACCGCGCCAGTTTTGGCGATGCAGTCGATCTGCTGGCGGGCAACGTCGCCACTCCTGAGGGGACCGCCGCGCTCATAGACGCTGGTGCGGACGGCATCAAGGTGGGCATCGGGCCGGGCTCCATCTGCACCACTCGGATCGTGGCTGGGGTCGGCGTGCCGCAGCTCACCGCGATCATGATGTGCGCCGAGGTAGCCCACGGACACGACGTCCCGATCATCGGGGATGGTGGCATTCGCTATTCGGGCGACATCGTGAAGGCTCTCGCCGCGGGAGCGGATTCGGTGATGCTGGGTCGTCTCCTGGCCGTCGCCGAAGAGAGTCCCGGGGAGTCGGAACGCGTCGGTGGCCGAGTCGTGAAGGAATATCGGGGCATGGGTTCGCTGGGTGCCATGTCGGCCGGCAGTGACCGCTATCCCCAGATCGACCGCCACAAGCTGGTTCCGGAAGGAGTCGAGGCGCGCATTTCGGTCGAGGGGCCTCTGTCCGGCATCCTCTACCAGTTGATCGGCGGCACGAAGTCGGGTATGACGTACTGCGGTGCGGCGTCGATCGCGGATCTGCGCGTCAATGCCCGCTTCGTTCAACTGACCCAGTCCGGCCAGATCGAGAGCCACCCTCACGACATCGAACTGGCCAGGTCGGCTCCGAACTACAGGTAGGTTGTCCGGGGCCCGTAGTCGGGCGGACGCCGGACACTTGCCGCCGCGGGATGGAGCAAACAAGAGGGCTCAAGTGAGGTCGCACTCGCGCAAGATGCGATCGGGCGACGGCGCCATGTCGGGCTGGCTGCGGTCGCGACGAGGCTGGCCGCCGCCTGGCCCAGATCAAGGGAGACACGTCCTTCTCGACCTGAGCGGACAAGTTCACGGCGCATCTCAATGGCTGCAAGAAGGCGGGGCATTGTCCACCGAAACACCGATTCGGCGGCCACCGGCAGGCGAGTCGACGGGTTGTGCGCGGGCCAGATACCGTCATGATGCATAGAATCGCCTCGTGACCCCTGAGCTGGACGCGACTCTCAAGCGACTGCCCGACAGGCCGGGCGTGTACCTAATGAAGGACGCGCGCGGCACCGTTCTGTACGTCGGCAAGGCCCAGAGCCTGCGCAGTCGAGTTCGCAGCTACTGGCAGAAGCAGTCGGCCGGCGGCGAAGTCCATCTGATCCGGTCGGTAATCGACAAGGTTGCCGATCTCGAGTACACGCTGACGGACTCTGTGAGCGAGGCCCTGCTTCTTGAAATCAACCTCGTCAAGCGCCATCGGCCTCGCTACAACGTCCGTCTCAAGGACGACAAGAGCTACCCGTTCATCAAGATCACGGGCGAGGAATTCCCGAGGGTCGAGCGGACGCGCAAGCTTCCCGCCGACGGCAGCCGTTACTTCGGACCGTACGCGTCGGCGAGTAGCGTCGACGAGGCGATGAACCTCATCCGCCGCATCTTCCCGTTTCGGACGTGCACGCTGGACATCCACGAAGGCCGCAAGGCGATCGAGCGGCCGTGCCTCCTGTACCACATCAAGCGATGCCAGGCGCCGTGCGTTGGCTATATCGGCAAGTCGGACTACCGCGCCCAAATCGAGCAGATCGAGCGCTTCCTGGACGGCCGGCAGGAGGACGTGGTCCGCGAGTTGAGCCGTCAGATGAACGAGGCCTCGGACGCCACCGAATACGAGCGAGCGGCGGCCCTGCGCGACAAGGTCAGAGCCGTCGAGCGGACGATGGAGAGCCAGAAGATGGCCGCCCACCGGACTACCGAAGAGGACGTTCTGGGTCTGGCCCGCCAGGACAACCAGGCTGCGGTGCAGCTTTTCGCGGTCCGGGGCGGCAAGATGATCGGTCGGGACGTGTTCCTGCTGGACGCTCCCCGCGAAACCGACGACGCCACGGTTCTGGCGGGCTTTGTGCAGCAGTACTACGAGCGTGCCACGAGCGTCCCGCCGGAGGTGCTTCTGCCCACGCTCCCCAACGACGTGGCGGATCTCGAGGTTTACCTTGCCGGCCGGCGCGCAGGGGCCGTCCACTTCCGGGTTCCACATCGGGGCGAGAAACGGGAACTGCTCGAGCTGGCCACTCGCAACGCCACGGAGACGCTCGCCAGGGAACAGGCCCGCTGGCTCGCCGATCACGGCAAGACCCTCGCCGCGCTCGAAGAGCTGGCCGTGGCACTGGACCTGCCGGCGACCCCGATGCGCATCGAGTGCTACGACNNCGACATCAGCAACTTCCAGGGGGCTCAGTCGGTCGGCAGCATGGTCGTCTTCGAAGAGGGTCGGCCGCGCACCGGGGAGTACCGGCGATTCAGAATCAAGGACGTGGTGGGCGCCAACGACTATGCCAGTCATCAGGAGGTGCTGCGGCGCCGCTTCCGACGAGCCAAGGTCGGCGAGGAGGGCAACGCGGAGGAGTTGCGCTGGCAGTTGCCGGACCTGGTCGTCATCGACGGCGGCAAGGGCCAGTTGTCGGCGGCTAAGGCGGAGTTGGACGAGCTCGGCTACCACGACCTAGCCGTCGTCGGGCTGGCCAAGGAACGCGAGGAGATATTCCTCACGGACCGCGAGGAGCCGGTGATGCTGCCGGTCACATCCCCGGCTCTCTACATGATGCAGAGGCTCCGCGACGAGGCCCACCGTTTCGCGATCACCTATCACCGGGCCCTTCGAGCGAAGGCCGCCACTCGTTCCGCGTTCGACGATTTACCCGGAGTCGGGCCACGACGACGAGCGGCTCTGCTGCGCGTCTTCGGCTCGGCGAAGCGTGTCCGAGAGGCTCCGGTGGAACAGGTCGCAGCCGTGCCGGGTATCGGCCCCGCTCTGGCGGCCCGGATCAAAGCCGGTCTGGAGGGCTAGGGCTGGGGCTGGAGAGTCCGGGTGTGGCGTCGACGCACGCCCACCTGTCAAACCCTGCTATCATCCCGCCTCGTGCGAAGATATGTGCCGCTCCTGATTCTGATCCTCGGTGTGATCGTTGCTTACATCGACACGCCGGGCTCCAACTTCATCCTCCTGAGCAACATCAACGCCGGCTTTAGCAAGCTGCCAGATCCACGGCTGGGACTGGACCTTTCGGGTGGCTTCGAGATCACCTACAAGGCTCAGGTTGCCGATGGCCAGGATCCGCCGAGCCAAGGCCAGATGGAAACGATCCGCTCGATCATGGAGAACCGCGTCAATACGACCGGTGTCGTGGAGCCGATCGTTGAGACGGTCGGGTCGGATGAAGTCCTGGTTCAGGTCCCTGGAGCAGCCAACGAGACCGCCATCCGACAGCTCATCGGACATGCCGGCAACCTCGAATTCGTCCTCCTACCGAAGGCCGACTACGGCTCCTTCAACACCACCACGAACTCGTTGACGGCCGGCAGCAAGACGATCCCCGCGCAAGGCACGAATATCGATCCCACGCTCCCGGTCCAGTTCTCCGGCAAGCAGCTTGACTCGGGCTCCATCGCCGCCGCGGTCGACCCGGACCACGCGGGCTACTGGCTCATCAAGTTCGGTTTCGCGGGCGATGCAGCCGGTCAGTTCTCGACCTGGTCCGGTCAGCACATCGACGAATACTTCGCGATCGTCCTGGACGGCGTGGTCGAGTCGGCGCCCTATATCCAGGGTCAGATCACCGGCGGAACCGGCCAGATCAGCGGCGACTTCACCCAGGCTCAGGCCAAGGAGCTGGCGACCATCCTCCAGTCAGGTGCGCTGCCGTATCCAATGGGGGAGATACAGAGCCAGAGCATCCCGGCCTCCCTGGGTAAAGAATTCCTGGATAAGACGCTCTTCGCCGGGGCCGTCGGTATCGGCCTGGTAATGCTCTTCATGATGATTTACTACCGGCTACCGGGGCTGGTTGCGTGCCTGGCCCTCACCTATTACGGCCTGGCTGTATTCGCTCTCTTCCGGATCATCCCGGTGACATTGACTCTGGCAGGAATCGCGGGCTTCGTGCTCTCGGTAGGTATGGCGGTGGACGCCAACATCCTGATCTTCGAAAGAACTAAAGAGGAGTTGAGGACCGGCAAGACCCTTGCCAGTGCCACCGAGGCCGGCTTCAACCGAGCCTGGAACTCGATCCTCGACTCCAACGTATCGTCCCTGATCACCGCCACGATCCTGTATATGGGCGGCTCGTCGACGATCAAGGGTTTCGCGCTCGTCCTCATCATCGGTGTCGCGACATCCATGTTCACGGCGGTGACAGTCTCGCGCACGTTGCTGCGTCTGGTCGTGCGCCAGCAGTGGGCTCAGAAAGCCTGGCTATTCGGTGTAACCGACGAGGAATTCCAGGCGAGAGCCGTGGGTGGAAGACTCGGCCGACGGGAGGCCCGCGCTCGTGGTTGACGTTATTGGCAAGCGGAACTGGTTCTTCCTCTTCTCGGGTCTGATCCTCGTTCCGGGAATCATCTTCATCCTCCTGACGCCGCTGAGTAACGGCAAGGCCGGTCTGCAGTTCTCAGTCGACTACACGGGCGGCACCGTCTGGCAATTCCAGTTCAAGAACCCGGACGCGTCCATCGACGAAGTGAAGGCCGTTGTCCTTGCGCAGGGCATCACCGACGCTGAGATCAGCGAGGACACGTCCAATCAGTTCACCGTCCGAACTAAGCGCGCCGACCTGATCCCGGCCCCGACCCTCGCTCCGGCCGGGTCCGCGGTCGCATCGGCCAGTGCCGGAACGTCCGCATCGGTCAGTCCTTCTCCGACACCAAGCCTGTCGGCCACTCCAACGCCCAGCGGTTCTGCATCGGCATCCGCCGTAGCGTCGGCGACGCCGAGCCCTGCCGCGACTCCTTCGGCGTCCGCATCGGCCTCGGCATCGGCCTCGGCATCGGCCTCGGCCACCCTGCTTCCGGGAACGGTCTCCAGCAAGGATCAGCAGGGCAACACCTGTGACCTCAAGGTACCGAATATCGGGACCCTGGGCACCCTCGCCACGGCACTTCAGGCGGACCCGAAACTGGGCCCTCTCTCCTGCACGGGGCTCGAAGCCGCGGTCGGTCCGGTCGTGAGCGAAGCGCTCATCGCCCAGACAATAGCCCTGATCTTGCTCGGTTCGCTGGGCATCCTGATCTGGGTCGGTGTCCGGTTCCACAGCGTCAAGTTCGGAGCGACGGCACTGGCGGCCCTCGTCCATGACGTCATCGTGGTCGTCGGTCTGTTCGCGATCATGGGGACGTTGTTCGGGGTGCAGATAGATGCGCTCTTCGTGACGGCCATGCTGACCGTCATCGGCTTCAGCGTTCACGACACGATCGTCGTCTACGACCGAATTCGCGAGAATCGGACCCGCCACGCGGGCGAACCGTTCGACAAGATCGTCAACCATTCGATCCTGCAAACGTTCGGTCGGTCTATCAATACCAGCCTGACCGTAGTTATCACGCTAACGGCTCTGCTCCTCTTCGCCGGAGCGTCGATCCACTTCTTCGTTCTCGCCCTGCTGATCGGCATCATCTCGGGCACGTACTCGTCGATCTTCAATGCGAGCCCGCTGCTGGTGGTGTGGCAGCTCTGGGACGACGGTAAGCAAGCCGAGCGCATGGCCGCGGTTCGAGGCAGCCGGCGAGGCTAGCCGGCCCGAAGTTGGGTCCGGCGGCACGTCCGCGAGGCTGCTCGGCTGTTCGCTCCGGGGCGTACAAGGCGCTGATACGCCGCGGTTGAGTGCGTCCTGTCATGCTGGGCCCATGATTGTTTCCAGCTTCCTGTGGCGCCTCGCCCCGTCCGCGGCCGTCGACCCGGATTGTGCTCGGCTTGCCGCCGAGCACGGCCTTTCGGACCGCCTCGTCGGGATGCTGTCGTCACGTGGCGTAGCGACAGCGGAGGATCTGGCTCGTTTCCTCGCCCCGCCCGAGGAAGGGCTCTATGACCCGTGGCTCCTTCCGGATGCGGAAGCGGCCCTGCGCCGGGTGGCCCGGGCCCGGGAGCAGCGCGAGCAAGTCCTGGTCTACGGGGATTTCGATGCCGACGGTCTGACCGGGCTGTCGATCCTCGTCCTTGCTCTGCGGGCGATCGGTCTGGACGTCATGCCGTACGCGCCGGAGCGGCTCGGCGACGGGCATGGACTTTCGGTACGCGCAGTTGAACGCGCTGCGGCAGAGGGCAGGACGCTGATCGTGACCGCGGACTGCGGTACGAGCAGTCCCGACGAGATTGGTCTGGCCAGATCGCACGGTATCGATGTGATCGTCACGGACCACCATCACGCATCGGAATGGCCGAAGGCCGCCGTGGCGGTAGTAAATCCGATGCGAACCGACAGCCTGTACCCGTTCCGAGAGTTGACCGGCGCGGGCGTCGCCTGGAAGTTCAGCAATCTGATCCTGAACGAGTTGGACGACGCGAAGGACGACGCAGTCGGGACGGGCCGCGACGTTGCCGGCCGCGACGTTGCCGGCCGCAACGGCAGTCCGAACGGCCCGGGCGGGAAGGCGCCGCACCTACCTGAGACCGTCCGCCGCCTGGCAGATCTCGCCCTGATAGGCACCGTCGCCGACGTTGCCCCGATCGTCGGTGAGAATCGATCGATAGCCGTGCTCGGCTTGGAGCAGTTGCGGGCGGGGGCGAGGCCCGGACTGGCGGCCTTGATGGCGAGAGCCGGACTGAGCGGCGGTCGCCTAAACCTGGACAGCATCGCGTTCGCGATAGCGCCACGGCTGAATGCGGCCGGGAGGGTGGGGGAGGCCGGGCGCGCGGCGCGGCTGCTCCTTGCGGCCAACGAAGCCGAGGCGGGCCCTCTCGCCGACGAGATCGAACAGGCGAATTTGAACCGGCGCGAGATCACCAAGTCGGCCCTGGCGGAAGCCAGAACGATACTGGGCATCGGGACGGCTCCGGGAGGCGAAAATGGCGACGGTCAGGCTCAGGTCGCGCCGGCAGGAGAGTCGATGGCGGCCGGGGTGGCTCACCCGGCATTTTTGTCCGACACGGAGATCCCGTCCGAGGAGGCAATCCAGTCGGACGTGCCGCTGCCCTCGGCGCTCCTCGTTCGCGGCGATTGGCCCGTGGGGATCATCGGTTTGATTGCCGGCCGGTTGGCTGAGGATTTCGGCAGGCCCGCGATAGTGGCCACGGCCCTGGACTCGGAGGCGGACACGCTGCGGGCCTCGTGTCGTAGTGGTGGCGGCGTCAATCTGGCCGAGGCCCTGATCGCGTGCTCGGACCTGCTGATCCGCCACGGAGGTCACAGGGCCGCGGCCGGGTTCGACATCGAGGCAAACAAGTGGCCCGCGTTCCAGGAGCGTTTCCTGGCGATTGCGGCTGAGACGGCCGTACCGCCGGGGCCTGCGGAACTCAACGTGGATCTGGTCGTGGCTGCGGACGCGGTGGACTTCGACCTGTTGCGTGAGATCGCGATGCTCGCCCCGACTGGCGCCGGCAATCCGGCACCGTGCCTGGCCGTCACCGGGCTGACGGTCGTTCGCACCCGGGCCGTGAACGGCGGGCACACCCAGCTCGTCCTGCGCCGGAGCCGGGATGTGATCGACGGCATCGCCTTTCGCCGCCCGGACCTGGCGACGATGCTCCACGAAGGCGATCGAATCGATGTCGCCGCCAGGGCTGGCAGCCGAACATACGGAGGCTTCGAGTCGCTCCAGCTCGAGGTGGTCGATGTGGCCGCGGCCGGAACGCAGCTCGAGGGCCGATCTTGATGACAACGGGCCGCCCTCGGCCGTGGCAGCGGTCGCCGGTGCCAGCGGTCGCCGGTGCCGCAGCCTGATAACCTCACCTCATGAACACCTACCTGGAGCGCCTTGCCGCACGGTCCCTGGCCGTCGGGTCCGTCTTATGCGTTGGCGTAGATCCTCAGCCCGAGGCCCTGCCCGACGGATTCTCGCCCGACCTCCGCGGCGTCGAACGCTTCTGCGAGGTGCTCCTCGACGCGGCCGTTCCATATGCTGCGGCCGTCAAGCCGAACCTTGCCTTCTTTGAGGCGTTCGGGTCCGCCGGTATGGTGGCCCTGGAACGGCTGCGTGGCCGTGTCCCGGCGGACGTCCCGTTCGTGGCGGACGTGAAGCGTGGCGACATCGGTACCACTGCCGCTCGCCAGGCCGTGGCCCTGTTCGACCTACTCGGCGTGGACGCCGTAACTGCCAACCCCTATCTGGGCTCCGAAGCCATCGCGCCGCTCCTCTCGAGATCGGACCGGTTCGCATATCTGTTGTGTCGAACCTCGAATCCGGGGGCGGGCGAACTCCAGGGTCTCGAGGTGGCCGCGGACGGTGCGTCGGGCGCTCCCTCGGAGCCGCTCTATGCTCGGGTGGCGAGACTGGCCCAGACGTGGGGACCGGGCGGGACTGTCGGGCTCGTCGTCGGCGCTACCGCGCCGGCCGAGTTGGAGAAGATCCGAGGCATCGCTCCCGGGTTGGCGTTGCTCGTGCCCGGCGTAGGGGCCCAGGGTGGGGAAGTGGATCCGGTCTTGCGTTTCGGACCCGCTACCGCAGCTCCGGCCGGCGGGCGTCCCGGTGGGGGTTTGCTGGTCAACGTGTCGCGCGGCATCGCCGCGGCCACCGGGAAGGTCGGGTCGCCGAGCCCCGGTCGTGACGTGGCCGAGTTGCTGGCTGCAGCCGCGGCCGATTGGTCGAGCCGGCTGACGATCTAGGGATCGGCCTGACTCAGGCGGCTTTGGCTCGGACCACCTGGTCGAGCGTGGAGCCGTTCGGTATGCGGAACGGCTGGAGGTCGTACTGCTTGCGCAGGGCCACCATGCCGCCGTCTCCGCCGTCGAGCTGGATGACGAAGACGGGCCGCCGCCCGAGATTGCGGTCCAGGACGTCCTGAACCGTGCCGAGGTTGAAGTCGATGCGGGTTACGTCGTCTACGACATAGACGTCCGGTCTCAGGCCCAGCACGCGCTGGCCGTACCACAGTGTGGTGGAGGCTCCCCACCAGCTGACGATTACCGCGTTGGCCGGCACGCCGCCCTTGTCGGTCGGGGCGAGGACGGCATGCATCCAGGCCGAATCGGTCGTCCAGAGAGCTTCGGTCACGCCACCGGGGTTCGAGGCGCTCTGGGGCGCCAGCCGGGCCGGCAATAGCAGTCCCACATTTGCCAGCAGCCCGATGGCAACCAGCAGTTCGACGATTGCCGCCGTGCCGCCCAACGCGCGTTTCGAGACTGGGGCGTTCGGCTCGGAGGGTGTAACGCGGTTCGGAGCAAGACGCAAAAGAAATCGGTCGAACCGGTCGCGTCGACCGCTCTCCGCCAGCCAGAGCCCGCCGTCGATGAGATCGGCGACACCGACACCTATCCACGTTGAAGCTACGAACAGCACCACGAGGTAGTAGCGCTCCGGATCTCCGCTGCTGTAGGAGGCGGCGAAAATGCCGACGGACGCGGCCGTAAGGCCACTCAAGACTGCGAAGTTGAACCGGCGGACGACGCTCGTGACGAGACCCACAGGGGCGAGAAGTAGAACCGGCCCGAAGGAACCCCAGAGCTCATTGATGTTGGCTGCCAGCTTGTCGCTCAGATTGGCCAGTGGGTCCCCCAGGTCGCCGCGGAACTGCTCGGCGGTGACGATCGAGAGGAATCCATCCCAGGTATTGGGGTGGCCGTAAACCTGCGACACGCCCATCGCCGCCCGCAGCGGTAGTTCGGCGTAGAAGATGGCAGCGGTCGCGGCCAGCACGACGAGGCACGCCAGCACCGTCCGCCACCGCAGTATCACTCTCCAGTCGGACACGAGCAGGAAGAGCGCGATTGCCGGTGGGAGCATGAGTGCCAGGGAATGGTTCGTCAGGGCCACACCGTAGACGAAGGCGGCGGCCACGAGCCAGCGGTCGGAGTGAGCGGCACCTTCAAGCTCAGAATTGCGACGTCGGTGGGCCCAGGTCAGAAGTAACACGAACAGGATCGCAACCAGGGTCAGGTTGAACATATGGGGATCGGAATGGAGCGATAACCGCCAGAACAGTGTGGTCGAGGCCAGGGTCATGGCCGCGGCCAAAGCCACCCAGCGTCTGTCGGTCACGAGCTGGACGATCGCCACCGTCGCGCCGGCGGCGACGGCCGCCAGGACTAGTTGCAAGACGTTCATGCGGTACGCCGGATCGCCGAGCGGCTGCAACAGCACAGTTGCCAGCCAGCCCAGGACGATGTAGCTCGCATAGCCGGTCGGGTGGGCGGTGCCCATGAGAGGCCCGACCGTCTGGAACTCGGCGTTGTCCCAGTTCAGCACACCCGGAGCCAGGGTCGGCGCCGCGACGAACAGGACGATCAGAAACGCAGCCAGCGGCGCTGTCAGGGCGAGGATGAACGCCGGATCCGTATGGTGCCGATAGAACTCGGCCGCGCGGGCGAGCGGCGACACGGACTCGCGCGATTCACCTGCTGGCAGGGACGTCGGGCCGTCTTCGTTGGACTCGGCTGGACGGGTGGTCATGGCGATCCTCCCGGGAATGCGTTGACGGTCGCATCGTGAAGATTCAGGAATGGTGGCAACGTACGATGGCCGGGGTTCTCCGGCACCACGATCGGGCTAGGGTTGCGTGGCCCGGGCCAGTACAGCACCCACGATGGCTTTCCGGCCACTCGTGCCGCCATGGGCTTCTGCCGATCCCTAGATCGACTGGCCCACGGGCAGGATGCGCACGGGCGCCCATATTCGAAAGTGGCGGAGAATCGATTGATGGCAGGCGATCCCGGTCTCGAAAGCACGCGCCGGTACTCGATTGCCGAGGTCAAGCGGATCCTCGGCATAGCCGATCCGACGATCGATCGCCTGTTTGCCAGGGCAAGGGCAGCCTTGGGCCAGGAACGCGCGACGCAATGCCTGGAGCTTGCTCGACTGGCTCCGCTGACGCGCCGGCACGTTCCCGCCTCGGCGATAGCCTCGCTCGTCGCCGGCAGCGTGGTGCTTGGTACTGAGTGGTGGCTTGCGCCCCACGAGGAACTCGGCGATGACCGAGAATGGGCCGCTCGAGCGATTCCGGAACGGGTTCTCACGGCCGGCCACGACGACGCCGAGATCGAGGACGGAGGCTCCTGTCTTGCCACTCTTGCCGAATGGATTGCGGACGACGCCGCAACCAAGCAATGGGGCAGGCCCATCGACGTATTCGACGGCCCCTATCCGCCAAACGACAGCGCCCCGCCTTTGCCACACGACGCGCGAGCCGGCGACCGGCTCACGGTGGCGGTTGGACC
Source organism: Chloroflexota bacterium (assembly GCA_003158875.1). Taxonomy (GTDB): domain Bacteria; phylum Chloroflexota; class Limnocylindria; order Limnocylindrales; family CSP1-4; genus Fen-1039. Next base: position 25,805 of record PMLK01000060.1, read on the forward strand.
CGGCTGTCGGGTAATGGTCGACGTGGTCGCCAGGGAGGGACACGTCGCTCACGGCATGAGCCACCTCGATTCGAAGTTCGGCGAGCGAGTGGTTCACGATGTGGCGCTCGTCAGATCGGCCTGGGCCATGGCGACATCCGGCGCCCCGGTACGACTGCCGGGCGAGATGGCCGGCCGCCATGGTGACCCGTTCTCGTCGAAGCTGGACGCGTCCGATTCTCGGAGCCTGTTCGAATGGGCCGTGGCCAACGGTGCCAACGGCCGAGAGCTGGCCGGGCCCTGGCGGACCAAGGACGCTCTGTGGTCGGCCCGACTTCGGCTTGGGTTGCCCTTCAGCCGGCCGGGAGCTTGGCTGACTTTCGACGAAGCGGTGGTCGCGCTGGTCGACGATGACGAGCCGGCGCTGTCGGCGGCACTCGCCGACCTGGGCTGCTGACCTCAACGGCGGACCGCGATCGGCGCGATACACTGGCGCCATGACGAGCAAATCGAAGGCCGATGCCACCGTGACGGGTATGTCGCAGGCAGCCGCGGCCGGGAACTCCGCTTCGCGTCAAGCGCGGGACCGCAAGCGGCCATCTCGTGACACCGAGCAGCGTGTCGTCATCCTGAGCGGATTGTCCGGCGCCGGCAAGACGGCGGCCGCGAAGGCGTTCGAGGACCTTGGCTATACGGTCATGGACAACCTGCCCGGTGAACTGCTGCCGGAACTGGCCGAACTGCTGTCGATCGATCGTCATCGCTTCGAGAAGGTCGCCGTCGTCCTGGACGTGCGCGCCGGAAACGCGCCGCTTGCTCTGGCCGCCATGCGCGGGGCGCTCGAGGGCAGGGGGATCGAGCCGCGGGTCATCTACCTCGAGGCGCGCGACGACATCCTGATCCGGCGCTTCTCGGAGACGCGCCACCGGCACCCGCTGGCTGGGTCGCGAGGTATCGCCGACTCGATTGCCGAGGAGCGTCGCCTGCTGGAACCCGTGCGCGCCGACGCCGACATAGTGGTTGACACCTCGGAGCTTTCGCTTCGTCAACTGAAGGAGCGCATCTTCGCCAATCTGGACATGGGTGGGGCGGAGATGGATCTCGTCTTTCAGCTGATCAGCTTCGGGTTCAAGCATGGGGTTCCGCTCGAGGCGGACCTCGTGTTCGATGTGCGGTTCATGGAGAACCCGTACTACGTCGATTCCTTGCGACCCCTCTCCGGGCTTACGCCCGCCGTTCGCGAGTACGTCATGGGTCAGCCGATCGCCAGGCAGTTCTTGGACTTTCTGAGCAAGTTTCTCGAGCTGACGATCCCCGGCTTCCGAAGCGAGGGCAAGACTCGCCTGACGATCGCCATCGGTTGTACGGGCGGCTATCACCGTTCGATCGTGATCACCGAGGAGTTGCGGGCCTGGATCGACGCTCGCGGCTTTGGCAAGGTCGCCGTCTTCCACCGCGAGCTGGAGCGCGAATGAACCTGCCGAGACTGCGCGTGAGCGGTTCGGTCGTGCGTCGCTGGCTGTCGCCTGGAATCGGACTGAAACGCTGGCTGGTGGTGGTGTTCGTCGGGGAGGCGTTCCTCGCCCTGGCCGGCGCACTCCTGCTGCGGCAGGTATATCGGGATTACGAAGTGGCGGGGCCGCTTCAGGGGCTCGTGTACGTATTGACTCTCCAGTTCCTCTCGTATTGGATCCGCGGCGTGGTGGTCGCGGTGGCCGGACTCGGCCTCTTCCTATACGGCCTGTGGCGAGCAGTGCGCGTTCTGATGGGCCCGTTCCTGACGTCTGAGAGCGACCAGCCGCTGGTCGAGGTGATCTACCAGAAGCGGTTCCTGGCCAGAGGCCCAAAGATCGTGGTCGTGGGCGGCGGAACAGGACTATCGACGCTCCTGCGGGGCATCAAGGAACACACCAGCAACATCACCGCCGTTGTCACGGTCGCGGACGACGGCGGCTCGTCGGGTCGCCTGCGCGAGGAGCTGGGCATCCCGGCGGTGGGCGACATCCGCAACTGCATCGCCGCCCTGGCCGATTCGGAACCGCTCATGGCCCAGTTGCTGCAGTACCGATTCCCGGGAGACGCCGAAGCCAGTCTCGGCGGCCACACCGTCGGCAATCTCCTGCTGGCGGCAATGACCTCCGTCCAGGGCGACGACTTCGAAGAGGGCGTTCGACAGATGAACCGCGTTCTGGCGGTAAGGGGCCAGGTAGTTCCCGCAACTGGAACTGCGGTCACGCTCCACGCCAGGCTGCTCGACGGATCCGAGGTCGAAGGCCAGTCCGAAATCGCCAAATCGACCCAGATCGACAAGGTGTGGCTTAGTCCTGGAGATGTCACCGCCGGTGACGATGCCAAACGCGCAATCGAGGAGGCGGACCTGGTCGTGATCGGGCCTGGCAGCCTCTACACCAGCATCATGCCGAGCCTGCTATTGCCGGATCTTCTGGAATCGATCCGAAATTCCGGCGCGGTGAAGCTGTACGTCTGCAACGTCGCCACGCAACAGGGGGAGACGCAGAGTTACGACCTCGCCGACCATGTGGCAGCGATCGAGAAGCACACCGGCAGCGGTTGGATCGACGTAGTCCTGGCGAACAACCGATTCAACGCTCGGCGGGCGGGTGGCTACGCCGCCAGAACGGTGCGGCTCCGCTGGCCGCCCGGCTCGGGCTCGCGCGACGACATCACGCCCCGCCTGGTCCTGGACGATGTCGTGGATCACGACAACGCCCATCACCACGACTCGGCCAAGCTGGCCGTGGCCGTCATACGTACCTATGAGCGTGAATCGTTCGGCCGGCGGCGCCCCCGGGTCGCCAAGACCGCGTAGCCGAATCGCCGCGTGACAGCTTCCGAGAGTGATCTCGTCGGCGCGATCAGGGCCGAAATAGCGGCGATCGATCCGCACCGGCGATGCTGCCGAATTGCGGAATCGGTCGGGCTGGAAGGAGCTTCCGAACGAAAGCGCCGCATCCTGGCCCGCGTCGCGTTGCGCTTGAGCCGGGCACGTTTGGGCGACGGCGGAGATGCCCGGTCGCGCGGTTCCGCCGTTGTACTCGGTCTCGCCGCCGCTGCGGGTGACGCCGAGTTCGAGTGGAACCTCGCGGCCGATCATTGCCGAGTCGCTTACCTCCGCGGCCGCTTTCTCGCCCACGGGTCGTTGAGCCTGGCTTCGGGTCGGACGCACCTCGAATTCGTCCTGCCTCCCGACGATGCCCGCCTGCTCTGCGATCGGCTTGCCGGACTGGATCTGCCGGCCGGCTTTCGCCTGCGGCGCGGGCGCGGGGTCGTCACGTGGAAGAACTCCGAGACGGTGACCACGTTCCTGAAGGTCGTGGGCGGTGGTTCTGCTCTGCTGGAGTTGGAATCGCGCCAGGTCTCGCGTTCAGTTCGCGGCGAATTGAACCGCGTTATCAACGCCGAGTCCGCGAACCTTGGTCGGGCGGTTGCAGCGTCGGCGACACAACTCGAGGCGATCGACGCCCTGGAAGCCGACGGGCGTCTGTCCTCGCAGCCGTACGTGGTCAGGTTGGTGGCCGACGCGCGGCGGGAGGAGCCCGAGGCCACGTTTGGCGAACTTGCCGCGCGCCTCGGTATCCATCGTTCGGCCGTGCAGCGCGCCCTCGGCCGAATAGAGCGGTTGGCGCTGCACCCCGACGAGGCCATCGGGAAGCGGAATCCACGTCGCCGGGCCGACTGACTCCCCAGCGCGGCCCGGAGGCCACTCGGCGAGGGGCCAAACCTCCCTCCGGAGCTACCTTCCACTCTGTCATCATTCACGTCATGAGACCACTGATTATTGCTGCCAACTGGAAGATGAACACCACCCCAGCCGATGCCGGAGAACTCGCCGCGACGATCGCCGCGCGGACCGAGGAACCCACGGTAACTCGGGTAATCTGTCCGCCCTACGTCTGCCTCGCGGCCGTCCGCGATGCCCTGGTCGGCAAGAACGTGGGCGTCGGCGCCCAGAATGTCCACCACGAACTTGCCGGCGCCTACACCGGCGAGGTGTCCGCTTCTCAGCTCAACGGACTGGCGACCTGGGTCATCCTCGGCCACTCCGAGCGCCGCCGCGACCAGTTCGAATCGGATGCCCTCATCGGCAAGAAGCTAGCCCGGGCCATCTCGTCCGGACTCCGCCCGATTCTGTGCGTCGGCGAGCTGCTCGACGAGCGCGAGTCGGGCCGGGCCGTGGAAGTCGTCGCCACCCAGCTCCGCGGCGCCCTCGCTGGCAATGATGTGGACGCTCTTATCGGTGGCGGATTCGTCATCGCGTATGAGCCCGTCTGGGCAATCGGCACCGGCCGGACGGCATCGGCGGCCGATGCGGCCGCGATGGCCGAGGCGATTCGAGCCGCACTTGCGGCCGATCTCGGTTGGGGCAAGGCCGCCGACGCCGTTCCGGTTCTGTACGGCGGCAGCGTGACGAGCGCCAACATCGCCGAGTTCCTGGCCGAGCACTCGATCGACGGCGGTCTCGTGGGCGGGGCGTCGCTCAAGCCCGACGAGATGGCTGGCATGGTCGCGAGCGCGGCCGTCGTTGCCAAGGCGCGTGCCGCGGCCGAAGGCAAGCCCGCATGACCGCTCTCGGCCGGCCGCGCCCCATCGTCCTGGTGGTTCTCGACGGCTTCGGTATCGGCCACCACGTCGAGTCCGATGCCATCGCCCAGGCGCACATGCCCAACTACATCGAGATGCTCGAGACGTGGCCTCATTCGTCGCTCCAGGCGTCGGAGGAATTCGTCGGCCTTCCCGAAGGCCAGATGGGCAACTCGGAAGTGGGACACCTCAACCTTGGCACCGGTCAGCCGGTGCTCCAGGATCTGCCACGCATCGACAAGGCGATCGAGACCGGGTCATTCTTCTCTCGACCGGTCCTGCTGGCGGTGTGCGCTCGAGCCAGGGAAGGCGATCGGACGCTGCACCTGATCAGCCTGGTCGGACCGGGCGGCGTCCACGCCAACGACCGACATCTCGTCGCGGCGGCGGAGATGGCCCGCAAGGAAGGGGTCAAGCGAGTCCGCGTCCACGCCCTGCTGGACGGTCGAGACACCCCGCCGCGCTCCGCGATCGAGTTCGTGCCCGATCTGGAGAAGCGGCTCGCGGCCGCCCATCCCGACGCCAAGATCGCCACGATCGGCGGCCGCTATTACGGCATGGACCGCGACAAGCGCTGGGAGCGTGTTCAGAAGGGCTACGACGCGATCGTCCACGGCGTTGGAGACTTCCACACGTCCTCGGCGGTAGCTGCGGTCGAGGCCGGCTACGCTCGGGGCGAGAACGATGAGTTCATCGTGCCCACGATCATCGATGGCGTGGATCCCGGCAAAGTCGCCGACGGCGACGTGGTGTTGCACTGCAACTTCCGCGCCGACCGGGCCCGCCAGCTCACCCATGCTCTGGCAGACGCAGACTTCACGTTCTTCGACCGGAACGCGGCCGGTGCTGCGCCTAAGGACGTCATGGTCGCGACCATGACCGAATACGAGGCCGGCCTCCCGGTTCAGATCGTCTTCGGCGCCGAGGTTGTGCCGTCGCTCGCCGGAGCGGTGAGCAAAGCCGGCTGGAAGCAGTTCCACGTGGCCGAGACCGAGAAGTACGCCCACGTTACGTACTTCTTCAACGGCGGGCGCGAGGAGCCGTGGCCGGGCGAGGATCGCAAGCTCATTCCGAGCCTCAAGGTCGCGACATACGACCTGAAGCCCACGATGGCGGCGGCGGGTGTTTGCGACTCTCTCGTCGAAGCCATAGGCAGCGGCAAATACGACCTTATCGTGGCGAACTTCGCCAATCCGGACATGGTCGGCCATACAGGCGTGTGGGGGGCCACCGTCGAGGCCTGCGAGACCGTAGACGGCTGTCTCGGTCGCGTGGCGGCAGCAGTGCTGGCCATCGACGAGTCCGACGAGTCGGCGCCCGGAGCCGTTCTTCTCATTACCGCGGATCACGGCAACGCCGACGAGATGAAGGACGAGGCCGGTAATCCGATTACCAAGCACTCGCTCAATCCGGTTCCGCTCGTCGCGATCGGACGCTACATGAAGGGCAAGCGTCTCCGCGACGGCCGCCTGGCCGACGTGACGCCGACCATCCTGGAGATGGGCGGTCTCGAGCCGTGGCCCGAGGTGGTTGGTCACTCGCTACTGGCCGACGCCTGATCTCGCGTCCGTCTATCAAGGCCACGCTCGCTCGGCCCGTTCAACCGGGATGGCGTGGCCTTGTGCTAACATGCGCCGGTCCGCTACCCGCGGATCCATCACGAGGTTGTTTCGAGCTGTGAATCCTGCTCTGGCTTTCGGCCAAGACATCATCGGCATCTTCTTGATGATCGCCATCCTGATGCAAGCGCGCGGGACCGGCCTTTCATCCACCTTCGGTGGCGATTCGTCCGTGTATCGCAGCCGTCGCGGGATCGAGCGGCGCCTGTGGCAGTTCACGATCGTTCTGGCGGTCCTGTTCTGCTTGTTCTCCGAGGCGAGCTTCGTCCTGCCGCACAGCTGATCGCTGGCTACGGGCGGGAAGCACATCCCAGGCTGACATGCCCCGGTTCGGGCTGCCTTCGGCCGTGGAGGTGAAACGATGAATCGACGCGACCGCCTGGCCATCGTCGGAATATTTCTGGCCCTCGCGATCATCGGCGCGGCGATGCTCGTCAATGGACCCACAAACGGGTCGAGCGAGGCCAGTGTCAACGTCACCGCGACCGTCTATCGAGAAGGGGTGGTAGGCCGCCCGAGTTCGATAAACCCGTTGACGGAACGTACCGCCGTAGATCGAGACCTGGTTTCGCTGCTCTTCCGCGGCCTGGCGAAGGAGGGACCGAACGGCTCGGTAGTGCCGGACCTCGCCACGTGGACGATTTCGAGCGACAGCCGAACCTACACGTTCCAGATCCGCCAGGACGCGTACTGGGACGATGGCCAGCCCGTCACCTCGGACGATGTCGTCTACACCATCGGTGTGGTCCAGGATGCGAAGTACGACGGTCCGATCGGGTCGTCCTGGCAGGGTGTCAAGGCCACTACTTCGGGACCGTCGGTCGTGACCATCACCACCACGCTGCCCGTCGCCGGCTTCATCCAGCAGGCGGAGATGCCGATCCTGCCGGCGCATCTGCTTAAAGGCTCGGACGTCGCCACCATGGCCGATTCCGACTACTCCACGCGGCCCGTTGGGGATGGTCCGTACCGGATCGCCGAGATGGACTCGACACACATTCTTCTGAAGAGGGCGTCCGCATCCGGTGAGTCGGCACTATCGTCACCGACGGCGCTGCCGACGCCGACGCCCACGCCGAGCGCTCTGGTGTTCGCGACCGCGACACCGAAGCCGCGCAAGAATCAGACCCCAGCGCCATCCGTGATGCCCAAACCCACACCCACGGTCCAACCGACCGTCACGCCGACCCCCGCCCCAACACCCACGCCGACCCCCACTCCCACACCTGCACTGCCAGCGCTACCCAGCGGCTCCGTTCTGGCGAATGTTTCCGAGATCGACTTCATCTTCTACAACGACTCTCAGGCGGCGGTGGCCGACTTCCAGGCAGGCAAGATCGACGCCGTCGGCGGGTTGACTCCCGATCAAACCACTCTCGCCGCCAAGACCGCTGGTTCGCGCGTGATCCCATACCAATGGGCCAACTTGTTGAGCGTGGCTATCAATCAGCGGTCCACACACACCGAGCTTCGAGACGTAAACGTCAAGAGCGCGCTACTGGCGGCGATCGACCGCGACAAGGTGTTGAGCCAGATCCTGAATTCGCGTGGCACCGTTGCCGATCTGCCAATTCCAAATTGGTCGCCGGCATACGATTCGTCGGCTATCGATCCGACGCCGTACAGCGTCTCCGACGCGCTCGACTATCTGAACACCGCGGGCTGGGATGAGACGGCGGGGGCCTGGACAGCTCCAAAGGCCGCGGCCCCGTACGTGATGGAGCTCCTCACGCTCGACAAGGACACCAATCCGGTCGCGTTCGAGACCGGCGCGCTTGTCGCGGCGGCTTGGCGAGCGATCGGCATCAGCGTTCAGGTCGACGCCGTTTCGGCCTCCAGCTACATGCAGCGGCTTGACAGCGGCAGCTACTCGTCGGCCATCGTGGTCTTCAACGTCGGCCTCGACCCCGATCTGGAGCCGATCCTGATGTCGTCGCAGATCGGTTCCGGTGGGTCGAATATCTCGGGTGTTCAGGACTCGCAGCTCGATCAGCTTCTGGTCGCGGTGCACAAGACAACAGATCCGGTCGCTCGTCAGGTGGCCGTGTCCAATCTGGAGAAGTACATCTCGACGACCTTGCCGATACTTCCGTTGGCCTTCGAGGACTACGACCTAGTGGTTTCTAACAAGGTTAGGGGCGTCGTTTCAAACCAGATCTCCTACCCGTCGGGACGTTTCTGGGATGTGATAGACTGGCGCCTCGCCAGCGGCCGGTAGGCCGGCTGCGGTGTGCGCCGAGGTGGCGGAATGGCAGACGCGCTAGCTTCAGGAGCTAGTGCCCGCAAGGGTGTAGGGGTTCAAATCCCCTCCTCGGTACCAGGTTCTTCGCAGCGACGTTGAGCCGTCGCAAACAGTGTCTCGTGCCCAGGTGGCGGAATTGGTATACGCGTACGTTTGAGGGGCGTATGGAGCAATCCATCCGGGTTCAAGTCCCGGCCTGGGCACCACCCTCCGCCAGATCTCGGTCCCGCTTCCAGCATGCCTACGCCGCGCAGCGCGGCTCTCTGGGCGGTTAGCTCAGCGGTTAGAGCGCCTCGTTTACACCGAGGATGTCGCAGGTTCGAATCCTGCACCGCCCACCACTTTCCACGGCGGCCCCACCGTTGCTGAATCCCAGCGTCCGTCGCGCACGGAATCGACCGAACTTCCGGTCGCCGAAATGGGTCAAGTAGGTGAAAGCCGGACAACCGGCCGCCCGTCAAGGCTCCCGTCGCGTAACGCGGCCGGCGTCTCGAAGCCGGCCCGTAGCGTCCTGCTAGACTGAATCCCCCGCACGACAGCTGGTGCGGCCCATAGCGATCGGAGGAGGGACATGTTAGTCCCGATCATCATTCTGGTTGTTCTGGTACTCCTGGTGCTCTTCGTCGTCGGGATCTACAACGGTCTCGTCACCAAGCGAAACCGCGTCGATGAAGGCAACTCGCAGATCCAGGTCCAGCTCAAGCGGCGCTACGACCTGATCCCGAACCTGGTCAACGCCGTCAAGGGCTACATGGACTTCGAGAAGAGCGTCCTCACCCAGGTCACCGAGGCACGGGGCAATGCCATCTCCGCAGGTTCGCAGGGCATGGCCGCCCAAGCCCAGGCAGAGAATGTTCTCAGCGGCGCCCTGAAGTCGCTCTTCGCCGTCGTCGAGAACTATCCGGACCTGAAGGCCAATCAGAACGTTCTCTCCCTACAGGAGCAGCTGACCACGACGGAGAATCAGATCTCCTTCGCGCGGCAGCATTACAACGCCACCGTCCTCGAGTTCAACAACTCCCTGCAGGTCTTCCCGAACGTACTGATCGCCGGTCCGATGGGCTTCAGCAAGCGCGAATTCTTTGAAGCCGAGCCGGAAGCCGCCCAGGTTCCCGTCGTCAACCTGGGTTCGTAGTCGGGAACGGGGCCAATCCAGGCGAGAGTCCGGTGCGGCCCCGAACCTGAGGTAAGGGGCCGTGGCAACTTTCTATTCCGAGGAATCGGCCAACCGCCGTAACTCGATCTTCCTGCTGATCATCGTGATCTTGTTTCTGGCCGTCTTCGGCTTTGTGATCGGCTACAGCATCGGCTATGGCAGCGGGCAGGAGGTCGCGTTCGGGGTAGGGGCTCTGGTCATCGCCGTGGTCATCGGCAGCATCAGTGGCGTCTTCTCGTACTTCGGCGGAGACAAGCTGGTTCTGGCGAGTTCCCACGCTCATGAAGTCACGGCCGAACAGGCCCCACAGCTGTTCAACGTCGTGACTGAGATGTCGCTCGCGGCCGGTATTCCGATGCCGCGGGTGTACATCATCGACGACCCATCGCCGAATGCGTTTGCCACCGGCAGAGATCCTAAGCACTCGTCCATTGCGGTCACGACCGGACTGCTCCAGAAGATGAACCGTGAGGAGCTGCAGGGCGTCCTCGGCCACGAGATGTCGCACATCCGCAACTACGACATTCGGTTCACGCTTCTCGTCGGGGTCATGGTCGGGAGCATCGCTCTGCTGGCGGGATTCTTCCTTCGCTATACGTTCTGGTTCGGTGGCGGCCGCCGCGGCAACAATCGCGACAGTGGCGGCGGGGGATTGGCCATAGTGCTGCTCCTGGTTGGACTCGTCATGGCCGCGCTCAGCTATTTCTTCGGCGCCCTCGTTCAGATGGCGGTCAGCCGCCAGCGCGAGTACCTGGCCGATGCGTCCTCGGTGGAGTTGACTCGCAACCCGAGCGGCCTCGAGAGCGCTCTGGCCAAACTCGCGTCGGACCGGGAGTCTCTCCATTCGGTCAACGGCGCGACGCAACACCTGTACATCGTCAACCCACTCAAGAAGCTTGGCGGTGGCTCGGCCCTCTTTTCCACGCATCCGCCAATCGTCGACCGGATCAATCGCCTCCGGGCGCTCACCGGGGAGGCGCCGATCGATCCGGCGACCGCGCGGCAGTTGTCCGGAATGGAGTGATCCGTATTCGGGAAGGGCGGGGCGGTCGTATTGGGCGAAAGCTCGTATGGCTTCCTTGCAGCGGTTCGGTCGGTCGTGGTACCTTTCCCCGCGCCGACGGGCAACCAGTCGGTCTTATCGGGCCGAGATAGCTCAGTCGGTAGAGCACGCGACTGAAAATCGCGGTGTCGCCAGTTCGATCCTGGCTCTCGGCACCAATAGATCGCTGGTCGTGTTTTCGAGCGGAAGTGGCTCAGTTGGTAGAGCATCACCTTGCCAAGGTGAGGGTCGCGGGTTCGAGTCCCGTCTTCCGCTCCACTCCCTTTCTGTCTAGCCGAGCGGTTGCCCGCGAGAGATAGAACCTCTGCCCCTTCGTCTAGTGGTAGGACAGCGGACTTTGAATCCGTGAGGCGAGGTTCGAATCCTCGAGGGGCAGCCAGTCCTTTCAAGCAGTTCCGGTTCCCCGACCGGCTCCGTCCGAGGCGACGTACCCAAGTGGTTAAGGGGGGGGTCTGCAAAACCCCTATTCAGCGGTTCGAATCCGCTCGTCGCCTCCAATTTCATCAGCGTCGGCCCCTCCGAGGAGGGGCATTTTCGTGTCGGGTGCCGCCGGCCGTGACCGCAAGGTGCTCCGGAGCTATGGAACGAAATAGCCGGTCACGTCCAGGATGAGATTCGTCGTCTTGCCGGGCGAGCCCATGTACGTAGCGCTGACTGTGCCGCTCGAGCCGAGAGCTACGGTGACGCCGTTAGCCTTCACGTCGCCCACGACGAAGTTCAGTGTCGAGCTTCCGGGGTGCGACACGGGTTCCGGGCCGATGTATACGGCCCAGCCGCCGTTCTGACCGGTTACCGTGACGTTTCCGGTAATGGCGGTGGCGCCGGCGAGGACATTGGCGCGGCCCGTCAGCTGGACTGTCCTTGGCGAACTGGCCGACAGCTTGCCGGACAGCCCGTTTCCGGATCGGGTGTCCAGCAACCGGACGGGTGCGACAGGAACGAATCTGGCGCCGGTAGCGTCGTCCGTGAAGTAGCCCGTCACGTCGAGGACTAGGTCGGTCGTGTTTCCCGACTTCGACATGTATGTCGCGCTGAGAGTCCCCGTTTCGCTCAGGGCAACGATCAGGCTGTTGGCCTGGACCTGATGGCCGCTGAAATTGACCGTCGAGGTCGTCGGATGATCGATCGGATCGGGTCCAACGTAGACCGCCCAGGAGCTGGTCTCGTTGACCGCCGTCACGTTCGCAGTTATGGCCGTGGCGTTGGAGGGCACCGTGCCGCGACCGGCGATGGCGAAGGTGCGCGCCGAGTTGGCGTGGAACGGGCCGCCTAGCCCGTTCCCGGAGCGGGTATCGAGAAGGCGCAGTGGGTTCAGTGGGTGATAGGTCGCGCCCGTGCCGTCGGCCGTGAAGAAGCCGGTCACGTCGAACACCAGGTCGGTCCTATTGCCCGCAGTGGACATGTAAGTGGCGCTGAGAGTTCCGGAGCCACTCAGCGCCACCGTCAGGCCGTTGGCGACCGTCGCACCTTTGGTGAAGTTGACCGTCGAGCTCGACGGATGAGCGATTGGGTCGGGGCCCAGGTAGACGGCCCATCCGGCAGTCTCGTCGGTCGCGGTGACGTTGCCCGTGACTGCCGTCGCATCGGCCGGAATGCCGTCGCGGCCGGCCACGCCAAATGTTCGTGGCGTGTTGGCCACAAACCTTCCGGACAGACCGTTGGCGGCACGAGTGTCCAGAACACGCACCGGTGGGATCGGATGGTACGTGTTGGTCCGCAGGAGGTATGTGGCGGTGTACGTGTCACCGTCATGGGCGGTTACGTTGTGGGCCGCCCCGCCGGAGTCGGACCAGGACGCAAAGTCGTACTGGGTACCGTCGACCATGGCCGTCGAGCCGGCCGCGAGGCTGGCGGAGCCACCATCGATGAAGGTCACGTCAGCGGGTGTGGTGACCGTGTTGCCGTCACCGACGGTCAGCTGGATACCGGACGGCACGCTCGCCACGTGGAGAGTGGCCGTCTTGGGGTAGAGGTAGACCGAGGTACTGGCCGACACGGAGTTGGCGTCCGTCGCGGTCAGGATCAACTCCAGGTAAGACGGATAGTCATGGTCCGGAGCCGCTACTGACCCGGACGCCGTTCCGGTCCAGGTCTCGAGGAAGTGGAGGTGGCAGTCGCTGGGACAGTGGTGCATCACGAGCTGCCACGAAAGGTTGTCGGCGGGCTCGGTGCCGTCCTGCTCGTCCGTCGCGTGGCCGCTGAAGGTGATGGTGTCGCCAACGCTCCAGAATGCCGGCACGCCGGCAGGCCTGACAGCGGGTGGCGGGAACGGACCGCTCGGCTGAGTCGGCGGAGCCGCCCCGTCGATCGTGTCGATGACTGGCACGGGCGGGGTGTCGCCGGCGATGATGGCGTACGGGACGCTGGTGTTCTGGATGAGATTGGTATCGGTTACGGTGAGCGTGACGTTCGAGGTACCGAACCCGAAGGTGCAGGTCGGGTTGGCCGATGTCAGGCTGTCGCAGCTGCCGCCCGGGACGGTCCAAGCGTAGGTGAGGCCGCCACCCGCGGGATCGGACGAATGCGTCCCGTCGAAGTGCACGGTCAGAGGGGCGGGGCCGGAGGTGGCATCGCTCTGAATGACCGCGGCCGGAAGACCGTAGGTGAGCCGGTAAACAGCGCCCGCGTCCAGGTCGACGTAGAAGAGGTCGCCGTTGGGGCCCGACTCGAGGTCTACTGGACCGACGAAGTATGTCGATGCGGTCGGGGAGCCGGTGACCACGGGAACGATGTTGGTAGGGTCGGGGTTTCCACTGCCGTCGGGGAGCATCGCCCAGATGCAGTCCCGGGAATGATCGGCAAAGAAGAGCGCGCCGCGGTACTCGACGGGATAGGTGGTACCCGAGTAGAAGGCCAAACCCGTGATCGATGAGCTGCCCGTACGGCACGAGTCCGACGCGCTGACGTGATCGGCGTGGTTGTACTCGTAGTAGGGGGCAACGGCGTCGCCGGAGTTCACGAGAGCCGTGCATTGGTTGAGCGTCACCACTCCGTACGTGATACCCGCCGCGGTGCCTTCATAGCATGGCCAGCCGAAGTCGTTCCCGGTCGAGGGAATCGAGCCGCTGCCAGTGGGGACCGGTATCTTGTCGATCTCCTCCCAAGTGTTGTTGCCTACGTCGCCAAGCCACACCTGGCTGTTGAATCCCGGCCGGAACGTGAAGCGGTACGGGTTCCGCAGCCCATACGCGAGAATCTTGCGCGCGTTCGCGTCCGAGCTCGAGGCAAACGGGTTGCCCGGGGCGCCGGCGCCTGTATTGGGGTCGACGCGCAACAAGGAGCCGCTCAAGACGGCCGGACCGTCGGTGCGCCGCGGGCTCTGAGCTCGCAACATTCCGCCCTCGGCGGTTGGGGCGGTCAGGGCCGTACCGGCGCCTCCGGGCGGATCGCCGCAGGGGTTTGCCGGCGTGACGATGGGATTCGTAGTCCCGCCCATCTGGCCGTAGTCGGCCACGTTGAACATGTCGCCCTCGCCCGCGCTGGCGTAGAGATAGCCATCGGGCCCAAATGCGAGGTTATCCATGGAGTGGCTGGGTCCCTGCTGACACCAGCCCTGGACCAGCACAGTCTCCGCGCCGGACCAAGTTGCTCCACCGGCATTGGCAGTCAATTTGGTAAGTCGGCCCAGGGCCGGGCAACCGTCGGTGAGGGCCCCGGGAGGCGACACGCAGTTGTCATTCCACTGAGTTGGGGCCGACGGCGAGTAGTCGCTGACAGGATTGTGATCGTAGGTGTACAGGACGTATACCGACGGATCGGCCGGGAAGGTGGGGGAGAGAGCAAGGCCCATCAAGCCTCGATCCCAATAGGAATTGACCTCCGCGCTGAGGTCGGCAAAGACCGTTGGGGTTGTGGCGTTGAGGCTGCTGTAGCGCAGAATCTTGCCGGACTTCTGGATTACCCAGACGCTTCCATCCGAAGCGAATCGAACTGCGGTGGGATTGGTCAATCCGGAGAAGACGACCGACGAGCTGAATCCGGCGGCGAGCGTTGGCGTGCCGGTCACCGCCGGCCCCGTGCCGGCTACGACTGGACCGGTCGAAGAGTCGTCCAGGAACTGATGCGGCCTGCCGGTCGAATCCTGGGCCGGTTGGCTGCCGGCCGAGGGTGACGGAACGGCCGATACCGACGGCAGGGCTGACTGCACGGCCGATGCTGACTCTGCGGCCGACGGTGCGGCCGACGGCGGCGGGGCCGCGGCTGCCTGAGCTGCGGAGAACGACGATGACGCGATTAATGCCAGGCTGACCACGATCGACAGCACGCGCCGCGATTGGGCGGCCTGCCAACGCCGAATTGCGACTCCAATCATTCCGATCCTCCGGGTTCCTGGGACTTGGGCGAATGCCATTCCAGGCTCATGCATCGGAGGAACGTTGGCAACGCGAGGTTAGCGGTGTGGAGAGAAGTCTCGACTAACGCGACAGTGGCGCGGCGCGATACCCTTGGTCACGTGCCGGAGTGGCGAAACTGGCAAACGCAGCGGACTTAAAATCCGCCGCCCGCGAGGGCATCAGGGTTCGAGCCCCTGCTCCGGTACCAGATTTCACGCACGAACAGCACGGCTGTTCCATCCATAGACGGGTCGGGCGGACCGCCTGGCGACACTTGGCAGCTTCGTGGCAGCTTCGCAGGTGTAAGATCCCGGACAGCGCGAAGGCCTCCGGCGGCAATCAGAGGCCTCTATAGCGCTCCTGAACGGGAGGAACGCACCGTGAGCCCGTCTAGCAAAGGGCCGCGACGCTCA
>PMLK01000123.1 GCA_003158875.1 Chloroflexota bacterium
CTCCCACTCGATCTCGTCGTAGGGATGGACGCCGGGTGTGGTCCAGCGGCGGGGGAAGGTGAGGCCCTTGACCCCGAGGCCGGTAAAGGTCCCGTCGGGGAGCATCGTGGCGGCTGCGGTCGAGCCGGCGGCCGAGCCGGCGGGCGAGGTGCCGCCTGTCGCGATCTCTTCTGCCATAACGGGGATCGCCTTCGTTGCGGGTTCGACGATTGAGGAAGTGGTCGCGCTCTCGGGGGACGCGTTCGCGGCTCGACTCATTCCTTTTCCTCTCTGGGTTCTAGCTGATCGTTCGTTCATTGAAGCGGACACCACGAAACACCGATTGCTGCTCAAGGGGGTGGTCGTCGAGAGCCTTCGCAACGTCAGGCCGACTGAACTCCAGTCTGCCGCCGGCCTTCCCACCACTCGTTCGATCAAGGGTCCGGCTGCCCGTGCGTCCGTCCAACTCCGGCTGGGTGACGTCCGCGATCTGAGTGGCGACCGGTTCCAGATACTGGTCGAGTGGTCCTGACGATAGCTGCGAGTGCCCGGGCGAAGCGCCTCCATCGATGGCTCTACGACGCCGGGTCGATCCTCTCTCCGTGGTCTTCCCGGCGCTGGTCGAGTCTCCTCGAGGCCCCGGCCAACCGAACCAATTTACGCCGTCGGCGCGGTCAGAGTCAAGGCCCCCAACCACAATATGTTGTGGTATCCTGCCCACCGCAACCACCACATCTAGATTGCCCGCCCGTTTCGGGCGTTGTCGCACCACCCGCTCGCGGACCCACTGTTGGGCCACTGTGGACCGCCGGTGGACTGTATGTGGATGCATTTCGACTCCCTGTCCACCAGGCCGCGGTTGTGGCGTGCGGCGTGGGCGAATTTGCCACATATTGCGTACAGGCGTTCTATATCGTACAACGCCACGCAACCATGAGTCGCGGGCGGGGCAGGGGCGCGAATCGGGAAGCCCCCGTCGCCCGAGGGGGAAGGCGACGGGGGCTCACGGGACCGGCCCACCGAAGCGGGCGGCCTTATGCCCTAGTCTACGACCTCAGCGCCGGGCTCGCCAAGAAGGACTCTGAGCACCTTGTTAGCGTCCGCCGGCCCGTCGGCGGCCCTACTATTCAGGCGTGGTGACCAGGACAAGCCTCTCGTTCTCCGGGCCTCGCCGGCCGCCGGTCGCGGGCCTCGCGATCGCCGTCCTGAGCCTCATGCTGGTTACGGCCATGGCGGCCCTGATACACCTCCAGCTTGGTGTTCCGGACGCGGCCATCGTCTATCTCCTGGCGGTTGTCGCCGTGGGCACGGGTTATGGCAGCTGGCTCGCCGTCGCCACGTCCGTCGCTTCCTTCCTGCTCTACGACTACTTCTTCGTCCAGCCCCTTTACACCTTCTCGATCTCGGCGCCGGAGGAGTGGCTGGACCTGCTCCTCTTCCTGATCGTGGCCATCGTCATCGGGCGTCTTTCAGCCCTGCAGTTGCAGCGCCGGCGCGAGGCGGAACTGCGCAGCGCGGAGGCTCGGGCGATGTTCTCGATGAGCCGCGACATAGCCACAGCCGCCACGGCCCTGGAAGCTGCCCCGTTGCTTGCCGCGCGGCTGGCTCGTGAGGCTCAGATGTCGCGCGTCTGGGTTGGCCTGGGCAATTCGATCCGCGACGAGCGAGTGGTCGCAGACACTCAGCCCGGAGCGCCACGTCCGTCGGTTGCGTCTCGCTGGATCCTCCAATCCACCTCCGCCGACACCCAGCCGGGTTGGGCGAAGGTCCGGGAAACGAGCATCGCGCCGGCTCGGGATGGCGGCGAGGTTCGTGCCGCCAGATCGCGCCCGGCCGCCGACGACGACCAGGCGATGGTGCTGCGCGTGCCAATTGCCGCCGGGGGCGAGATCGTCGGATCTCTGTGGGCCACGCGGCGTCAGACCGATCCGTTCCCGGGCCGCTCGCATTCGCGGTTGATCGCCGCTGCCGCGGATCAGTTCGGGCAGGCGGTGGTGAGGGATCGCCTGGCGTCGGAGGCCACGGCCGCGGAGGTGGCGCGTCAGGGTGAAGCGCTCAAGTCGGCGCTGCTCGACTCGGTCTCGCACGATCTCCGAACGCCTCTCGCCGCAATTCGGGCCGCGGCCGGCAACCTCATCGATCCCGACGTCGAGATAGACCGCGACGCGGAGCGAGCCGTGGCCAGGTCCATCGACCAGGAGGCCGAGCGGCTCAGTCGTCTGGTCCGCAACATGCTGGATCTCGGCCGGATCGAGGGCGGGGCGCTGCACCCCTCCCTGGAGTTGTACGACCTTGCGGATCTCGTCGATCCGGTCCTGGAGCGGGTCGCGGCCGCGCTGGCTCCTTCGGCGGTGGAAGTCGCCGTCTCCGCGGACCTGCCCGCGGTCAAGGTGGACGCGATATTCGTGGACCAGATTCTCACGAACCTGCTGGAGAACGCGGCCCGGTACGCGGCCGGGAAGAAGATTCGGGTCTCCGCCAGGGTAGTGGCCGAGGAAGTCTGGCTGGTCGTGGAAGATGGCGGACCCGGGGTGCCGGCCTCCGTCATGCCTCACATATTCGAGCGGTTCTATCGAGCCCCGCGCCGGCCGGGCTCGCGCTCCCAGGGCGGCTCCGGAATCGGGCTGGCTGTTGTGAAGGGATTTGTCGAAGCGATGGGCGGTTCCGCGATTGCTCGACCCAGCGAGCTCGGCGGTCTGGAGGTCGCCGTCAGATTGCCGGTAGAGCGCGAACCGATGCCGGGCTCATCGGCCGGCTCGGAGGCGACCAAATGAGCGAACTTGCGGCGGCGGTGTTGCTGGTCGAGGACGATGAGCCGGCCCGAGTTGCGATCGCCGCCAACCTTCGGGCTCGAGGCCACGAGGTGGACGAGGCCGGAGACGTCCGCGAGGCTCTGCGGCTCTGGGATGCCAGGCGTCCGGATCTCATCCTCCTCGACCTGGGATTGCCCGACTTCGACGGCCAGGCGGTGATCCGCCGCGTCCGCCGTGAAGCCACCACGCCCATCATCGTCGTCTCCGCCCGAGGCCGCGAGGAGGACCGCGTGGCGGCACTCGACGCCGGAGCGGATGACTACCTGACCAAGCCGTTCGGCCTCTCGGAATTGCACGCTCGGATGCGTGCCGTTCTGCGCCGGGCCGCCGGTCCCGAGGCGGATCCCGACGGCCGATTGCATCTGGGGCCCGTGGTGCTGGACGTGGGACGGCACGAGGTCCTGGTTGGGGAAACACCCGTGGAGCTGACGCCGCGTGAATTCGAGCTTCTGAAGGTTTTGCTCTCGCAGTCCGGCCGGGTAGTGACCGCCGGCCGTCTCCTTCGCGCGGTCTGGGGCACGGCCTACTCCGACGAGAGCCACTACCTCCACGTCTATGTCTCGCGCCTGCGCCGCAAGCTTGCCGCCGCGGACCCATCTGGAGTGGCTGCCAGGCTGATCGTGGCCGAACCCGGAGTGGGTTATCGGATCGTGGCGGAGTAGCCGGTCGCCAGAACGGCGGGCGCCGCCCGGGTGGCGGCCGGGCTTACGACGCGCCGTCGCGGGAGTCTCCCGGTGAGCAGCATGCGGTCCGTACTGGCCCACCCTGTTGAGCGGTTGTTGAGCGCCTCGACGCACCACCCACGGCGTTCCCTCGTGACCGCCCGAATAGGGTAGGGAGGTGACATTCGCCGACAGCGTTCTTCATCTTGTTCGAGGCGGCGCTCGGATCGACTCCCGAGTTGGCTCCTCCACGGCGCCGGTGGCAGAAGCACCGGCAGATTTCGTGGTGCCCAGCCCCCTTGCGAGCGAGACGAACTCTGGGGCAGTCGAATCTTTCGCGGCCGACTTCGAGCCGAGCGCTCTGGGAGTTACGGCCGACGAACAACTCGACGACCTCGAGCGCATGTTCGAGCCGGGGCTGGCCGACCTGGAGTCGGCTGTGGCTCTAGTATCGAGCGGCCTGGCGACGCGAGTCGTCCTGTCGGGCTTCGTATCGTGGCCGGGGCTGCTATGGCGTGCCTACCAACTCGCCGATGCCACCGGAGTGTTAATCCTGCCTACGGTCGTTCGTCCCGGCGGTAAGGTGGACATAGTCATAACGAGGGATACCGCCGCCAATGGCTGACCTGCGGCCTCTAAAGGGCCGAAAACTCGGCGATCGCCGCGTAGTCGTCGATCGACCTCACGCCCGCTATTTCCGCTATCTCGGCCCCGGAGTCCTGGAAGCCAAACTCGAGGCCCAGGCACCCAGAACTTCCGGCCAGCGTTGGATGGCTACCCTCCGAGGAGTGCTCTTCGGTCGGCCGCTCTCGTCCGCCGAGGAGCTGGCCGAGCGGCTGCCCAAGTGGAAGGCCCTGCCGGTCTTTTCGTCGGATGTGATGTCGTCGGTCGCATACGCGACAGGGGCGATGATGCTCATCCTCGCCGGCGCCGGGACGGTGAACTACCAGTACGTCATGGGGCTGTCGGTCGTGGTCGTGGCGCTGCTCGTCATCGTGACCTTCAGCTATCGCCAGACGATTCGAGCCTATCCAAACGGCGGTGGGAGTTACATCGTCGCTCATGCCAATCTCGGGGTGATCGCCGGCCTGGTCGCCGCAGGGTCGCTACTCACGGACTACGTCCTGACCGTGTCGGTCAGTGTGTCGTCCGGCGTCCAGGCGCTCTACTCGGCGTTCCCGGCCATCTACGAGTGGCGAGTCCACCTGATCGCGCTGTCGATCATCCTGGTGATGATCGTCAACCTGCGCGGCCTGCGAGAGAGCGGCACGCTCTTCGCCAGCCCCACGTACATCTTCATCGGCTCGATGTTGCTACTGATCGGGGTGGGCGTGATCGAGTCGATCACCGGCAATCTTCATCAAGTTGCGGGCGTTGCTCCACTGACCGGCCTGGCCACCGAGAACATGGGCGTCTTCCTGCTCTGCAAGGCCTTCGCCGACGGCTGTTCGGCCATGACCGGAACCGAAGCGGTGGCCAACGGCGTGCCCGCCTTCAAGCCGCCGGAATGGAAGAACGCCCAGCAGACCATGATCATCATGGCGACCCTGCTCGGCATCATGTTCCTCGGGACGAGCTACCTGGCCATCAACATGGGAGCCCATCCGGCGGGGTTTCAGGCAACGGGCGAGACCGTCCTCTCGCAGGTCGGTCGGACGATCTTCGGCCCTGGTCCGATGTACTACGTCCTTCAATTCGCGACGATGGGCATCCTCATCCTGGCCGCGAACACGAGCTTCGCCGACTTCCCGCGCCTCTCGTCCATCCTTGCCCGCGACGGCTTCTTTCCGCGGCAGTTCTCGCTGCGTGGCGAGCGTCTCGCCTTCAACTCGGGGATCGTCGCCCTGTCCCTGGCGTCGATCGGGCTGTGCGTGGCGTTCCAGGGCTCCACCGATCGCCTGATTGGGCTCTACGCCATCGGCGTGTTCACGTCGTTCACTCTCTCGCAGTCCGGCATGGTCAAGCACTGGTTCGCCGAGCGCGGGTCGGGCTGGCGGCGGAGCGCCTTCATCAACGGCATCGGTGCCGTCGTCACGGGCGTAGTCGTGGTGGTCATCGCCATCTCCAAGTTCGACCAGGGCGTCTGGATGATCATCATCGTGGTCCCGATCCTCGTCGCCCTGATGATCTTCATCAAGTACGAGTACGACCAGGAAGGGCTGGGCCTGGAGGTCCAGCCAGACGTTGTGTTCGGCGCCCCGCGCCGCCGCCAGAGAGTGGTCGTGGCCGCTCAGGCGATGACGCGGGCCGTGGTCCAGGCCGTTCGCGTGGGTCAGACGATGGGCGAGGAAGTCCAGCTCGTGCACGTCACTCTGGATCACGCCGAGGGCGAGCACTTCCGAGAGAGAGTGGAACGCCAGCTCCCCGGTGCTCGAGTGGTGCTTGTCGAGTCGCCGTATCGCGCCCTCGTTCGGCCGTTCGTCCGCTACCTGGAGGTATCCCAGGCGGAGGATCCGGACCGGCTCACGATCGTGCTGCTGCCGGAGCATCTCGCGCGCCACTGGTGGGACCGAATCCTGTACAACCAGAACGTCCATCGCATCCGGGCCGCGCTGGTGGGCCGCAAGGACTTCGTGGTTCTCGACACTCCGTACCGGCGCGAGGCTTAGGCTTCGAGCAGGGTGCCCGGCTTGGCGACCTCGATCGCGCCGTTGAAGGTCGTGGCCGCGCGCTCGATCGCCTCTTCCTCTCTCATGCCCAGGCCGAGATGCGTCAGTACAAGTCGAGCCACGCCCGCGTGAGTGGCGACGAGTCCGGCGTCCTCGGGAGTGAGGTGTACCGACGGAATCTCGACTTCTCCGGCGAAGCATTCGGCGACGAGGATTCGCGCCCCCTTGGCCAGCGTGACGAGGTTGTCGCACGGACCGCTGTCGCCGGTATAGGCCAGGCGCCGGTCGCCGAAACGGGCAGTTAGGCCGAAGGCGGGCACGGCGTGTTCGACGGCCCGGGCCTGGATCTTGAGGTCCCCGATTTCGGCGATGCCGCGGTCCTTGATCTCGACGACCTGGAAGTAGTCGCTCATGTGGTGGTCCGAGGCGCTCTTCACAAAGGCCTCGACGCGCGCAGCCCAGCCGACCGGGCCCAGGACGGGGATCTTGCGCATCGGCTTCTCGGCGAACGCGAAGGCGTAGTAGAGGAGCGGCATGTCGGCAAAGTGGTCGGCATGAAGGTGGCTTATCCAGACCGCGTGCAAGTCCTCCAGCCTGAGGTAGTGCTGAAGCGCGCCGAGCACACCACCGCCGATGTCTACGAGAACGTTCGCCCCTCCGGCTTGAAGCAGGAACCCCGAGCACGGTTCGTCCGCTCTTGGATACGGCGCGTTGCCGAGAGTCGTCCAGCGGATCGGACCCTCAGGCTTCCCCCGCTTTATCACCCATCCCTCCCTATTCGTGACGGCTCTGTAGAAGGTAGCAGCGGCTGCCCAGATTGGCGAGCCCGGGCTAGCCAATTCGCATGATGCGCATCTATTCGCTACTGCTGATACTGTTCGACTATGAGCGAAGTATCAGACCGGGAGGTTCGGGTCCAGGCCGTCATCGAGTCGATGGGCCGGATGTGGACCAAGGACGCCCACGGAACGCCCGATTGGGTTGCCCAGGAACTCACATTCAGCCAGATGAGACTCCTGTTCCTGCTGAGCGAGAACGGCCCGGCGCCGATGAGCCGAATCGCCGAGTGGCTCGGCGTGGGCTTGCCAACCGCAAGCGGCAGCGTGGAACGCGTGGAGCGGCACGGGCTGGTGGAGCGCCGCCACCGTCTCGACGATCGCCGAATAGTGGAATGCGCCCTGACCGACTCCGGGAGACATCTCGTCGAGGAAGTGTCCGGAATGCGGACGCGGGTGATCACGCAGATGCTCGACGCTCTCAACGACGAAGAACTCGGCCAGATGGCCCACCTCATCGATGTCGTGATGGATCGAACCGGTTGCGGGCCGGAATGAACTCATCGCCGTCCGCGCAAGTCGTAACTAGCGAATCCAACTGAGCCAATCTGAACCGCCGACGGTCTTGACGGGCGGCGGTCGACATAGCCAGGCAGCTTAGGAGCCAACAGTGATCCGACTGACTCAACTCGCCATATCGAAACGAAGCGTGACGGTATTGATCACGATCGGCCTGCTGATCGGGGGCCTGTTCTCCTGGTCCTCGCTGAAGCAGGAATTGCTGCCCGACATCCAGCTTCCGATCGTAGTCGTCATCACGCCCCTCGCGGGCGCCAGCGCCCAGGACGTGTCGACGCAGGTGACCGAGCCCGTCGAGCGGTCGATCGGCAATACGGCGAGCCTCAAGACGGTCGACTCCAGCTCCGTGAACAGCCTGTCGATCGTCGTCGCCACGTTTGAGTACGGCACGAACATCAAGGACACGCTGTCCACGATCGACACGAACGTGAAGGCGCTGGGGCTCACCTCCACCTCCACGGTCGAGTCGTTTGACATCAACGCCTTCCCCTCGTTGATCGTGGCCATCCGCAGCACCGGCTCCACTACGGCCGATCAGTTCAACACGCTGGCCACGACCACCATCGTGCCCTCGCTCGAAAGCATCGACGGCGTCAGCAAGGTGGACCTCAGCGGCGCCAGCCAGCCCCGTCTGGTGATCAGCCTCGACCCCACGAAACTCGCCGCCGACAACGTCTCGATCTCGCAGATCCAGGGCGTGCTCTCGGCCAACAACCTGACCCTGCCGGCCGGCTCACTGCCGACGACAACCGGCGGCACGACCATCTCGATCCCGGTCTCGGCCCAGCACCAGATCACGAGCAAGGATGAGCTCTCGGCCCTCGCGGTCGGAGTCAAGATGCCGGCGGCCGGCGCACCTGCCGCGGCGCCCACGCCGATCACCATCGGCGACCTCGGCACGGTCTCGGAAGTCCCCGTCTATTCGACGGGTTATGCGGACCTGAACAAGTCACCGCAGACCGGCGACGCCGGCGCGGCGCTCGTGCTCAGCATCTCCAAGACTTCATCGGCCAACACCGTCGACGTGGTTCAGGCGGTCCAGAAGAAGCTGGATGAGATGAGCGCCCAGGGCAGCGGCAGCTTCGAGGTCGACACCGTCTCCGACTCCTCGAGCTTCATCATCGAGTCTCGCGACAGCCTGGTCCGCGAAGGGCTCCTCGGCGCCCTCTTCGCGATTCTCACGATCTTCTTCTTCCTGCTGAGCTTGCGGTCCACGCTGGTCGCGGCTATCAGCATCCCCGTGTCGATCATGACTGCGCTGACGCTGATGCTCGTCGCGGGAGTGACGATCAACATCATGACCCTGGGTGGCTTGGCGATAGCCGTCGGCCGCGTCGTAGACGACGCCATCGTCGTCCTGGAGAACATCTACCGCCACCGCAGCAAGGGCGACTCTATGCGGGACGCCTGCATCGGCGGCACGCGTGAAGTTGCCAGCGCCATCACGAGTTCCACGCTCACGACCGTTGCCGTCTTCCTGCCGCTCGGCTTAGTCGGCGGACTGGTCAGCCAGTTCTTCCTCCCCTTCGCCCTCACCGTTACGTTCGCCCTGCTTGCCTCCCTCATCTGCGCCTTGACCGTCGTCCCGGTCATGGCCAGCCTCTTCATCGACCGCATCAAGCTCGACCCCGATGAAGGGCCGCAGCACCACGACACTCTCGTTCAGCGCCTCTATACGCCGCTCCTCACGGCGGCGCTGCACAACCGCCGCAGCCGCTGGGGCGTGATCGGCATCGCCGCCGTCCTGGTCCTCGGGGCCGGCATGCTCGTTCCTCACATCCCAACCCAGTTCCTGAACGCCGGCTCGCAGAAGCAGCTCTCTGTCACCGTGGCGCCGCCGTCGGGCACGTCTTCGGAAGTGGTGCTCCAGCAGGCCCGTGTCGTCGAGGCCAAGCTGAGGAGCTACTCGGAAGTCAAGCTCATCGAGGCCACGGTCCCGAGCGAGGGTGACACCGGTCTCTCCGCTCTCGCCGCCGCCTTCACGGGCGGAGCTGCCAACGGGGCGACGATCGTCGTCGGTCTCGACAGCAGCACCAACCTGGACACGGAGCAGACGAAACTCTCCGCGGATCTTGGCCCTCTGGCCCAGGACGGCTGGCAGATCCAGGTCGCCCAGAACAGCATGACCGGCAGCAGCTCGATCAGCGTCGTCGTCAGCGGCAACAATGTGACCGACGTGGCCAATGCCACGACCCTGGTCATGGGCAGCCTCAAGACCATGCCCGATCTGCTCAACGTCAAGAGTGACCTGGCCACCACAAGTGCCCAGTACGACATCGACGTCGATCCCAACAAGGCCCTGCTCGACGGCACCAGCGTCTACGGTGTCCAGAGCGAGGTCCACAATGCGCTGACCGGAACCAAGGCCGCGACGCTCAATCTGGGCGGTACGCCGACCGACGTCTACCTCTCGGTCGACGCCAAGCTGACGTCGCTCCAGGCGCTCTCGCAGATGCCCGTCGGCGCCGCCAAGATGCCTCTCGCGGCAATTGCCACCGTCAAGGAAACGCAGACCCAGGCCCGCATCAGCCACGTCGGCGGTAACCCCGCGTCGACCATCTCGGCCGACACCACCAGCAAGGACACCGGCGGGGTGTCGACGGAGATCCAGAAGGCCATCGACAAACTCCAGGCGGATGGCAAGCTCGCCGGCGTCACCGTGACCCTCGGTGGCGTCACCCAGGAGATGAACGATGCCTTCGGCGGTCTGTTCTTCTCGATGGCGGTTGCGATCCTGCTCGTCTACCTGGTCATGGTCCTGGTCTTCAACTCGCTCGTGGACCCGCTGGTGATCATGTTCAGCTTGCCGCTGGCCATGATCGGCGCGTTCCCGGCACTCTTCTTGACCCAACGACCGATCGGTGTCAGCGCTCTCATAGGGTTCTTGATGTTGATCGGCATCGTCGTCACCAACGCGATCGTTCTGCTCGATCTTGTAGAGCAACACCGGCGGCGCGGCCTGCCCATGTACGAAGCCCTGATGCAGGGCGGTCGAACGCGAGTCCGGCCGATCCTGATGACCGCCATCGCCACCATGCTGGCTCTCATGCCGCTGGCGCTGGGTCTGTCCGAAGGCGAGATCATCGCCTCCGAGCTGGCCACGGTCGTCATCGGCGGCCTTTTCACCTCCACGTTCCTGACACTCATCGTCATTCCGGTCGTGTACTCGCTCGTGGACGATGCCAAGGCGCGGTCGCGCCGCGTCCTGGGTGCCCGCGACGAATCCGAACCGGAGGCGGCCCCGGTCGCGTAACGGTGCCCGTCGCCTGACGGCGGCGCCACCACGGTGCCGGCTCGAGAGGGTCGGCGCCGCAACCACGGAACTGCGAAGGCCGGGCGAAAGCCCGGCCTTCCACTATCTCGCGGGGACCGCGTGGCGGCGCTACGTGGCGGAGGCTACGTGGCGGAACTCTCCTCGGGCCCGGGAATGAGCAGCTGCGCCAGCACCGCCCCGAGCCCGTTGGTTACAACGGCGAAGACGATCGCCGCATCGATGGACACGCCCACGAGCACGCCGGCGATTGCCGCCCCGATCGGGAAGCCGGAGTAGTTGAGGTTCATCGAGACGGTGAAGGCCCGACCCATCCAGGCAGGATCGGTGCAGCGCTGGCGGAGGGTGAACATCGAGATATCCATGGGGCCGTTGACCAGTCCCGATAGCGCCATCGACAGGACGATGGGCAGGAGCCCGGCCGGCCACAGCAGGATCGCCGTGGCGCCCGTGAACGCGATCGCGGGCATCACGATCAGCGTCTTCTCGCGGCCGTTCGTCCGCATCCTGCCGGACAGGAACGCCGAAACGACTCCGAACGCGCCCATCAAGCCGAACATATAGCCCACGACTTCCTGGCCCATGCCCAGCCGGCGCAGCACGATGAGCGGCACCACTATCTGAACCGTGCCGCCCCCGAGATTCATCGTTGAGAGTGAGATCGCGAGACCTCGCAGGGTGCGGTTGCTCCATGTGTATACGAGGCCCAGCCAGGCATCGCGCAAGAGGTTGCCGCTGGAGGCGACCTCGGTGCGCGGGTCGGGAGCGCCGACCATAACGATCGCCGCCACTACATAGGCGACGCCGATGGTTGCGAATGCGGCCTCGAACCCAAGGATCTGGGCGAATACGGCGCCGAACGGCGCGCCCACTACCGTTGCCAGAACCCAGCCGTTTGAGTCGACGGCGTTGACCCGCTCCCACAGGTGCTCGGGGACCATGAGCGGGAAGAGGCTTCGCATGCCGCTGCTGCTCAAGGGACCGGTTACCGACGCGATGGCCACGATCGCGATAAGCGAGGGCTCGGGCAGCCGGCCTTCGAGTGACAGGATCGCGATCAGGATCAGCGATGTGGAGGCAACGAGGTAATCGAGGATGATCAACCTGGTGCGGCCGTGGCGATCGAGCAAGGCTCCGGCTATCGGGCTGACAATCATTCCGGGAACGATGCTGGCGAACGCGACGGCGCCGGCGAGTTGCGGCGAGTCGTAGCGCTGCAGCGCGAACAGGATGGCAACGATGCTGACCATCGACTGGGCGATGCGCGCGACCTGCATCGACACGAGGATGCGGCCGAGTGACGGCACGGCCAGCAGGGCCCTGTACGAGGCGGTCGGGGTGTCGTTCAGTGTGACGGCTTGCGGTTCAGGCACGCTACGAGGGTGCCACAGATTCGGCGGGGGCGTTCGCGGCGGTTGAGGCGCCGGTGCGTCAGGCAGACTTGCCCCAGAGCGGATCCACGGTACCCGTCGCAGTCCCGCCGTACGCCTGGGCCAGCGCCGACTGACTCTGGGCGTTGGACGCGGCCGTCGCCGACGATGTGGGGGCGTAGCTGGTCGTCGAGTTGCCGGGACTCGGAGTCTTGATCCCGAGCAATGAGAGCGCCTGCTCGGCATTTGCGCGGCTGAGGTTCGTCAGGAGTGGCAGAAGGTTGTCGCTCGCGAACAGCCCGCCGCTCTCGCCGACGCCGCCGTAGACGCCGGCGACTGTGCTCGGATCGACGCCCCACTGGCTCGAGATGAGCGCGGCATTGGCCGTGTTGGTCGTGGCAGCCCGAGCCAGGTTCGTCGGCGGCAGCCCCGCGGCCGCCAGTTCGGCCTGGGCGTCGAGCGCGGTGGAGCTTTGATTCGCCGCCGCGGTGGTGCTGTCGATAGAGGCTACTGAGGTCATGTCGGAGTATTCGGCGGGTGGGGCAGAAGCCTTAGGGGTATTCCCCTAAAGCGGTGATCGCCCGCACCGGGCGTCGAAAGTCAGTCCTGAGGCTTCCTCGCCTTGCGGTGGGACCGGGTCGGCGGACGACGATCGGTCGCGCCTGGCGCCGTGGATGTCGACGCTTCTGGCGCCGTGGCCGCGTCGGTCGCGTCTGCTTCGGACGGTGGTTCGGTCGTGCGGGCGGTCGTGCGGGCGGCCTTCCTGCGACGATGCAGCACCAGTATCCAGATGCCGACGAGGGCGATGAGGCCAAAGATGCCGATCGCCACGATCAGCCTCAGGAGCCCCACGATCGCCGCGCCGTCCACCTCGTCGATGACGGACTGGGCATCGTCGCCGGCCGGCCCGGGCTGAATCTTCCGCAGCTCGTACTGGGCTCGAGTCAGCGGCGTGTCGAGATCGCTCCCGATCAGGCCGAGCGACTCGAGGATGTTGCGTCCGCGATCGCGGGTCTGCCTGGCGCTCGCAAGCTTGTCCGCGGCGACGACGACCTTGCCCGTCAGCGCGACCACGTTGTCGAGGTCCTGGGCGGTCCTCGCCGCTTCGAAGTCGGTCTGAATTGCGGTCCCGTCGAGTGTGAAGTTGGGCAGGGTCACGCCCACCTGATCTCGCAGATCGAGGATCTTCGCGGCCGTCTCCATGTCCGTTTGAGCCGTCCCGAAATCCCAGCTCTCCATTGCGCTGTCGATGGCTGGCGGAATCTGCCACGTTCGTGCCGCCTCAGCGTGGAGGGTGGCTCGGGCGGCCGATCTGGTGGCGAGGTCGGCGGTGTCGAAGATACCCTTGCCCGCCAGCAGGTTCTGGGCCAGATCGAGGTCTTTCACGCCCGCCGGGACCAGGCCGCGTTCGTCGATCAGGTCGAGGAGACGGCGGGCTGCCACCGGTACGGCCGCCGTGCGGGCGCCGCTCTGCGAGGCGCCGCTCCCGTAGGCCACCGATCCTGACACCGCGGCCGTGAGTACGCCCCTGAAGTTGACGGGACCCATGGCCTCGGCGACCGTCGTAAAGAACGAGCAGGAGGTCTGGTACCGCCAATCTGAGAGATTCTGATCGGCGATGGTCGAGCCTGAATTCAGAGCCTTCCAGGTAGTGAGGTTGGGGCTACCGGCTCCGGGATAAGCGGGCATGGCACCGCAGGTCGGGTAGTTGCCGTCGCCGGCGACTCTCTCCGCATATGCGGCCAGCCCTTCGTTCACCCAGGTGTCGGAGAAGAGGGTCGAGTTGAACCAGACGTGGGCCAGGCCGTGGGCGACCTCGTCGGCCGTGGCCGCCGCGGGGAGGTCGAGCGTCCTGGTGGCAGGGTCGTAGGAGATGCCCCGATCGGCGGTGTTGTAAGCGGTCTCGACAACGACGATCGTCTTGCCGGGCACGGCGAACCCCGTCAAAGCGATCATGGCCGGCAGCTCGGCCGTCAGACTGGCTCCAACCTGCGAGGCCCATTGCGAGTCGCCGGGCAGGCTCTGGATTCCGAAGGCCTGGCTATCGACAGTCAGTTGCGGGGACGTTGCATCGGCGGCGGCAGCGCCGGCCGGGGCCATGAGCGCGACGCTCATGAACGTCAGGGCGGCAATGACCGGGAGTGCGACAAGGCGTGGCGGCCGAACGCTCAAGGGGACTCTCCGATGGGCTCGATGATTCTTGTGGCGGCACAAGTGGGTCGATTCTAGCCGAGCTGCCGGACGTGACACGCGAGCTGTCACCGGCAGGGGGTATCGTGAGCCCCGATGCAGCTAATCGGTGGCGCCCCAGTCTTCGCCGCGACCGATCTCGTCGGGTTCCTGGCATGCGAGCATCTGGTCGGGCTGGAGCTCGCGGCGATGGCCGGGCTTGTCGACAAGCCGGTGCGGCTGGATCCGGAGATAGACCTGATCGCGACGCGAGGCCTCGAGCACGAGGCGCGATACCTCGCCGACCTGGAGAAGAGCGGCAGGCAGGTCACTCGCGTTGATAGCGGCGATCACGATGCGCCTGCCGTCGATCGACTCGAGCATTTGCGCGCCGCTGCCCGAGAAACCGAAAATGCGATTCGGCGCGGCGACTCGGTCATCTACCAGGCCACGTTCTTCGACGGCCGGTGGCTCGGTCTGGCGGACTTCCTGCTGCGAGTGGAACGTCCCAGCGAGCTCGGGCAATGGAGCTACGAGGTCGTGGACACGAAGCTGGCCCGCCACGTCAAGGCGTCGGCACTGCTCCAGATCTGCTCATACGTCGAGGCCCTCACCGCCATCCAGGGTCTCGAGCCGGAGTCGATGCACGTCGCCCTCGGCGGCAGCACCCGCAAGGTTGAAGCGTTCCGAGTGGCGGATTACATGGCCTACTACCGGATGGTCAAGGCCGCGTTCGAGGCGCGAGTAGCTTCCGACGGCGGTCCGGCCGGTGCCGTCTATCCGCCCACCGCCACCTACCCCGAGCCGGTGGAACACTGCGACGTGTGCCGCTGGCAGCTCGTGTGTGCGGCCCAGCGGCGTGCCGACGATGACCTGAGCCTCGTAGCCGGCGCTCCCGGCAGACTGCGCCACTCGCTCAAGGTCGCGGGCATTTCCTCGCGCCGCCAGCTCGCGGCCATCGAACTGCCACTGCCGGAGCCACTCGACGGTGTGGGGCCGGCCGTTCTGGAGAAGGCGAGGGCCCAGGCCCTCATTCAGGTCCGCGGCGAGGACGCCCGCCAGGCGCTCTACGAACTACTGGAAGTCGGCCGCGAACTCGATGGCTCGATCGAGCCGAACCGGGGACTCACGAGCCTGCCGGCGCCACGCCCCGGCGATCTCTTCTTCGACATCGAAGGCGACCCGTTCGCCCTCGAGGACGGCGTCGACTACCTGTTCGGGATTCTCGAGCCGGGACTCACCGGGCCGGACGGCGAGCCGACCTTCCACGCTTTCTGGGGCATCGACGAAGGCGGCGGCGTCACGCTGGAGGCCGAGAAGCGGGCTTTCGAACAGGCAATCGACCTGATGGTGGACCGGCTGGCCAGGGATCCCCTGATCCACGTCTACCACTACGCTCCTTACGAGACGACGGCCGCCGGCAGGTTGATGGGCCGGCACGCCACTCGTGAGGAGCAGGTGGACCGGCTCCTGCGCGACCACGTCTTCGTGGATCTCTACCGGGCGGTGAGGCAGGGCCTGCGTGCATCTGTCGAGAGCTACTCCATCAAGAAGCTCGAGCCGTTGTATCGCTTCGGGCGAGACGAGGGTCTACGCGACGCCGGCTCGAGCATCGTGGCCTTCGAGGCCTGGCTGGCGCGCCAGGACTCGGGCGCGGGTACGGATTCCGACACACCCGCCGCAACGGTTGCGCCGGCCGCGGACGAGATTCTGGGAAGTATCGAGCGCTACAACCGCGACGACTGCGTCTCCAACTGGCGGCTCCGCGATTGGCTCGAGGAGCGCCGGATAGAATTGACCGAGCAACTCGGCGAACTCTTGCCCCGGCCGTCGACGGAAATCAGGGAAGCATCGCCGGAACTCTCGGAGCGGGCGGCTCGCGTCGCGGACGTCGCCGCACGGTTGTGCGAGGGCGTGCCCGAGGAGCCGGAACTGCGGTCGCCCGCCCAGCACGGCCGCTGGCTGCTGGCCCAGCTGCTCAGCTGGCATCGCCGCGAGGAGAAGTCGTTCTGGTGGCGCTACTTCTATCTCATGAACGATCTCACAGATGAGGAGCGGATGGCCGAGCGCGAGCCGATCGGCCGCCTGGAATTCGTCGAGAGGGTTGGGGAGACGCCGCGGTCCAAGATCTACCGATACCGGTTTCCGGAACAACCGCACGCAATCGACGTCGGCGTGGCGGTTAGCGACCCTGCCACCGGCGACAATCCCGGCGAGGTCGTGGCCATCGACGACGCGGCCGGCACGCTCGATTTGAAGCGCGGACCCAAGACGGACGGCCCGCACCCGACGTCGCTCGTGCCCAAGGACATGGTAAGGACGGACGGCCTCCAGGCCAGTCTGCTCAGAGTGGGGGAGTGGGTGGCGGAGAACGGCATCGAAGCCGCCGGGCCACACGCCGCGGCGCGCAAGCTGCTCATGCGGCAAGGCCCGCTCCTGCAAAACGGAGCCCCCCTCCGCGCACCGGACGAGACCGCTCTCGAGGCCGCGTTGCGAATCGCTCCCACCCTGGACGGTGAGTGGCTGGGCGTGCAGGGACCGCCCGGCTCGGGCAAGACATACCTGGGGGCCGAGGTCGCGGTGGAGCTCGTGAGCCGGGGCCTCAGGGTTGGGGTCACGGCCAACAGCCACCGCGTCATCGGCCATCTCCTGGACAAGATCGCCGAGCGCGCCGCCGCCCGGGGCGCGTCTGTGGCGATCGGCCAGCGGACGGATGCCGCGGGTGACTGCGCCTCGGACGCGGCCACGCCTTTCGGCTCGTACCCGGAGCTTCTCGAGGCGCTCCAGTCGGGCGAGGTGCAGGCTGTCGGCGGCACCGCGTGGCTGTGGTCGCGGCCGGAGTTCGCCTCGTCCGTGGACGTGTTGATCGTCGATGAAGCGGGCCAGCTATCCCTGGCCAACGCCGTTGCCCTGTCCGGCGCGGCCCGCAATCTCATCCTGCTCGGCGACCCGCAACAGCTCGACCAGCCACTCAAGGGCAGCCATCCGCCGGGCGCGGAAGCATCGACCCTGGGACACGTTTTGAACGGCTCAGCGGTAATGCCGCCGGAGTTGGGACTCTTTCAAGAGAGGACTCGGCGCCTCCATCCGGATCTCTGCAGGTTTACTTCGGAAGCTTTCTACCAGGGTCGTCTTCGGCCGGAGGACTGGCTGGCCGTTCAGGATCTCGCCGGATCGGGTCGCCTGACCGGCACCGGCGTCCGATTCGTTCCTGTGGTCCACGAAGGAAATCGCGACGAGTCGCCCGAGGAGGCCCGGGTGGTGGCCGAACTCGTCCGCGAGATGACCGCTCGCGGGTCCACCTGGACGGATGCGGAGGGCACGCGTCGCCAGGTTTCGACGGCCGACGTTCTGGTCGTGGCTCCGTACAACGCTCAAGTGGCGGAGATTGCCCGAGCCGCGCGGGGCGTCAGGGTTGGGACTGTGGACAAGTTCCAGGGCCAGGAAGCGCCGATCTCCATCTATTCGATGGCCACTTCGAGCCCGGAGGAAGCTCCCCGAGGGATGGAGTTTCTGTACAGCCTGAATCGCCTCAACGTCGCGACGTCGCGCGCCCGCTGTCTCGCCGCCGTCGTCGCTAGCCCGGCTCTCGTTCGAGTTCGAGCCCGGACGCCGCGTCAGATGCGTCTGGCAAACGCGTTGTGTCGGCTGGTGGAGCTCGCCGATCGCCTCGCAGATACCGGGGGATAGGCGGTCGGGACCACGAACGGCGAAACGGCCGCCAGGTCCGAAAATCAACCAAATTTCAGTTGCAGAAACGCACCCTGACGACCGATCACCCATGAAGCAGCTTCCCTACGGGGTGGAAGGGTCAGCCAGCGGGCCTGAACGTGTCGCGTATGGCACGTGAGGCTTGCCATTTGAAGGTGCCGAGAATGTCCCGAGCCAGTATCCCGGACGCGCTGGTCCAATTTAGAACGCTCGTGCTCCGACGCGGTGTATACGTCGGGCTCGCGCCGACCGGTATCTTCCTGGTCGCCGGCGCCGTCGCGTTTGCCACCGGCAACACTTCCTCCGGCGTCTCGATCGTGACCGTCGCTGTCGGCATGGCGCTCGGCTGGCTCGTCACCTGGGCGATGTACGTCTTCAGCGTGGCTCGGCCTCTTGGCCGGCTGGTGCAAACGAACATCGCCCGGGCGCAAGGCGACACTGCGGCCCTGTCCGACACTCTCGCCGCCGTTGCCGAGGGCGACCTGACGGCCAAAGTCCCGGCACGGGCGCGATCGCGGGCCGAAGTCGATGGCGCAACCGAGATCGTGCGCCTGAGCGATAACATCGACGACTTCATCGCCAAGATAGCCGACAGTGCCTCGCAGTTGAACAGCATGACCGACGACGCCTGCGACAGGCTCGTCTATGTCGGACCCGACGGCTATCAGCAGGGCCAGACGGGCGGCGAAGCCATGGGCAAGGGCATGAGCGGCCGAGGCCAGGTCATCGTCGTTACTGCGTCTCTGCACCATGCGGGGCTCGAATTGCGCCGCAAGGGCTTCGAGGGGATCTTGCGCGAGAAGTATCCCGAGATCGAGATCCTCGAACCGGTCGAGAGCCCCTACGAGCTCGAAGGCATGCGCAAGGTCACGGCCGACGCTTTGCGCCGCTACCCGCGCCTGACCGGCATATACGTCACCGTGGCCGGCGCCGGAGCCGCTGCCGCGGTTTCGGACGCCGCCAAGGGCGGCCGAATCACGGTCATCAGCCACGACCTGGTCCACGACGCGATGCCGTACGTGGCCAAGGGAGTCATCACTGCCGTCATCGGCCAGGACCCCTACGCTCAGGGTCACGACCCCGTGATTCACCTCTTCAACTACCTGGCCGCCGGCGCGAGACCCGCCCAGTCGCGCATGCTCACGGCCGCCGACCTGGTCACGGCCTCCAACATGGCCCAGTTCTGGCAGACGGGCAAGGGTCAGATCGAGTCCGAGGCCATGGCTGCCCGTCGACCCAAGCCCATGCAGGTCGCCAAGAGGCACCTCCGCATCGCGGTCCTCGGTCTCGAGGACGCCGCGTTCTGGGACGACGTCAAGGCAGGAGTGCTGGCGGCGGCCGCGGAATTGAAGGCCTACAACGCCGAAGTCCAATGGATCTGCCCGGAGCCGGACAAGGCGTTCCATCTCGACATCAGGAGCAAGGCCATCGGCACGCTGGCCGGCCAGGGCTGGGATGCCATCTCCACCCCGATCATCGACACGGGTCTCGTCGCGAGCATCAACCACGTCGTCGCCGCAGGCGTACCCGTGGCGACGTTCAACGCCGAGTCGTCAAGCCTGCGCGGCCTGATGGTTCAACTGTCGCACCGGGCGGCCACGTTGATGAGCGTGAGCGGCGGTCTGGCCGAGTCAGCTCTCTCGTCCGGCGAGGCAACGTCGCAGATCGCCGAGAACATCTCGCAGATGGCCGAAGCCGCGACCAGT
This sequence comes from Chloroflexota bacterium, assembly GCA_003158875.1. Taxonomy (GTDB): domain Bacteria; phylum Chloroflexota; class Limnocylindria; order Limnocylindrales; family CSP1-4; genus Fen-1039. The sequence goes on from PMLK01000123.1 coordinate 19,646, forward strand.
GAAGCCACGGCTATGACTCGCGCCAATGCCAGCCTGGAGCTGATCGCCCGGTCCGTCGATGCGATTGCCGACGGCGCTCGCGATCAAGCTCAGGCGGCTGACAGCCTGTCCGCCGCGGCTTCTCGCATCGCCGAGGCAGTCGCCGTGGCCGGGTCCAGCTCGCAGACTGTGGTTTCCTCGACGGTCCAGTCGGTCGCGACCGCGGAACGCGGCTCGGAGGCCATTCGCCAGACACTCCAGCAGATGGAATCGATCGAAGTCGCCGTCGACAGCTCGGCGGTCACTATCCAGGAGACCAACACTCGAGCCCAGCAGATCGGCGAGATCGTCGGGACCATCGAGGACATTGCCGCCCAGACCAACCTGCTGGCGCTCAACGCCGCGATCGAAGCGGCCCGGGCCGGCGAGCAGGGCNNGGCAAGGGCTTCGCCGTCGTGGCGAGCGAGGTTCGCAAGCTGGCCGAGAAGTCGGCGGCCGCGACCAAGGAAATCGGCGCCATCATCGATACCGTTCAGGACAGCGCCCAGAGGGCCGCCGAAGCGATGGACGTGGCGATTCAAAAGGTCCACCAAGGTTCGAGTCTGGCCCAGCACTCAGGCGAGGCACTCGATCAGCTGCTCGAATCGGCCAAGGAAACCCAGCGCCAGACCGGCGACATGGCGGATGCGAACCAGACCGTGGCCCACGTCATGGTGGATCTGACGGCCGCCATCGACCGCGTCTCCACGATCGTCACCGCCAACCTTGATCGCTCCCAGCAAGCGGCCGGTAGCATCCGCGAGACGCTCGAGATCGTCGAGGGCGTGGCTGCGATATCCGAAGAGAACGCCGCCTCGGCGGAACGCGTCGCCAGCTCCACCGGCCTCGTGTCTGCGCAGGCCCAGGACGTCAACAACATCGCGGTCGAGTTGACCGGGATGGCGCGCGAACTGGAGGGTTCCACGGCGAGGTTCAAGCTCAAGGCCGACGATCAGGTCGCCACCGCGGACCAGCCACAGGGTGTCGAGGCTGACGAGGCCGGCAGCCGCCGCAAGGCCGCTTAGCCGCTTCGCCGCTTCGCTCGCCACCAGCTGCTTGCCACTCGGCCTCACCCGTCGATCTGGCCTCGATCACTCCGGGTCTACTCTATAGACCACGCCGGGCACAGCAGGCTGCCCGGCCAGGTGGCTGGAGATGACCGTGGAATACCGCAGGTTCGGCAAGACAGGGCGCGAAGTTAGCGCGATCGGTTTCGGGGCGTGGGCGATCGGTGCCAGCTGGGGAGCCGTCGACGACTCACAGAGCCTTCGGGCACTGCACGCCGCCGCCGATGCAGGCGTGACGCTCATCGACACTGCCGACGTGTATGGCGACGGTCACAGCGAGCGCGTCATTGCCCAATTCCTGTCTGAGAGGCACGGCGAGCGGTTCTTCGTGGCCACCAAGATGGGTCGAAGCGTCCCGCAAGAAGTGGGCAATTACACGCCGGAGGCATTCCGGGGCTGGGTAGATCGCAGCCGGGACAACCTGAAGATGGATCGGCTGGACCTCGTGCAGCTCCATTGCCCGCCGACGGGCCTCTACTACCAGCCGGAGACGTTCGAGGCTCTTGATGCCCTCGTCGCCGATGGTTCGATCGCAAACTACGGCGTGAGCGTCGAACGTGTCGAAGAAGGCCTCAAGGCCATCGAGTATCCGGGTATCGCCACGGTCCAGATCATCTTCAACATGATGCGGCAGAGGCCGGCGGACCACTTCCTCGCTGAAGCGAAGCGGCGCGACGTGGGCGTCCTGGCTCGCCTACCGATGGCGTCGGGGATGCTCACGGGCAAGATGACCAGGGAAACCAAGTTCGAAGCGACGGACCACCGGTCGTTCAATCGCCACGGCGAATCGTTCGACGTCGGCGAGACTTTCGCCGGCGTTGACTACGACACGGGCCTGGCGTTCGTTGAAGAGCTGCGGTCCATCGTGCCCGGCGGCGCGACGATGGCCCAGATGGCACTGCGCTGGATTCTGATGTTCGACGGAGTCACGGCGGCCATTCCGGGTGCGAAAACCCCGGAGCAGGCCGCGGCAAACGCCGCTGCCGCAGACCTTGCGCCGCTCGCGCCCGAGACGATGGATCGGGTGCGAGCCATGTATGAGAAGACGATCAAGCCGCTGGTCCACCAGCGCTGGTAGCTCCGGCGGGAGTCGTTGTTAGCCGCCCAGCCGCCCCTCTGCCCAGCGGCCACGCCGCCACGCCGCCACGGGCGACGCGAGCGGGCTCAGATCTTCGGCAGGGTGGCGTACAGCTTGCGGTACACCGCCAGGCGTTTCGCGTACATGGCGACGTTCTCGGGGATCGGTTCCATGACCCGCGTGTCGCCTGGCAGCGGCCACGTCGAGATCGCCGTTGACGGAGCGATGCCTGCCGCCACTGCGCCGAGCAGGGCCGCGCCTCTGCCCGAGGCGTGCTCGGTGGCGCCGAGGGTCACCGGCATGTTGAGTACGTCGGCGAGGATCTGCTGCCACAGCTTGTTCACGCCGCCGCCGGCCACTACCCCGGCCTGAGGTCGCAGGCCCAGGTCGCGGATTAGCTCGAGCCCCTCGGCCAGAGCGAAAGCCACTCCCTCCAGGACGGCACGGGTTATCTCCGGCGCCCCATGGCTGATCTTCAGGCCGACCATGGCCCCACTGGCCGTCGGATCGAAGTGAGGGGTTCGCTCGCCGCGCAGATAGGGGAGGAACAGGAGACCGTCGCTTCCGGCCGGGACCTTGGCCGCGGCGGCTAGCAGTTCGCGCGCGCCGTTGGGGTCGCCGGAGCGCAGCAACCGCACCACCCAATCGAGCGACGCAGCCGCGGAGAGGATGGCGGCCATGACGCACCACTGGCCCGGGACGACGTGGCACAGGCCGTGGAGACGGCCTTCTGGATCGATCTTGGGCTCGGCTACCGGAGCCAGGACCTGGCCTCCGGTGCCCAGGGACAGGAGCACGGTCCCGTGCGAGCTGGCCTCGCTGGCGAGGCCGAGGCCGAGGGCCGCGGTCGGGGCGTCGGCGCCGCCGACTGCCACGGAGATACCGGCGGGCAGACCGAGGGCACGAGCCGCATCTTCGCGCAGGTTCCCGCCGCAAGCCTCCGATTCGGTGAGTGGCGCCAGCAGGCCGCGGTCGATCTTGAGCTTGCGGCATATTTCGTCGGACCAGGCTCGAGCTCGAAGGTCGAACAGCAGTGTCGCCGAAGCGTCGGAGACGTCGCCGTACACCTCACCGGTGAGTCGGGCGCGAAGAGCGTCCTTGGGCTGCACGATCCATCGCGTCCGAGCCATGACCTCGGGCTCGTTGCGAGCCAGCCACATGATCTTGGGAGCGGTGAAGCTGACGTTGGCGCGGTTGCCGGTCAGGGCGACCAGCTCGTCGCGGGGGATGATCTTCTCGATCTCAGACGTCTCGGCATCGGCCCGACCATCCGACCACATGACCGCGGGCCGAAGCGCTGTCGCCTGCTCGTCGAGCAGGACTGCGCCGTGCATCTGGCCGGTCATACCGATGGCGTCCACCTTGGCGCCGCGCAGCGAGGGGCGGGCCAGCATCTCCGACATGGCCAGACGGAGCGCATCCCACCAGCGATCGGGATTCTGTTCCGCCCAACCCGGGTGGCGTGAGTCCGTTGCGTACGAAGCCATGGTCACGCCAAGCGACTCGCCCGTCTCGTCGAGGGCGAGCAGCTTCACTCTCGACGAACCAAGGTCAATCCCGATCGAGACTCGCACTAATTCCTCCGCGATGCTGACATCGACTACATCCCCACCACTAGGTTAGCGCGGTCGGCAACTGACCTCTTCCGTAGCTCCGGCAGGACTGCCAATGAGCCGTGCCGGTTCCGAGGTTTATGAGCGCTGGAAATACGTGTCGCGCTCCCAGGGGGTCACCTGGCGACGGTACGACTCCCATTCCAGCGTCTTGGCCGAACGGAAGAGCTCCATCAACTCGCTGCCGAGCGCGTCCATGATGACGTCATCGTCCTCGAGAGCGGCAAGAGCCTCTCCCAGCGACGCCGGCAGCGGCTTGGTGACGCTGTGCCCGCTCGCCCCGAAGCCGTGTTCGATCTCCTCGAGTGGCGGGCCCAGCTCCAAGCCACGGTCCAGGCCGTCGAGGCCGGCGGCCAGCATGACCGTGTAGGCGAGATAGGGATTGCAGCTGGGATCCGGCAGTCGCAACTCCAGCCTCGTTCCGAACACCTCGTCGGTTGCTCCGTTGGTGCGGATTGGAGTGGGCACTCGAACCAGAGCGCCACGGCTGTGACGACCCCAGCTGCCCGCGACGGGCGCCTCGTAGCCGGGAACCAGACGCTTGTACGAGTTCACGACCGGGGCGACGAGAGCGCACATCCCCGGGGCATGCTCCAGCTGGCCGGCGAGGAACGCTTTGGCGATGGTCGAGAGACCGTAGGGATCGGTGGCGTCGTCGAAGACGCTGCGGCCGGAGCGATCCACGAGGACCTGGTGGGTGTGCATGCCGGAACCGGCGGCGTCGGCAAGCGGTTTGGGCATGAACGTGGCCTGCATCCCGCGGTCGCGGGCCAATTCCTTGACTGCGGGCTTGAGCGAGGTGACGGTGTCGGCCGAAACGAGAGCCGGCTGAAGCGGCAAGTCCAGCTCGAACTGGCCGCTGGCCACTTCGTGGTGGCTCGACTCAACATGAATTCCGATCGACTCCAGGCTGGCGACGATCTCCAACTCAACGCGGCGCGACCGGCCGCGGCTCCTCTCGAAGTAGCTGCTGGGGTCGTCCGCCAGCGGGCCGATGGCGTCCGCGGGGAAGAGGAAGAACTCGATTTCGGGCGCGACCAGGTAACCCAACCCCGCCGACTCGGCCTGATCGAGGAGTGCCCGCAGAGTGCCGCGGCCATCACCGGGATACGGCTCGCCACTGGGCGTCACGACCTCGCAGATCAGTCGGGCGCAGGGCACGCCGGACGGCTCCATGATCGAAAAAGTCGTGGGATCGGGCCGCAGATACATGTCCGACTCGACTTCGCGAGCGAGACCCTCGATGGCCGAGCCGTCGAACCACTCTCCGTCGGCCAGCACGGCCGCGATCCGTCGCGCCGGCACGGCGACGGTCTTCACCGCGCCCGTGACGTCCGCGAACTGCAGTTCCACCTGCTGAACACCGGCTTCCTTGATACCTGCCAGGACACGATCCACGGCTCTGCGGCTGGCGTCGCCGGCTGCTGCCGATGAGCCGCCCGGGCCCGCTTCTTCGAAGTTGTATCTATCCGACTTGTGGGGCATGTTGTCCCTCCCGCGTTGTCCTGGGGAGCCGGCGCGGCTGCTAGTGGGCATGGTTGATGACGTAAACGAGCAGTATCAGGAAGATGCTTCCTGTCAAGAATGCGGCGCTGATGGCGAAGACGAGCAGAACGAGCTTGAGATCCGAGTTGCCGGGCGGCGAGATCGTCTCCTCGTCGCCGAATATGAATTGGCCGAGGGGCAAGTCTCGCCAACCCTCGAGGTCCGCCTTGAGAGAAGTGGCGTCTTCGTAGCGTTCGTCGGGCGCCCGCCGCAGGCACTTGCGGACGATGCCGTCGATCGGCGGCGGCACGGCCGGATTGAGTTCGTGGATCGGTGGCACGGGCGCGTTGATGTGCTGGCTCATGACCGAGAGAGCGTTGTCGCCCTCCCAGGGAACGCGGCCGGCGAGCATCTCGTAGAGCATCACGCCGATCGCATAGACGTCGGTGCGAGCGTCGCCACGCTTGCCCTGAATCTGCTCGGGAGACATGTAGTCCGGAGTGCCCAGCGCAGTTGAGAACCACCGCCAGGTCAGCCGTCGAGCGCCAGCCATGAACGCGACGCCGAAATCCGTCACGACGAGCCGTCCGTCCGGGGTCACGAGCACGTTCTCCGGCTTCAGGTCGCGGTGCACGACGCCCTGGGAGTGGGCATAGGCCATGGCCGAGGCAAGCTGCTGGCCGAAGTCAACCGCCTTCTCGACGGAGAGCTTCTTCTCGCGGGACAGGACCGCTCTCAGTGTTTCGCCCTCGACGTACTGCATGACCATGTACGGCCGGCTTCGATTTTCGGTGAATTCGATCGGCCGCTGGATTCCGGGGTGATGCAGGTGGCGGGCAATGTCCAATTCGCGCCGGAAGCGATCGAAAGTGGCTACGTCGCCCATGATCGATTCGTGCGGGCACTTCAGAACTACCCGCTGGCCTGTCGGATCCTGGGCCAGGTAGACGTCGCTGTAGGCACCGTGACCGATCGCCTCGATCAGAGTGAACTGATCGAGTTTCGCGCCGGGCTGCATTTCGCTCGCGGTCACGAGAACAACCTCCGCCATCCCTGCGGCGCCTCGGGCCGCTGCCCGGCCTCACACACGCGGATGACCATGGCGGTCGCATTATCGTCGCCGCCGCGTTCGAGAGCGAGTTCCACCAGCCTGCGGCAGCCTTCGGCCGGGATCTCTGTGAGTGACGCGGCGATCTGTGTGGAGGTCACATTGCTCCATAACCCATCCGAGCATAGGAGGAAGGTATCGCCGGTCTCGAGGCGTTCGTTACGGATGTCAGTTCGAACGGTGATGCCGCCGCCGACGGAGCGGGTCAGGGCGTAGCGGGCTGGGTGTTCGATGGCCTGCTCCGGGGTGATGATGTGCATTCGGAGCAGCTCCATGACCTGACTGTGGTCCGTTGTCAGCAACTCGAGTTCGCCCTCACGCCGGCGATAGACGCGACTGTCACCGACATGGCCCAGATGAGCCTCGCCGGGGGTCATGATCAGAGTGCTCAAAGTCGACTGCATCTTCCGGCCTCCCTCACCGGACAGGGCCGCGTCGAAGATCGCCTGATTCGCTCGATTGAATGCGTCTCTCAGGCCACCCGGAATCCGGCCGCCGTTGCCGAGGTTCTTCTGGGCCTGGCAGAGACTGGTCTGGACGGCGAGCCCGGCCGCGACATCGCCGCCGCCGTAGCCGCCGAGGCCGTCCGCTACGGCGAAGGCGAGGCCAACGTCGGACTTGGCCTCTGCCGGATCGATCGTGTGCTCATCCGGCGGTGTTACCCACGGTGTTCCGCCTTCTAGATGTGCCCACCCAAGACGGTCCTCGTTGTGTTCACGTACATGCCCGATTCTCGTCAAGCCTGCGTATTCAACTGTAATCGAGTTAGCCACAGTCAGGGCGTCCTCTCAGTGGAGGAGTTGTTAGCTGGAGCCGCATCTCGCTGATGAGTCCGATACGGCTCCAGCCGATTAGTACGCTTGATGCTACTTGCGTTCGGGTGCCACCGTCGGAGGCGAAACCAGCAGGCTGGTGTTGGTCTTCATGGAGTTGAAGATCAGCCAGACGGCACCGATCACGATCCAGGCCACCACGAAACCGAGCGCAATAAGCGTATCAGTTTGTGTGGATCCGCCTGCGGAAACGCTCATTATCACGACGCCTGCGAGCATTCCCAGGTTTGCCAGAAGACCGGCAATCGGAATGACCACATGCTTGAGCCAGTGGCGCTTGTGCTCACCACCAAATGCGAACAGCACAATCGCATTTGTCATGCCGTATACGAGGAATGTGCCCGTGTTGCTGGCGAGTGTGATCTGCAACAGGTTATCTGTTGACAGGACGGCGTAACCGCCAAGGATCGCCGAGACGAGCGCCAGTGCCACCACGCCGTAGTGCGGAGTCGCGTGGCGGAAATGGAGCATCCCGAGGATGCCAGGTACTTCCTTGTCCCGACCCATGACGTATGTAATTCGGACGCCCGTATTGAGGCAGGCCAGCGTCGTACCGATCAGAGCGACGAGAACTGTGGCGGCCAGAATTAGGGCGATCCAGAAGCCGGTACCGCCCAGCATCTGGTCGCCGATGTAACGAACCATGTCGCCGATCGGAGCGCTGGAAGCGGCTGCGGCCGCGTAACCGGAGACCTTGGAGCCGTCCGCCGCGGTAGCGGTGACGCTGGTGTTCACGAAGAAGTTGGCGGCGACGTATTCGACTACGTAGGCGACGGCGCCCTGGATTGCGAGGGAGAGCAGGACGGCGCGGCGCACGTCACGCTTGGGATTGATGGCCTCGCCGCCGAGGGCGGTGACCGATTCAAAGCCGACCAGGAGCAGGATGGCTATGGTGCCCTGGAACAGGACGTTGGTGAAGTTGTGCGGCAGGACGACTGATGCCAGGTTCGAGTGGGCGTACTGGAGATCGGGATGGGTAACCCGAAAGGCGATGGCCAGGATGGCGAAACCAACCAGAGCGGTGAGCTGGATGGCATTGATGACGACGGCCGTCATCGTCGAACCGGAGATGCCGCGGTAGGCAATCAAACCGACCACGCCGGAAAATAGAAACGCCGCTCCAATCATTAGCGGTGTGTTGAGGGCAATGCCAAACATGCCGCAGATATACACAAGCAATGTCGCGGTGAAGGCGACCATGATGCCTGGGTAGATCCAATAGTAGAGGTGCGACACCCAACCCACTACGAACTTCGCGATGCGAGCGAACTTGTAGTGGATCGTTTCTTCTTTCGAAAGAAACGCCGCCTCGGCGAAGTAGTACGAGGATCCAGCCCCAGCGTCAGGGAAGATGTTCGCCAACTCGGCATATGAGAATGCCGTCAAGAAGGCGAGGACGAGGACGAAGAGGAGGCCCGGGACCATATCAAATGCGGTGGTTGCTCCTCCGTTTTGCTGAACGACCTGAGCCTGAAACGTCGTCCACAGAAACGCTCCCGGAGCGATCAGCGCCATGGCGTTGATTGTCAACCCGGTCATCGTCAGGGTTCGCTTCATTTCGGTCCCTGGCGCGGCGGCCATCGTGTCCTCCTGTTCGGGCACGGTATGAACCAGAAATGACCGGTCGATCAACCGGGGCTGCCGTGCCTGGGGAAAGCGTCGGCCATTACCCACCCGAAAGCAGTAGTACCGGGGGTTCGGTTCGGCGTCGCGATGGTTGTGCGTTGCTCCTCGCCAGGTTTCCGGCAGGTTGCGCCGCGGTAAAGACCCGGTCACGGAACGAACCCGCGTCGCACGGCAGCCGAAGGCGGGTTCGTCCATCTAGTGGGGTATTCGAGTTTGGGTGGGCGGTGCCACGGAGGACGCCGCCCGGAGGACGCCGCCAGTCCAGAACGCTGGCGGTGGCGCCGATGATCGAGCCGGCGACCGGGCATCGCTAGTGCGCGAACTCGGCCACGGCAATGAGTGATCTCGGACCCGTGAACGCGACCACGGCCCCGCTGTCGTTTACGGCCACATCGCCTCCGTCGATCGGCAGTGAGGCGATCTCGGGCGGCAGACTCGCCATCGCGATTCCGGGCCATGTGCCGCTCACCGTCCCTAGCCAGGGGCGGCCGGAAACGTTCGATCCGAGTACGACCGCCTCGTCCCCGAGAGTGGCGATCGAGTACACGGGGCCCGCGTGGAGCAGGCTCCGGGCCGCATCGAGTGGGTACCACCAGAGGCCCGATTTGGCGCCGATGAGAGTGCCTCCGGAAGTGGCTCCGGCCGCATCCGGTTCATCCGCCGGACCGATTCCCGTGCGTTGCCACGTGACTCCTTGGTCGACGGACTCGAAGAGGCCGGCGGACGCCCAGCCAACCAGGCGCCCGGTCGAGTCGAAGGCCACGGGATTCACGCCTGTCCGGCTCACGACCCAGCTCTCGCCCCAGTCGTTACTACTCGCCATGCTGCCGCCGGAGTAGGCGAGCAGCCGGCCCGGCGCGAATGGGTCGAAGGCAAGCCAGGACGGCGTCGTCGCAAGCGCGCTCGGCCGCGAGCCGTCCGTCCAGGTCTGACCGCCGTCGGCGCTCGAATACTCGCCCGGCTCACAGTAGGCACCAAGCCCGGTGAAGTAGGCGTGCGTCGAAGCTGGGTCACCGACGATGGCGCCGACGTGGCCCACTCGTCCGCCGACCCAGGTCGCCTGGCCCCGCCAATCGAGGAAGCCGACGACATCGGCGAGGCAGGCTCGCGGCGAAGTCTGCCAGATAGGCGCACCGGCGAACGAGACTATGAGAGTGTTCCGGGTCGATGCCACGTGAACCTCGCGGCCCGCGATTGCATCCTGCAGGAGTGTCGTAGCCGAGATAGTCAGCGGCACCGCCGGGAGGGCCGCCGGGTCGTTGGCTGAGTTCGATCCGGATTGGACGTTGGCGCCGCTGGCAAGGGCCGCGACGAGCGTCAGCACGACCATGGCAAAGAACACGTTGAAGACGAAGAGCCAACTGGAAGCGCTGGGTCCGTCGGTTTCGTCAATCATGGTCCGCCCGTCCAATCCCGCCGCGACCGCCCGGCACGAGTCCGGCACTCGCGCCCGAAGCAATTAGCTAAGTAGGGGGCTCAGGATATAGCCCGGGGCGGCTCCGAGCAGCTGGTGTCCCCGAGATTTCGGACAGCGAGATCGCGGCGTGGGGCGGCAGAGAGCCAGACCGCCATGGGTGGATTCGGCGGTCGTGAGCACGAGCGTAGTCGTCTAACGGCCCCACCCGGGCCATAGAGACCCCCTGAGAGTGCCAGTACGTACGGCCGCGCGGCACCGCCGGGGGTCACTCCACGAACGATTGGCTCCAGCCGGGAATACACCTACACGCACTCCCTGCCGAATGCTTTGGGCCAGATCGCAAGACGAGTCCGAGCCGAGCCTGCCGGTGGACCCGCATCCAGTCAGACAGGTAACCCAAGGATTGGCCACATGTCGATCGCCAGCTATCCCGTGCAGGACCGTCGGGGGGCGGCTCGCTCGGCTGCGGCGCCGCCGAGGCCGGCACGAGCCGTAACTCACGCCTTGATCATTCACCAGGCTGAGATCGTTCGTCTCGGCGTCTCCACGATGTTGAGCAGCGGGTCCGCCTGTGAGGTGGCCAGCGCGTCTTCCGTGTACGAGGCCTTCCGCCTCGCGTCAGACGTGCATCCGCAGCTCGTCCTGTTCGACTTTGTCCCGACCGAGGGAGCGGAGGTCTGCCGCCTGCTGGCCGCTTTGTGGCCCCGGCCGCGCCTCATCGCCCTTGTGACTCGCGGTCGCGAAGTCTCCCCAAACGATTGCCTCACCGTAGGCGCTGACGCCGCGATGCTCATGGACAACGTCAACCGCGACACCTTCCTCGTTGTCGTGCGGCGGGTCATGGACGGACTCGGTCCGATCGTCGCCGGGTTCCCGAGCGTCAACGAGACTCTCGAGGCGTCTCTGGTCGACGAAGGCCCGGTCTCGCTGCTGACCCCGCGCGAGCGAGAGATGCTCTACCTCATCGGTCAGGGCCTCTCCAACCGCGAGATCGCCGAGTCGCTGGTCCTCTCCGTCAAGACGGTCGAGGCCCATCGCGCCAACCTCAGCCGCAAGCTCAACGTCCGATCCCGGGCTGGCCTGATGCGCCTCGCCCTCACCGGCAGCCTGGCGTAGTTCGATGATCCCGTTGACGCGCCCGGACGGAACGTCCCTCCTGATCAACCCCGACCGCATCGAGCTGGTCGAGGAGACTCCGGACACAGTTCTCACTCTTGCCGACGGCAAGAAGATCCTGGTGCGGGAAACGGCCACCGAGGTCGCCACTCGGTTCCACTACTACCAGCGCTCGCTCCACGTGGACTCGCGCTTCGGTGGCCGGCGCGCCTACGATCCGCCGCCCGAACACGATCCCGCTCAATACGAGAACCCCAACCGGGCGCGCCTCCGCGCGTACGGCGAGAACTCCAGAGGCTAGGGCACAAGGCATGGACGCCGGAATTGGCATCATCATCTGCGTAGTCGCCATGATGGTGGCGGACGTACTGGACGGCGGCTCGCCGGCCGCCTTTCTCAATCCGTCGGCGATCCTGCTCATCTTCGGCGCGACGTTCGGGGCCACGATGGCCTCGACTTCGGTCAAGCAGTTCATGACCATGCCCAAGATGTTCGCCCTGAGCATGAAGCCGCGTGTCAGCGACATCACCACCATCCGCGCCATGCTGGTGAAGTTCGCCGAACGGGCCCGCCGAGAAGGTCTCCTGGCCCTGGAAGGCGACGTCGAGGCGGTCGAGGACCCATTCATTCGCCACGGCCTGCAGATGGTCATCGACGGTCTCGAGCCGGACACGGTCGAGGAAATCCTCGAGATCGAGATCGAGTCGATGCAGGCGCGCCACGCCAAGGGCATCGACATGTTCGCCAAGATGGGCGGTTACTCGCCGACCTTCGGCGTCCTGGGAACCGTCATGGGCCTGGTCAGCGTGCTGGCTAATCTGTCCGATCCGTCGGGCCTGGGCGAGTCCATCGCCACTGCATTCATCGCCACCCTGTTCGGTGTCGGTGCCGCGAACATCCTGTGGCTGCCTATATCCGCCAACCTCAAAGGCAAGGACCAGGCCGAGGTGAAGGAACGGCGGCTGGCCCTGGCCGCGATCCTCGCCATTCAGGCCGGTGACAACCCGCGCATCGTGGCCCAGAAGCTGCGCGCCCATGCCGGCGACGACGAAGAACAGACCGCCTCGGCCGAGCAGGTCGCTGCCGGATCCACCGTCGCCGAGGCTGCGTGATGGCCCGCCGCAAGAGGGCCCACATCGAAGGCCCGCACGACAACGAAGAGCGCTGGCTCTTGACCTACTCCGACCTGATCACCTTGCTGTTCGTGCTGTTCGTGGTCATGTACGCCATCAGCAACACCGACATGCGCAAGCTAGTCGCCCTCCAGGAATCGCTTTCCGCGGCGTTCAACGCCGACGTCTTGCAGGGTCAGCAGGCGATCAGCATCAACAGCGGTCAGGACACGACCGTCGAGGAGGATCAGAGCTCTTCCGGGACGAGCCCGGTGCAGTCCGATCTCAACTCCATCAAGGCCGCCCTCGAGGATTACGCCATCGGTCAGGGGCTGGGTGGCGAAGTCGAGGTCGGGATGGCTCCGCAGGGGATCGTGATCCGCCTCAACGACGCGCTGCTCTTCTCGTCCGGCCGGGCCAGCCTCGACGACCACGCCGTAAGTCTGGTTCGGCAGGTCGTGACGATCATCAAGCCGCTGACCAACCAGATACGGATCGAAGGCAACACCGACGACCAGCCGCCGGACGGGATCCTCTACACGAGCAACTGGGACCTCTCGACGGCCCGGGCCCTGGCGGTCCTCAAGACGATGGTCGATCTGAAGATGGATCCGGCCAGGCTTTCGGCCCAGGGCAACGCCCAGTACAACCCAATCGTGGCCAACACGGACGACGCATCGCGAGCAAAGAACCGCCGCGTCGACATCGTGATCCTCTACCCAGCGGATGGCAGTGCCTCGGCTACCCCGATCGCGATGCCTTCCCTGTGACGATCAGTTTGGAGCTACGCCCGTGAGACTCCCAATTCCGCGAGGTCGACGAGCCATCCTCGTCCTCGGTGTGCCGCTGGGCCTGGCTGCCGCCGGCGCGCTGGTGTTCACCCAGATGTCGGGCGCCAAGGCGCCCACGTCGGTTCCCGATCCCGCCCCGGGCCAGTTCGGTCCGATGCTGGCCCTCGACGACAAGGTCATCAACCTCACGACCGGCACGGGCGGCACGTACAAGTACGCCAAGCTGGGCGTGACGATCGAGATCCGGCCGACCAGCGCGACCTTCTACGACCTCCATGGCACCGAACGCACCAAGGAGGAGACCACCGAGCTTGCCGCATATACCGACGGCGTGCCGCTTCTCGTCGACGCGATCGGGACCACCGTCTCGGCGCACGACTCGAGCACGCTCACGACGACCGAAGGCAGGGCGGCTCTCAAAGCGGAGCTTCTGACCGCCGCCAAGAAGATCCTGGGCACCGACAACGTCATCGATGTCTTCTTCACCGATTTCGTGATGCAGTAGGCGGGCGGAACGATGCTGTCTCAGGCCGAAATCGATGCGCTCCTCGGAGCGGTGGCGGATGGTTCGCTGCCCACCGAGGACCAGCCGCCGTCCATCAATGCGGACGGTCGGATCGTCAAAACATACGATTTCCGCCGCCCCGCCAAGTTCTCCAACGAGCAGCTCCGGACACTCCAGGCGATCCATGAGAACGTTGGGCGAATCGCCGCGGCGCGCCTGTCGTCCTTCCTGCGCGGATCCATCGTCATCCAGCTGGCCAGCACCGATCAGCTGATCTTCGACGATTACGTCAGCCAGCTGAGCCTGCCCACCGAGCTCGTCGTCATGGCCAGCCCCGGCCTCGCTGGCCCGTTCATGGTCGACATGGACATGGGATTTGCGCTGTCCTCGGTGGATCGTCTCCTGGGTGGTCCCGGACGTGTCTCGAGAGATCGCCAGGAGCCCACTCCTATCGAGGCCGATCTAATCGCCCGAGTCGTGGCTCATCTGCCGCACGCCCTCAACGAGGGGTGGTCGCACCTGCAGACCCTCGACGTGACGGTCACCGAATCCGCACTTACGCCGATCCTGCTTCGCATCGCGGCCCCGGCCGAAGTGGTCGCGGTCATGACCTACGAAGTCCGATTCGGCGGTCAGACCGCGCCGATGACCATCTGCTATCCGTACGCGACTCTCGAACCGCTCCTGCCGAGACTGGCGGCCACGATGTGGTACGCCCAGCGGCGGGCAGTGTCGGGGAGTTCCGCCGTCCGAGAGATCCTCGAGAACGAGGTCCAATCCGTAGAAATCCCGATCGCGGCCACCTTCAGGGCAGTCGACATACCCGTCGAAGCCCTGACCGAGCTTCGCCCGGGCGACGTCATCAGGTTCGACGAGCGCTTCGACGAGCCTGTCCAAGTCGCGGTCTCGGATCAGGCGCAGGCATGGGCGATTCCCGGGCGAGTCGGGGATCGCATCGCTCTGCGACTGGTGAGCCCGCTTGCGCCCATGGAGGCCTGACATGAGCTGGGAATCCTTTGACTGGAAGCCAGCGGACGGTGCGTCGCTGGGCGCCGGCGCCTCGATCTTGCCGCTCTGGCCGATGCTGCGTTCGGCCATTGGGGAAGCCATCTCCTCCGATGCCCAGTGTCCGGTCACCGTCGACGAACTGACCGTCGGTCACATCAACTTCGGCGATGCGCCTACGCCCCTGATCGGATCCCGCTCGTTCGAGCTGCTTGGTACCGACCGGCGTGGTGCCTGGGCGGCACTGGATCCGGCCAAGGGAAACACCATAGGTGGCAAGCCGTATTCCGCCGAGCGGCTCGGCGAGCTCGTCCTCGAGGGCATGGACGGCGCCTTTGAGCAGATGCTGGGCGAAGGCCTGGGATTGGGCAAGCCGATCGATGAGCCCGCAGCCGACTCTCCGATGCTGCTCCTCCGCATCCTGATCACCACCGTCGACAACGAAGCCCTCGCTCTGGTCTCGGCCTACGACGAAGCCGTTGCCGGCGAGCTGTCGGCGCATATCGTTGCGCTCCAGGCGCTCTCGTCCGAGGTTGCTCCGGCGCCCGCACAGGCCCCGGCCCCGCCCGCGCAGCGGCCGCAGGAGTTCAAGTCGCCCGCTGCTGCCGCCGCCCCGGCCCGACCCGCGGCTCCGTCTCCGAGCGTGAGCAACGGCTTGCCGCCGTCTCTTCCGGCCAACGTGCGAAACGCCTCGCTGCCGGAATTGACCGCCGCGCCTACCGGCCAGCCCGGCTATAACCTCGACCTGCTTCTGGGCGTGACCCTCCAGGTGGCCGTGGAAATCGGTCGCACCACACTGCCCATTCGCGACGTCCTGGCGCTGACGCCGGGCTCCATCATCGAACTCGACAAGCTGGCCGGCGAGAAGGTCGACATCCTCATCAACGGCCGGCCGATCGCCCAGGGTGAAGTGGTCGTCGTCGACGAGAACTTCGGCGTCCGCATCACCGACGTTGTATCGCGCCAGCAGCGGCTTTCGCCGAGCGGACGTTGACCGTGACGTCATTGGCCAGCCCGGCCGCCCCGTTCGTGCCGATGGCGCGACGCGTCTCGAAGCGCCGCCGTCCGGCCGCGAGCCGAGTGGCGACGATCGTCGGGCTTGCCATTCTGGCCGCGGTCGCGATGATCGGCGCCCTCCATCCGCTCTCCGCCGCGGGCGGCGCCCAGGCCACGGCCGCTGCGACGACGAGCGTGTCTTCCGGCGTGGGCACCGTTTGGGGCACCGACGCCGCTTCCGGGGACCCCAACTGGATCGACCTGATTGCCAAGGGCACGATCGTCCTGGCTCTGCTATTCGTCACCCTGCGCGTCCTCAATCGAAGCGGCGTGGGTGCCAAGAAGAACAACGGGCAGTTGAAGGTCCTGGAGTCCCGAACGCTCGCCTCCAAGGCATCGCTCCATCTCGTGGCCATCGGTGACCGCCGACTCGTCGTTGGGCTCACGCCCAGCGGCATGGTGTCGCTCGCCGAACTGGACGCCGCGGAACTCGAGACCGAAGCCGCCACAGACCCGTCCACCGACGGCGCCGCGGCTCCTCTCGCCAATAATGTCCGGCCGACGCTGGCCGCTTCGTGGAGCTCGGCGATCTGGCCCCTCGATGCCATCGCCGGCCGGATCTCACTCTTCCTCAACGGGGTCAAGGCCCGATGAGCCGCCGCAACCTTCTCCGACTGCTGCTCTTTGCCGGCGTGGTGTTCGTCGTGGCCGGCTGCACCTCGACTACAGGTCAACAGGACATCTCGGTTCAGGTTGGCGACGGACAGGCGTCCAGCGGCAACAGCCAGTTCGCCCTGTCAGTCGAGCTTCTCGTCGTCCTGACCGTTCTGTCCCTCGTCCCCGCCATCTTGATGCTCGCCACCAGCTTCACCCGGATCGTCGTCGTGTTGTCGCTGCTGCGGAACGCCATTGGCATCCCGAACCTGCCGCCCAACCAGGTCATCATGGGCCTCTCGCTGTTCCTGACCGTGTTCGTCATGACCCCGACCTTCTCCCAGGTCAACAACGACGCGTTGCAGCCATTCCTGAGCAACAGCATCGATCAGAACACGGCCATCCAGCGCGGCGTCGATCCCTTCCGCACATTCATGCTCAAGGAGACCCGCCAGGAGGACCTCCAGGTCTTCATCGACCTGTCGAAGGAGCCCCGGCCCGCAACCGCCAACGATGTCTCTCTGGAAGTCCTGCTACCCGCGTTCGTGGTGAGCGAACTCAAGACGGCCTTCACGATGGGCTTCCTGCTCTACATCCCGTTCTTGATCATCGACCTGGTGGTCGCCTCGGCACTCATGTCCATGGGCATGGTGATGGTGTCGCCGACCCAGATCGCTCTGCCCTTCAAGCTCCTCCTCTTCGTAATGGTCGACGGCTGGGTCCTGGTGGTCCAGTCGCTGGTCAGGAGCTTCGGCTAGCCATGAGCCCTCACGACGTCGGCGCGGTCCTGCAGCGCGCCCTTTACACGACCCTTGTCGTCGGCGGCCCGATCGTTCTCGTATCGATGGCCGTCGGACTCGTCATCTCCGTACTCCAGGCCGCGACCCAAATCAACGAAGCGACGCTGACCTTCGTCCCCAAGCTGCTGGTCGTGGCGCTCATCCTGATGCTGTTCGGGTCGGCGATGGCCGGCCAGCTGACCGACTTCACGCGCTTCGTCTTCGAAGCGGCGACGGAGGCGGGCAAGTGACGAGCGAGCCGTTGACGGTAACCATGTCCGGCGGCCAGGTGTCGATGCTCTTCCTGGTCCTGCTGCGCTGTCTCGGGCTGGTTTTCACGGCCCCTATCTTCGGCCACCACTCCATTCCGACTCTCGTCCGCTTCGGCCTGGCCGCGGCCCTTGCAGTGGCGTTGAACAAGGTCGCGGGCGAGACGGCCGGGACCATGCCGCTGATCATGGCCGCGCCCATGGAGCTGTTCATCGGCCTGGCCCTGGGCTTCATCCTGTCGATGGGTTTCGCCGCGGTGGAGGTCGCCGGCCAGGTCATCTCGATCCAGCTGGGTCTCAACCTCGCCTCGGTCTTCAGCCCCACCGACTCGTCGTCTTCGACGGCCCTGGATCCGTTCTTCTCGGTTCTGGCCGGACTGCTCTTCCTGGCCATGAACCTTCATCTGGCCGTAGTCCAGACCCTTGCCCATTCGTTCAGTGTCTATCCAGTCGGCGGCGGCTGGCCGGCAAGTCTGCCGCTCACCGGCGCTCAGACGATCTCGCTGGCGCTCGAATTGGGCGTGCGAGTGGCGCTTCCGATCGCCCTCGTGCTGCTGCTCACCGAGCTGTCCGTGGCTCTGCTCGCCCGAGCCATTCCACAGATCAACGTCTTCATCTTCGGCCTGCCGCTGAAGATGCTCGTCGGCGTCGCCGTCTTGAGCGCGGCCATGCCGAGCTTGATCACCGGTGCCGAGTCCATCTATGGATTCATATTCAATGCCGCTTCGGGCGGCGCCGTGTCCGGGTAGGGCGCTGTGGCTGAGAAGACCGAAGCTCCCACTCCCAGGAGGCGCGAAGAAGCGCGCTCCAAGGGCCAGGGTGTCGGCCGTTCGTCCGAGATGACGATGGGCCTGACGCTCGGCGTCGGCCTGCTCGCTCTTTCGATGCTGCTGCCCGCAGCCGGCAACACCCTGGTCAACGCGACCCGCAATTCGATCATCAACGTTTCGCCGCGAGCCAGCAATTCCCAGCTGCTTGCCCAGACCGGCACCGTCTTCACCACGCTTCTGGCCCTGATCCTGCCGCTGGCCTGCCTGGTCATGGTTGCCGGAGTTGCCGCGAACCTCGTGTCGGGCGGCCTCGTCCTGTCGCCTAAGGCGATCCGGTTCGACATGAGTCGCATTAACCCCCTCGCCGGCTTCAAGCGACTGGCCGACCGCCAGGCCCTGGTGCGGCTCGGCATCGCCTCCGCCAAGCTCGCCATCCTGGCCACCATCTCGTGGCAGGTGGTCGGCAGCCGGGTTCCGTCGATCGTCAATTCGCAGGGCGCCGGTGTCGAGGTGATCGTAGGCACGTGTCTGTCCGCGATCTTCCAGCTGGGTCTCACCATCACCATCCTGCTGGCGGTGGTCGCCCTGGTCGACTTTGTCGTCCAGAGGCGCAAGGCCCAGCAGTCGATCAAGATGTCCAAGGAGGACATCAAGCAGGAATACCGCGAGCAGGAAGGCGACCCGCAGATTCGAGGCGCCCGGCGCCGCCGCGCCCGCCAGATCGCCTTCGCCCGGATGATGGACGCCGTTCCCACCGCGGACGTCGTCGTTACGAACCCGACCACTCTGGCCGTTGCCCTCAAGTACGACTCCCTCACGATGCGGGCTCCGAGAATCGTGGCCAAGGGTCAGCGGCTCATGGCCGATCGGATCAAGCAGATCGCGCGCGAGAACCGCGTGCCGGTAATCGAAGACAAACCGCTGGCCCGAGCCCTCTTCCCGCGCCCGATCGGTTCGGAAGTCCCCTCCCACCTGTACCGGGCGGTGGCAAGGCTGCTGGTCCTGGTGCACCAAGCGCGTTTCAATGCCGCCAATCGCAACAAGGCCAGGGGAACTCGGCAGGGCTGGGTGCCCGGGCAGGCGATGGTCGTTCCCGGATCGGCGGCTGCTCAGCCGTGGTGGACGGCAAGTGCGACCGTCGGGGGAGAAAACGGCCGTGCCTCGGGGCTGAGCGGCGCCGGCACCGCCACGGTAGTCGACGACCGGTTCGATGAGGCGGGGCACGAGGCGGGCGACGACCGGTACGACGACGAAGGCGACGATGCGGTGGACCGCTTCTCGGAGATGGCCACGGGCATGGATCGCGGCAGCGACATCGATTCGGACGCTGCCTGGCTGGATTCGGCCGCCCTGGATCCTTCCGATGTGGACGAAGACGCGCTGGCCGCGGCCCTGGCCGAAGACGAACTTGGCGACATGACACCCGATGAGATGGCTCGGCTCGAGGCCTCTCTCGTACTCGGCGACGACTCGAGCGACTCCGACGACGAGGAACCCGCCCAATGACGACTCAGGCTGCTCCAGCCCCCGGCGTTCTCCGCCGCAGCGACGCGCTGCTCGCCGGCGCCGTCGTCGGCATCGTGGCGATGATGATCATCCCGCTGCCCTCGATGCTGCTGGATGTCCTGATCGTCCTGAACATCACCTTCTCACTCACGATCCTGCTGGTCTCCCTCAACATCCGCGAACCGCTCGAGTTCAGCGCGTTCCCGCCGCTGCTGTTGATCGCGACCCTGTTCCGGTTGGGTCTCAACGTCTCCGCGGCCCGGTTGATTCTCCTCAACGCCCATGCCGGCGAAGTGATCAGCGCCTTCGGCAAGGTTGTCGTCGGCGGAAACACGGTTGTCGGCATCGTCGTGTTCCTGATCCTCGTCGTGATCCAGTACGTCGTCATTACCAACGGCGCGGGCCGCGTGTCGGAAGTGGCTGCCCGGTTCACCCTCGACGCCATGCCCGGCAAGCAGATGAGCATCGATGCGGACCTCAACGCCGGCCTCATCACTCCGGAAGAGGCGCGCCAGCGGCGCCGAGCCATCGAGCACGAGTCCGACTTCTACGGCGCGATGGACGGCGCCTCCAAGTTCGTCAAGGGCGATGCCGTCGCCGCCCTGGTAATCATCGTTGTCAACATCGTTGGCGGCCTGACCGTCGGCGTGATGCAGAAGGGCTTCGACATCGGCACGGCGCTTACGACCTACACCGTACTGACAGTCGGCGACGGTCTCGTCAACGAGATCAGCGCCCTGCTCGTCTCGATTGCCACCGGCGTCCTGGTGACCCGGAGCGGCTCGGAAGAGGGCCTCGGCACGGACCTCGGGGCTCAGCTGTTGAGCCGGCCGAAGCTGTTCATCGTGGTCGGAGGCGCACTGATCATCATCGGTGTCGTGCCCGGCTTCCCGACGATGATCTTCGCCACGTCCGGGGCAGTTGTGGCCGGCGGCGGTTACTTCCTGTCGCAGTCGCAAACCGCCGCGAACCTTGCGCTGGCGACCGCGGCCGTCAGCGCCGTGCCCGGAGCGTTGGCCGCAGGTTCGGCGTCGGCGTTGCCGGCTCTGGGCTCCGGCTCGGACTCGCCGCTCGAAGCCCTCAAGGTCGAGACCATGGAGCTGGAGGTGGGCTACGGTCTCGTCGGTCTGGTCGAGGGCGGTGCGGCCGGTGGTCTGGTGGAGCGGATCGGATTGATACGGCGCCAGATCGCCACTGAGCTGGGCCTCATAGTGCCGACAGTGCGCATCCGGGACGATCTCGTTCTGGACCAGAACGCCTACGTCATCAAGCTCCGCGGCTCGGAAATATCACGCGGCACCGTCGATCCGACCAAGATGCTGTGCATGGACCCCAACGGCGGCGAGATCGCCGTCAGCGGTATCCCAACCACGGAACCGGTCTTCGGGTTGCCCGCGGCGTGGATCAGCGTCGCAGATCGGGAACGTGCCGAGAGCCTCGGCTATACGGTCGTCGACGCGGCATCAGTTCTGGCCACACACCTGGCTGAGACGATCCGGCGCCACGCCCACGAAATCCTGGGACGGCCCGAGACCAACCAGCTCCTCGACGGACTCAAGCGCGACCAGCCCGGCCTCGTGGAGGAACTCGTTCCAACCCTCGTCAACATCGGCGACGTCGAAAAGGTCCTTCAGGGCCTGCTGCGAGAGCGCATCCCGATCCGCGATCTGTCGACCATTCTGGAGTCGATCGCGGACGCGGCCAGGAGCACCAAGGAACCGCTCTTCCTCACCGAAGCGGTGCGCCATGCTCTGTCGCGAGCCATATCGATGCGCTATCGAGCACCGGACGGGGCCATACACGCCGTTGCCCTGGCGCCGGATCTGGATACCAGGCTCGGTGCGTCGGTCATGGTCCAACCCGGCTATGTGGGCCTCGAACTCTCCGGCTCGGACAGCCGCATGCTCATCGAAGCGATCGATAAGGCCCTCAAGAGCCTGGCGCTCCAGCGCTACCAGCCGATCCTGCTGTGCACGACTCGCATCCGACTGGCCCTCCGCAACCTGACCGAGCGGCATCTGCCGCAGCTGACGGTCCTGTCTTACGAGGAAATCCTGCCCAGCGTATCCGTGCAAGTGCACGCCCAGGTGGAGGTCTGATAGATGGAACTACTCGTAGCCACTTGGACGCTGAGAATCGCCATCGTGGCCGCTCTGGCGGTGGGTGGCGTGTCGTATCAGGCGGGCATGCCGGCCATCGATTGCGTCGACCGGGCCCTTGCCGTTGCCGTGGGCTTCACTCTTGCGGGGCGCCTGCTCGTGGGGTGGCTAGAGCCGCCCGAGAGAAAGATGATGCGTATGCGCAAGCGTCGCGACGCACAAAGGGCAAAGGCAATGAAGGCTGCAACGGCCGACTCGGTCGCGGCCGCGCGGGCCCGGCGGTCCGCATCGACCATATCCAAGAGCGCGTGAGCCTGAGGTGACTGTGTAATGTTCGACCGACAGTTCCTTCCGCCGCTCCGCGTTTCCGCTGCCGCCGCCGACGGCTCGGTAGCGACGCGACCCGCGGCACGTCTCTTTGCCGATCCCGCCCCGGGTCAGGTCGTGGAGCCCATAGTCAAGTCACCCCTCGGCGCGGTGAGCGGATTCGGACGGGTCTCCGACGACGCCCCCGCCGACGACGCGCCCCTCCTCGTCGATGCGGCCGCGGGTGATGGCGGCCCCGAGCCAGCCGCGGACGAGACAGCGTCTCCGGATGTCCTCGGCGACGAAGCGCCCACTGGGCCTGCCGACGGCACCGCCGACCTGAGCGGATACGGAGCCTACGGCAACATGCCGGTTCCGGGTCTCGGTTTGAGCCGCGACGAGCTGGTAGACAAATACGCCCACCTCGTCAAGTACGTCGTAGGTCGCCTCGGAGTTTCTGTCCCGGGCCTGTTCGACCACGAAGATGCAATGCAAGCCGGAGTCCTGGGCTTGCTGCGCGCCATCGACGCCTATAAGCCGGAGGCCGCGGCATCGTTCGAGTCCTACGCGATCCTCCGAATCAGAGGCTCCATCCTCGACGCTGTCCGAGCTCTCGACACCGTCGGCAGAGCCGGCCGCGAATCCGCCCGAGCCATTCAGGGCGCGATCCGCGACCTGCAGCACGAATACGGCCGCGCGCCCACGGAAGTGGAGATCGCGAACAAACTCGGCATGACGGTGGCGCGCTACCGCGAGCGACTCCAGGCGGCATCCGTCGTCACGGTCTCTCTCGATGAGCACGACTCGCGCGATGGCGACGACGACTCGACCATGCTCGCCGATAACGCCCCAGATCCCAATGCCGTCGACCCGGCCGACGAAGCCGCGCGCCGCGACGGCATAGCGTCCCTCGTGGAAGAGATCGGTCGGCTCGCCCAGAGACCGCGCATGGTTCTCGCCCTCTACTACCAGGACGAGATGACCTTCAAGGAAATCGGCCTGGTTCTCGGCGTCACCGAGTCGCGGGTCTGCCAGATTCACACTGAAGCGATTCTGGCGTTGCGCGGCAGGCTGGTCGACTCGGACGTCGCCGCCAGACTCGGCCGCCGGAGGGCTCGCTCATGATTCGCGGGTTCTACACCGCCCTTTCGGGCGTGCTCGCATCGATGAACAGGCAGGCCGTTGTCGCGGACAACATCGCCAATGTCAACACCACGGGTTTCAAGTCGTCACGCACGACTCAGGACGACTTCGAGATGCAGATCATGAACTCGCTCGGTCCCGAAATCGGCGTGCTGGGTATGGGCACGACGGCCTCCGGTCTGAAGATAGACACGTCCCAGGGCGCGCTCGAGCAGACCGGCGTTCCGACCGACATGGCCATTTCCGGCGACGGCCTGTTCGTGGTTCGAACTGGCAGCGGTGTGGCGTACACCCGCGACGGCAACTTCGGACTCGACGCTACCGGCAAGCTGGTGACCGAGCAAGGCTTCCCGGTCCTCGACACTGCCGGGCATGACATCACCCCCGGCGGAAACTTCACGGTAGACAAGGACGGAACCGTGAGCGGGACGGGCCAGAGAATTGCCCTCGTGGGCTGGCCTCCCGGAGGCGTGACCCGACTCGGGCAGAACTTGTACGCGGCCGGCGGGACGCTGACCCCGGGAACCGGAACCATCAATCAGGGCATGCTTGAGCACAGCAACACCGACCTGGCCCTGGAGATGACCGATATGATCTCCATCCAGCGCAGCTTCCAGATGAGCTCCAGGGCTATGTCCATTCAGGACTCGAGCGTCGGCGATGCCGTCCAGCTTGGACGGCTGCGATGAACGCGCGCCGTGCCGGAGTGAGGCTGCCTGTCCATCCTGTGACTGAATCCACAAGAGGAGCGGCGAGATGACGACTATCAACAAGGAACCATTCGGCGACATTGCGGGCAAGGCCGTGGACCTGTACACCCTGGTCAGCGACACCGGCTCCACTCTCAGGGTGTCCACGTTGGGCGGCACAATTACATCCTGGACGGCTCCGGACAGGACGGGCAAGCGCGCCGACATCACCCTCGGCTTCGACAAGCTCGAGGGCTACACCAGCGACGCGTTTCTCAAGGCCGGCCCGTACTTCGGTGCGCTGATCGGCCGCTACGGCAATCGTATCGGCGACGCCCGGTTCACTCTGGACGGCGTGGAGTACCCGCTGGCGGCCAACAACGGGCCGGCCAATTTGCACGGCGGCATCCAGGGCTTCGACAAGCGAATCTGGCAGGCGACGGACAAAGTCAAAGGCAGCGACGCGACCCTGACCCTCGAATACGGGAGTGCCGATGGCGAGGAAGGCTTTCCCGGCAAGCTGTCCGTGAAGGTCGTATACACCCTGAGTGGCGACGAACTGCGGATCGACTATTCGGCCACCACGGACAAAACGACGATCGTCAACCTGACCCAGCACGCCTACTTCAACCTGTCGGGCGAGGGCAGCGGCTCCATTCTGGACACCCAGATGCAGGTCAACGGCAGTCACTACACGCCGGTCGACCAATACCTCATCGCCACCGGGGAGCTGCGGGATGTGACCGGCACGCCATTCGACTTCCGCAAGCCTACGGCCCTCGGCGCTCGTGTGAATGAGGCCGATCAGCAGCTCGAATTCGGCCACGGCTACGACCACAACTGGGTCCTGGACCGCGGCGCCGAAAAGGGTCTGTTCCTGGCGGCCACGGCCTACGATCCGGCCAGCGGCCGGGTACTGGAAGTGCTGACCACCGAACCCGGCGTGCAGCTGTACGTCGGCAACTTCCTGGACGGCAGCCTTACCGGCAAGTCGGGCAAGCCATACACGCATCGGAGCGGGTTCTGCCTCGAGACGCAGCACTACCCCGACTCCCCGAACAAGCCGGACTTCCCGAGCACGACCCTCAAGCCCGGCGAGACCTATCGAACCACCACCGTCTACAAGTTCTCGGTGAAGTAGGAACCGCCATGGAGCGCAACGGCGTCGCCTCTCCGTCATCCGGGGGGCCACGAACGGCCCCCTTCCGGGTCCCCGGCGAAGGTGCGATGCTCGTCGTGCTGGCGCGCCGCGGCGCGGTGCGCCGCTCGGCGTTAGCCCAAAACGTGGACTCTACGCAACGCATACGTCGAATCGATGACGATCTACCCCACCCGCGAGTCAAGTCTCCAGGGTACCGACCGATCACTAGGTTGACGCCCAATAGAGGAAAGCAATGAAGATCGAAGACCCGCGGTCCGTAACCTCGTCGCCTAACCTCCATCCCGCCAGCTCGACCACGTCGGCGCCGGCGAAGACGGACGTGCAGCGACCCCAAAACGATCGCGGCATCAGCCAGCCGGCCGCGCGCGTCGAGCTTTCGTCGCGCAGTCGGGAGATGCATCAGGCCCTTGCGGCCGCCAATGCTGCTCCCGACGTCCGGACCGACAAGGTTGAGGCCGCGAAGCAGCGGATCGCTCAGGGCACCTACTCGGTCAACGCCGAGGCCGTGGCTCGGGGGATCCTAGACACTAAGGCGTAGATGCTGACGCCGGGCGACCGCGAGTTCGCCGGCAGCGCCGTCGCCTATGGCGCCGGCTTCGGCTCGCCCGAAGCGTCGACCGATATCCCCGCGCTCGTCAGTGCTCTGACGCGCCTCATCGCCATTTCCGACGGCGTGACGGACGCGGTCACGCGCCACGACCGGCCGGCCCTGGTTGCCGGCAACGAAAGGGCTGAAGCCCTCGTCGCGGAGGTCAACCGCCTGAGCGCCGCTCTCGTTGCCGAAGACCGACCTTTGCTTGAGGCAGCCGGCGTTCCCGGCCTCTGCGAGCGCCTGGCGAGCGGTTCTCGACGCAACGCCTATCTCATCGAGCAGGCCTGGGCCGTCGACGCGGCCCTGATGCGCTTGCTGCTGGGGCTCGGTAAGTTGGGCTCCGACGGCGCCGTAGGAGGCTACTCCAACAACCCCGGCCCGACGTACGTGGATCGGGAGGCCTGACATGAGCTCCCCGTTCTTCGGCCTGGACATCGGGGTCTCGGCCCTTCACACCGCTCAGCAACTCCTCGACACCGCCGCTCACAACATCTCCAACGTCAACACGCCCGGCTACTCCCGCCAACGTGTGTCCGTTGTGGCGGCGACGCCATACACGTTCCCGGCGTTCAACCGGACCGGCATGCCCGGTCAGATCGGTTCGGGCGTGACCGTCGCGTCGATCACTCGCGTGCGGGACGCATTCCTCGATACGCAGGTCCAGGCTCAGACTTCGCTGCAGGGGGAGTGGGACACCCGGCAGCAGGAGCTATCCAAGATTGAGACCATCTTCCCGGAGCCCAGCGACTCTGGCCTGGGTAACGTGATCAGCAAGTACTGGAGCGCCTGGCAGGATCTGGCGTCGGATCCAACGTCCTCGGCCGCAAGGACCGCCCTGACCGAGCAGGCGTCGTCGCTGGCAATGGAGTTCAACCGCGATTCGAGCCAGCTCAAGACGATCGCGACGGGCCTGGACACTCAAGTCAGCCAGCAGATCACGACCGTCAACGATCTGGCGAAGCAGATCGCGAGCCTGAACGGCCAGATACAGCGGGTCACCGTCACGGGCGATCAGCCCAACGACCTGGTAGACCAGCGCGAGCAGTTGCTCGAACAGCTCAGCGCCATCGTGCCGAGCACGGTCCAGACTCACGACGACGGCACGATGACCGTGCTGGTCGGTGGGACGGATCTCGTCAACAACATCAACGCCCGGGAACTCGTCGCCTCGAAGGACTCCAACGGCCACATCCAGCCGACCTGGGCGGACGGCTCGGCGGTGGCCCTGCCGTCAGGCCAGATGAAGGCCCTGGTCGACGTCCGAGACAAGGACCTCGCCGGCTACCAGACCAGCCTCGACCAGCTCGCTCAGGGGATCGCGGACTCGACAAACACCCTGCACCAGAACGGCGTCGACGCGAATGGTAATGCCGGACAGGCTCTATTCACGTATCACGCCGGCAATGTCGCCGGCACCCTGGCGGTCAATGAGGCAATCGTCGACGACCCGCAACTGGTGGCAGCGGCGGCGAGCAAGAGCGCTCCGGGTGACGGGTCGGTCGCGGGCCTGATCGCCGACCTTCAGAATGCCAAGAGCTATTCGGCCGGCGTGGCGGGCACGGACCTGATCGGGGGGATGGACCTGCCGACCAATACCAGCGCCCGGTTGATGACGATCGACGCCAGTACGGCTGTGGGACAGACGTACAGCCTCAGCAGTTCCGGCGCCAACAGCATCACGCTGACTGGAGCGGACGGCACCAATCAGACCATATCGATCGCCGACATGTCCATGGGCAGCACCCAGACCCTCAACTTCGATCAGCTCGGGATCAAGCTGACGATCGCCGCGGACGCGTCGCCTAAGACGGCGGCGGATCTGATCACCGACCTGACGGCCGGCGGTCACGACACGATCGTGGCCGCGTCGATGTACGCACCCCAGCAGACCGCCTCCGATTTCTACGCCGGGCTGGTCGGCAGGATCGGGACCGCCGGCTCGCAGGCCTCGGAGATGTCGTCGAACCAGCAGCTGGTCGTCGATCAGCTGACCACCAGGGTTCAGCAGATCAGCGGCGTCTCGCTCGATGAAGAAGCCAGCAACATGATCGAGTACCAGCACGCCTACCAGGCGGCCGCCCGTGTCATCACGACGATGGACGAGATGCTCAATACCCTCATCAACGGCACAGGCCTTGTTGGCCGCGGATAGGATGGCTGACCGATGCGCGTAACCGACACGATGGTCTACAACGCCACGAATACGAGCCTGGCCAACGACAGGGCGGCGCTGCAAGCGGTGACGGAGAAGGTCAGCTCGGGCAAGCAGCTCAATCGGCCCTCCGACAATCCGGCCGACGTCCGCACCTCGGTTGGTCTCAACGACACGCTGGCCCAGATCAACCAGTACCTCCGCAACATCGACACTGCCTCGAGCAAGGTCTCGGCCATGGATACGGCGTTGGGCAGCGCCGGGGATCTGATCCAGCGGGCCAACGAACTGGCTATCGAAGGCGCCAACGGAACACTCAGCAGCGACGAGCGAAAGGCCATCGCGGCGGAAGTGGACCAGTTGAAGGAGGCGATGGCCCAGGACGCAAGTGCCAAGGTCGGCGACGACTACGTGTTCAGCGGCTTTCGTGTCGACAAGGCTCCTTACCAGGTAACCGGACCCGGCCAGGTCAGTGCCTACGCGGGCGACCACGGCGCGATCGTCGCCCGGATCGGCCAGTCGAGCACAATGCAGATCAACCTCTCGGGCGACTCGGTGTTCCAGCCTGCGATCGACGCCCTGACGCAGCTGCAGACGGACCTCAACTCCGGTCAGCCGGTCCAGCAGACCACGATCGGTCAGATCTCGAGTTCGCTTCAGACGATTCTTCAGGCGCGTGCCACCGTCGGAGCGAGGGAAAATCGGCTCGACGACGCCAAGTCGTCGCAGCAGTCGTTGGTAACCACCAATCAAGCCCTTCTGAGCCAGCTGGAGGACACCGACATGGCGTCGGCCATAACCGAGCTGACGCAGCGTCAGACGACATATCAGGCTTCGCTGGCGGTGACTGCCAAAGTGATGCAGACATCGCTCATCGACTACCTGAAGTAAGCCGCGCAGTGGTGAGCCGAGGCGGGCTGGCCACCTGGATCCCAGTGCCCGCCAGCGAGGACAAGCCCGTGAGTCAAGCTCTCGCCGCGGCCGCGATCGTCTTTCCGGACGGTCTGGTCGGCCTGCCAAAGCTGGTTCGACACCGAATCAGCGCCGTTCCGGACACCGCCTTCTACGAGATCGTTTCCGAAGACGATCCCAAGATCGGCTTCATCGCCGTTCCAGCCGACAACGTGAAGCCCGGAACCTCCGACACTCTCCGGGACCGTGGCATCGTCGCGGAAGGGGAGTGGGTGCTGGCCATCCTCGCCGTCCACGGCGAACCGCCCGGCATCACCGCCAACCTGGCCGGTCCGCTCGTCATCGACATGGACAAGGCCACCGCCCGGCAGCTCGTGCTCGAGGATGCCGAGTTTCCGCTGCAAGTCTCGGTGCGGGAGGAGGCGTAATGCTCGTCCTCACGCGCAGGTCAGGACAGTCGATCCGAATCGGACCGTCCATGGAAGTCCGGGTCGTCAGAATTGAAGGCGACCGCGTGGTGCTGGGTATCGCCGCGCCGAGGCACGTCGCAGTAGTGAGAGCGGAACTGGTCGAGGAGATCTCCGGCGAGGTCCGCGAGGCATCCGATGCCAGGGCCAAGCTGCGAGTGATGCTGCTGCCGCACACCGGTCTGCGAGCCCGGGAATCCGCCAGGCAGTCCGATGGCCAAAACCTCCCAGACCCCGAAGGTCCCGGCGTCGCCTGAGCGGGCCACGAATCCGCGGCCGTACTCCCTACCGACATGACCGGTTCGTTGCATCTGCTGGTGTACGGTTCTGTCGATGCCGGCGTCACCGACTCGTTGAGGATCGGCGTCTTCCGCCGGCCTCTGACCGCTCACGGCATAGACGTCAGAACCTGGGATAGCTTCGGCGACGACGTCTTGAACGCGGGCTCCGGCAACGGCGGCTCCGGCAACGGCGGCAGCTCCGGGCGCCAGGCGCCGGAGGAGTGGCGGCCCGATAGTGGTGCGTTGCGCGACCTCGGACTTACCGCACTGGCATGGGCCGACGTAGTGCTATTCCGTCGCTGGCGATCGACTCACCCGGTCTGCACGGAATGCGAGGCGCCGTTCGGCAGTGACGCCGGCCTCGCCGCCCATACGCGCTCGAGCGGCCACCGGAGTCTGCAACCGGACTCGCTGCTGCGACCGATCGTCGAACTGCTGGCCGGCCACCGCGAGCTGCTGGGCGGTCGCGGCGTCGTCTACGACACGGACGACGACGTGCTCGACTACCCCGCCTGGACAGGGCTTGGGTTTGCCGCGGCCAGGGAACGAGACCTGGTGTTGAGGATCATGGCCCTGGCCGACATCGTGACGGTGGCCACTCCGGTGCTGGCGGATCGTCTGCGGCCGCATGTTCGTGGAGCCGTGCGGGTCGTTCGCAATGCCGTGGATCCGGCCTGGTACGACCGCCACGCCGCCGCCGATCTCCTCGGGGATCCCAGGGTCGTCTATCACGGGGCCCCGGTCCGGCTACGCGACTACGAAGTCGCCCGGCCCGCGGTCGACACAGTCGCGGCGACGATTCCGGGGCTGCGTCGTGTCTGGGTAGGCGCGGCCCACGAAGCCCGCGTCGTCGCTTGCGTCGACGAAGTCCGGCCCTGGGTGGACGGCCTGGCCGAGTTCGGCGGCGCTCTCGCGGCCGCTCGGCCCGATATCGGGCTCGCGCCGCTCCTGGACGAGCCGTTCAATCGCGCCAAGAGCGAGTTGCACTGGTTGGAGTACACCCTGGCCGGGGCCGCGACGATCGCCACTGCGTTCCGTGGTCCCGGGCCGTACGACGTCATCCGCGACGGCGCCGACGGTTTGCTGGCCGCTTCGCCCGCCGATTGGGAACGACACCTGCGGGCTCTGGCCGGATCCGCGACCTTACGGGGCGAGCTGGTGGGCCGAGCCCGCGAGCGAGTGCTGGACGAGTACACGGTCTCGGTCCGGGCCGCCGAGTGGGCCGACGCGTTCAGGGCGGCGATCTCCCGCTAGCTGCGGCACTCAAGCTGTCTACCACTTTCGGGGGTGCGGGCGAGCGCCACGAATGGCTACAGGGAACCCCCTTACATCCGACAACTCACGCGGCGGGCAGAAGCCCACCGGCGGCATGGACGCCGCACTGAACTAAG
Source organism: Chloroflexota bacterium (assembly GCA_003158875.1). GTDB lineage: Bacteria > Chloroflexota > Limnocylindria > Limnocylindrales > CSP1-4 > Fen-1039. The sequence continues at coordinate 50,588 of PMLK01000123.1, forward strand.
GCTAGGAGGCCTACTTCCGTGAGTATGCGGATCAACACCAACATCGAGGCCCTCAACGCACAGCGAAACCTCAGCGCGACGGCGGACAAGTACGCCAGCAGCGTCGAGAAGCTGTCGAGCGGTCTGCGCATCAACCGCGCCGCGGACGACGCGGCCGGACTGGGCATCAGCGAGAAGCTGAACGCCCAGGTCACGGGTCTCAACCAGGCCCAGCGAAA
>PMLK01000032.1 GCA_003158875.1 Chloroflexota bacterium
AGCATCCTCACTCTGCTCCGCTAGCAGGTCGGCTCGGCGCGGCTGGGACATCGCTCCCTAGTCGACGATTTCCACTCCGACGGCGGCTGCCAGTTCGGCCGCGGCGGCGAGAACATCCAGCCACGGCATTCGGACGCCCCGCAAGCGCTCCGGATTGCGTGCCCCGGATATGTCTGAGTCGCGCATCTCGCAGCGGGTCAGAGTTGCCTCGGTCCACAAGGCCCGGATCAAGGCGCAGCCGGCGAAGTCCACCGACGACAGCTGGGCGCCGCCAAAGTCGATTTCGTCCATGCGGCAGCTTTCGAAGCGGACCCGCATCAGTTTGGCCAGACGTAACGATGCCAGGTCGATGCGACAGTCGCGGAACAGCACGTCCTCGAGCGCCGAAGCCGAGAGATCCGCGCCGGTAATGCGGACCCCAGTGAAGGCGACGCGCTTGAGTCGCAGGCCCTGGGTCCGAACATTGGCCCAGCTCCCGGCGGAGACCACCGTATCCTGCAACAGCGTTCCCGAAAGCCTGGCTCCGGTGAGATCGACGCGGTCGAGCCGACACTGCTCGAGTCCAATGTCCGAAGCGATCTGGTTCGAGAGGTCAACCCGACTCAGCGACGCCCCTTCGAGGTGGAGGCGGTCCAGCCGGCCGTCGAACATAGCCGGGAGGATTGCGTCGGGAACGTCGGGCTTGTCTGGGTGGAGCGGCGCTTTGGAGCTCAGGGCTGGACCCTCCCGCAAGTCATTGCAACGACGCCAGCTTACCCGCGGGCCGAGGCTCGCGGGCATCCCCTAGGGGATAAGCCGTAAACGCATCCGCGGCGCTCAAATACGACCCTGTGAGGGTCCGCGAAGGCTCCAGGCACCCAACCCCACGCCGACGACCCCGGAGTCGAGCAATCGACCGTGCGGTAAGGACACCGCACTGGACGTAAGGCTTAGGAGGCCTAATCCCGTGAGCATGCGAATCAACACCAACATCGAGGCATTGAACGCACAGCGAAACTTGACGGCGACATCCGACAAGTTCGCGAGCAGCGTCGAGAAGCTGTCGAGCGGTCTGCGCATCAACCGCGCCGCCGACGACGCAGCCGGACTGGGCATCAGCGAGAAGCTGGAAGCTCAGGTCACCGGACTCAACCAGGCCCAGCGAAATGCCCAGGACGGCATCTCGATGGTGCAGACCGCAGAAGGCGCTTTGAACGAAGTCCACTCGATGCTCCAGCGCATCCGAGAACTGGCCGTCCAAGCAGGCAACAGCACCGTCGGCACCGCCGACGCCTCCAGTATCAACGCCGAAATCACGAACCTCCAGGCGGAAATCAACCGCATCGCCCAGAAGACGACGTTCAACGGCCAGTACCTCCTGACCGGCGTGATGGCCGTCTCCCAGAGCGGCGGCACCGCTGCCGTCGGTACGGCACTCGCGACCGGCGTCGCGGCGACCCTCTCGGGCGTCGACGTCTCCGGCGCCAAGGCCAGCACCACATATACGCTCTCGAGCGCGGGTGGCGCAGGAACGCTGACTCTGTCCGACGGCCTCGGCAACAGCCAGCAGGTCAGCCTCACCAACATCGGCGCCACCGGCACCGAGACCATCAACTTCGGAACCCTTGGCGTCAAACTCACCGTCGTCGGAGGCGCGGCCAAGACGGCAGCCAACCTGTCGACAGACCTCGCCGGCTTGACCGTGACCACGGGCGGCAGCACCGGCGCCACGTTCCAGATCGGCGCCAATGAAGGCGACACTCTCCAGGCCGGTTTCGCCAACGCCCAGACTGCCGCCTACACCGGCTTCGACACCGCGGTGACGAACTTCACCGCAGGCCTCAACAGCGCCACCGCCGGTGCGCTCATCACGGCAACCGACAACGCCATCGCCTACGTCTCGAACATTCGTGGTGGGTTCGGCGCCGTCGAGAACCGCCTGACGCACACCGTCGCCAGCATCAGCGTGGCGTCGGAAAACCTCAACGCGTCCGAGTCCCGTATCAAGGATCTCGACGTCGCGGCCGAGATGGTCAACTTCACCAAGACCCAGATCCTGCAGCAGGCCGGCACGAGCATTCTTGCTCAGGCCAACTCTGCTCCGCAGAGCATCCTGACTCTGCTTAGAAGCTAGCTCACCCCGGCTGCGCCGAGGACCAGACCCGCTGGCCCCCGGCGCAGTTGTGGTTAACCCACAAAGCGCACGAGAGGACCGCAGGACGGTCGGCAACCATGCCGGCCGTCTTCGTTTGAGCTAGCTGCCGTGGAACTCGGGCCGGCGCTTCTCCAGGAAAGCCTTGATGCCTTCCTGGTAGTCCTCACTGTCGTAGACCTCGCGGCGGAGCGACTGGATGCGTTCGTATGCCTCCGGGGTGAGCGGATGAGCGTTCGAGAGAACCCGGAGCTCTTCCTTCATGATCCGGTGGACGAGCGGCGAAGCGGAGGCGATATCGGCCGCGAGGGCGGCGGTCACACCTTCGAGCTTGTCCGATGGCACGACGGCATTGATGACGCCGCACATCTCGAGTCGCGTCGCGGACACCGGCCGGGCGGCGAACAGCATCTCCTTGATGAAGTGCATGTCTGCGACCTTGAGCAGGTTCAACGTCCCGGAGAGGTTGTACGGAACGCCGAGGCGGGCAGGCGTCAGGGCGAAAGTGGTCGTGTCGCCGGCGATGACCAGATCGCAGGACAGCACCAGCTCGCATGCGCCGCCCCAGACCGACCCCTCAACCATGGCCACTACCGGAGCCGGGTACGTCTCTACGTTGCGGACCAGGGTTCGCAGCGGGTCGTTGTAGGTGAGTGGGTCGCGGCCGTTCGTGGGCAACTCGCGCACGTCGTGGCCGGCCGAAAAAACCCTGCTACCACGCTCGGCCCGCAACACTGCCACGCGAATATCGGGGGGCCGATGTTGAGTTAGCGCGCCCGACAACTCGTCCATCAGGGCCGTGCTCAGGGCGTTGACTGGAGGACTGGCCAGCGTGATCCAGGCCACGTCATCGCGGACCTCGAATTTGATCAGCGACACTGGCCTGCGCTCCTATGCATAACGAGGCTTGCATCCTAGCTTGTCGCGTGGAATACCGCGTTTCCGTGGTGGATCTGCCAGGTTCAATTCACGTAGGTCCTTCGCCTAAATACCTATTCCAAACGTCTCGAGGCCTAACTAGGCTGGCTCGGACGCCGATACCCACAGCGGGTAGGTTTGAGATTGCCGTAAAGGGCGCGCCGTGTGCTCGGCGCTCGGTGGGCACAGTCAATCGCCGCGAACAGGGCGCCATCTTGCGGCGGGAGAAATGGGAATGCTGAGGGCTCATAGGGCCGGGATGCCCGGACCTCAATTCGTCGCCGGAGCGGTCGAAGACAAGGCTGACAGCCTGGTCTTGAGCGCGCGCCTGCGAACGAAGAGCCACGGCGTCCGGGCTACTCTCGCGGCAACCAGCTGGCTGCCTGTGACGTTCCTGATTCTCGTGGGCGGCTGCGCCGCCGGGATCTTGCTCCTCCTGGGCGGCCGCGCGGCTGGTGCAACTCTGGTCGTGGCCGTATCGTCGGCTTTGGCCGTCGGCCTTGCCGTCGGCCGGACGGTCGAGAAGCGACGCGCCGCGACGCCGCTCATCCGCATGGCGACCTCACTGGAGATGCTCGCAGCGCGAGACGTCCTGGCCCTGGTCGACGAATTCGCCAACCTGGCCCAGGGCGAGAAGCCGCGCACGATCGAAGTCCACGCGACGCGGATCCCGCTGCCCGCCGATCCGCACTTGCGTCGCGTGGCTGAGGCGCTCAACGGCACGATCGACCGCCTCGAGGTCGGCGCCCGACAGTTCCGCGCAGCGTCCGAGGTGCCCTGCCGGCGCCTCTTCTACGTTGGCGGCGACGACTACTTGCTCGGCTGCTCATCCGCGGAAGCGATGGGGAGCAAGCTGCCGGATGGCGGTGAGGTCCTGCTGCTCTCGACCAGCTTCCGCCACGCCGGCGTCGAACTGAGGCGCCGCGGCTTCGAAAACACGTTGCACGAGCGGTTCCCCAAGATCCAGGTGATCGGCGTCCTCGAGAGCCGCCTCGACACGGCCAAGACCAAGGAAAAGGTCAAGGCGTACATCAAGACTCACCCCCAGCTGGCGGGTGTCTACTGCAGCGAGGGCACCGGAGTCCTGGGTGCGATCGGGGCGCTGACCGGAACAGAACTTGCCGGCCGTACGGTCGTCATTTGCCACGATACCTGCGAGGGGACCATGGCCGGCATAAAGGCCGGACAGATATCGGCGACCGTCACGCAGGATCCGTTCGGGCAGGGCCACGACACCGCAATCCATCTATTCAACGCGGTGGCCCACGGCTGGAAACCGTCGGAGCCGCGCCTGACCACGACGTCCGACCTGATCACCCCCGACAACTACGAGCAGTTCTGGCGACCGTACGAAGGCGGCGAGGAGCCGGCCTCGATAGCGGCTCGACGGCCACGTCCCCTTGGGCCGTCGAGCCGCCCCATTCGGATTGCGATGCTCGGGCTCGATGACAATCCGTTCTGGCCGGACGTCCGCAACGGCGTCAAGGCCGCGGCCGACGAGCTGGCGAGCTATAACGCCACGGTCGACTGGATCGTCCCGGAGGGCTCCGGAGGTTTCGACGTCTCGGTGCGTGGCCCGGCCGTCGACGCTCTGGTGGAACAGGGCTACGACGCGCTGGCGGCTATCAACTACGACTCGGACCTGGTTCCGTATCTGAACCGGGCCGTCGACAAAGGCGTGGTCGTGGCCACGTTCAACGCCGAGTCGTCGAGCCTGCAAGGGCTCGTTGCGACTCTGTCGAAGGAACGCAAGCGGCTCGAGATCGCAGCCGGCGACCTTGAAATTGCCGCCAATCACGATGCCCTCACCGGGACCCTGAATCGCCTGGCGATGAATACGGACCTGGAGCAGGCGCGGGAGGAGCTCTCGGTCTCGCGGCAGCCGGCCGCAGTAATCATGCTCGACATCGATCATTTCAAGGCCTACAACGACGAGTACGGCCACGCTGCTGGCGACGACGCCCTCAGGATGGTCGCCGACCGAATCCAGCACGAGATAAGGCCGGGAGACCGCCTCTACCGATATGGTGGCGAGGAGTTCCTGGTGCTGCTCAAGGGCACCAAGCTGGAGGTCGGAGCGCAGGTTGCGGCTCGGATCGCCTGCGGAGTTACGACGCTCGGATTGCCCCACGCCGGGAACCAGCCCTGGGGCGTCGTCACTGTGAGCGCCGGCGTGGCGGCGATGGATCCAGCCGCCACCATGGCGGTGGACTGCGTCTCGGACGCGGACGTGGCCTTGTATCGGTCCAAGCGGTCCGGCCGGAACACCGTCGCCACCTACCAGGGCGAGCCCAAGCCGACCCACGGCCTGGACTAGCGAGTCGGCGGCCGAGAGCCGGAGCCCGCGACGCGGATCGTGGTGGCTGTCATCATGTGGACGCCACCCACGTGGACCGCGGTTGCTACAAAAAGGAGAACCCGTTGGCATCCAAACGCGAGCTCGTGTCGACTCCCGTCGACGACCCGCTCCTCGGGCCGTCCGTGTCGATATTCATCGATCCCACGCGAGCCCTGCGCAACGCACTATTCGATACGGCCTACTTCGTCGTCGCCGCCATCGGCATTCTGCTCGGCATCGCGGACGCCAGCACCAACTCGGTCGATCTCCTCGGAGTCACGACGCCTGGGTACTTTCTCGGACTGGCGGAGATCGCCGGCTCGATCGTCATCGCCGTCTGGGGTCTCCGAGCGTTCATCATCAACGTCAGGATGTTCAGGGATCCGCTTCTGGTAGTGGTGGGCCGGGAAGGGTTCGATTTCACCTTTGGCCACGGTCCGGTCATGTGGAACGAAGTCGAGACGATCAGCGATCCGGGGGCTCGCGGCGGATCGCCAGGTGCGCTGCGCGTCTTTTTCAGCGATCCCGAAGACTATGAAGAGCGGCACGAGCTGTCGGCTTTCGATCGACTGGTGATGCGTCTGGCGAAGGACAGCATCACTCTCGCGACCACCAACATCCTGCCGGTCGATCAGGTGGAGACTCTGATGCTCAAGAGGCTCCAGGAGTATCGCCACCCGCAGACTGTTCGAGCCGCTTCCTCCGGCAGCTCGAGGCCCAAGGCTGCCCGTCTACCGAAGAGCTAGCTGCGGCCCCGCGGGAGGGGACCCGTTTGCCGTCCGCGCTAAGGATCGAGTCGAGTTCGGGTCTCCACGATCGCCGCCGTGTCCGCATCGGCCGGGCTGGGTGCCGGCGTCCCGGAAGCTGACGACTTCTTGGCCGCGACGCCTATCTGCAGGAGCCCGTCGACCTTGATGTAGTGCGACGTCCAGGTGTCTTTGTGGATGACGTCGCCGGCCGAGTCCGTCACCGTCCTGGTGCGCGAGGTGTCGAAGCCGTCGGTGGGGTACTCGGCCCGGTTCTTCTGGCCGACCGCCAGCGTCGTTGTGTATTGAGTGTGGTCGGTGGCCTTGATCACATTGGCTTTGTATTCCGGGCTGAACGTCGCAATGCGGTCGAGCGGCAGGCTCCAGAGTTCCACGGTGATCGTGCTCTTGGAGCCCTTGGTGGTTCTGGCGCGGATGACGATCGGGTTGGACGTGTCGTTGGTCCACTTGAGGTCCATGGTTTCGCCGCCGCTCTCGAAGACGGTGGCGTCGAGCCCCACGGGATAGCGGGTGATGTAGTACGAGTGGGCGTGGCGCTCGTCGATCTCGAGGCCGGCGCGAGCGGCCGCATTGAACATCGTTGTAGAGGCGGAGCAGATGCCGCCCCCGATGGCGCCGGTGTGATCGCTCTTGCCGTGGACGATCACTCCACCCATGGCGTAGCCGTGGCTCAGATCTATCGGCGACACGGCCGCGAGGAAGCTGAACTGCTGGCCGGGAGCCACGACCTGGCCGTTCAGCAGCTTGGCCGGGGTTCTGATGTTGGCGCCATTGCCGTTGCTGATGTCCGGGTAGAACGTGGTGGTCCACTTGCCCTGGCCCTCGCCGATGATGACCATTCCGGTGAGACTGCTCAGGGTGAGTTGGGGTGCCACCGGAGCCGTAGGCAGGAGCACCTCGGAGGGGAAGCCGCCGCGGGCGACGTCGCCGAGGTATTTCTCGATGTCCCTGGAGGCGCCGTCGATTTCGATGCCCATGCCACTCTTGCCGCCGCTCAGGGCGGAGGGCTTGCCACTGCTGTCGTACACCACCGACGGCTCGACCGCGGGCGTGCCGACCTTGTGGAACATGGTCGTCAAGACTGTCCGGAGCTTCGTGGGATCGATCGACGGACCGTAGCTGCCGTCCATCAGAGTTCCGAAGACGATCAGGCCGCGAATCGTGTCGGCGCTCAGCGTTGACGTGCCGGCGGCGATCGAAGCCTGGCCCGCGTCGGACGAAGTCGTCGCGGTCCAACTCAGCTTCGTGTCGGCGATCATCCGGCCCGCGGCGACGATCGCGGCGTCGGCGTCCTGGCTGGTGATGTCCGGCTCGAGGATCACGGTCCCGCCCGAGATGCGGATGTCATCCGGGGCGTTGGACTGGGTCAGCTGGTCGATCAGGGATCCAGCCAGGGCCGTCTCGTCGATGCCGACTCCGTCCGTCGACATCCATGGCACGAAGGACGTTCCCTCTACGGTGACCTTCGCGTCACGGGCCGGAATGTCGGAGGTCCCGACGAGTTGGCGCAGCCGCGTCGCGATGGCCCCGGGGTCCACGCGAACGACGACGGGCAGTTCCCGCCCGGCCGCCGCAGTCCGAACCATCGCGACCGTGTCCAGGATGGGGTTGCCGGAACGACCCACAGCCATCGCTTCGTCGGCCATAGCCTCGGCATCCGGTGCGCGCCCGGCCTGGGAATACGTGACGGTGGCGATGCCGTTCGGTGTGGTCACGGTCGCCTGACCGCGCTCCAGGTCGTGGTATTGAGTCTTCACCAGCGCCATGACCTGATCGCGGGTCATCCCCGAGATGTCGACCGAACCCACCTTGACGCCCGGCAGGACCTTCCCGGAATAGGAATCGAAGACGGCAGCAGCGGCGGCGCCCATGAGAATGGCCGTCGCGATGGCTCCCACGACGAAGGCGACGGCGACGTGCGATCGAGACAGAGGCACGCGGCGGATCCGGATGCGGCCGAGGCGACCTAGGCCGGCAAACGGGTTGTGGACGGTCCGCTCTCGACGGACCGACGGCCCGGACCCAGATCCCACGTACTGGTCCGCGCCACCGAATGGAATTGTGTCCCAGCCGCTGGGCTGCGGCGCCGGGTTGACCGCGGCCGGCGGAACCCACTCGTTCGCGATCGCCGGTCCGAGGATCTCCTCGACGAGGTCGATTTCGTCAGCGGTCATGCGGTTCCCCCGGGGAGTTGCTATGCCGCTGCCAGAATAGCGCGTCCGGTGAGGCGAGCACTGCAGAGACCGCGAGGATCCTGCTACGCGGTTGCCGCACGGGCCGGAACGACCGCCGACAGGCCGATCGGTTGCTGGCAGAATGCAGTCCCGGCGCAGTCCCGGCGCAGTCCCGGCGCAGTCGGTGCCGCCCATGCCAACAGACGACGATCAAAGGGGATCCAAATGGCCGACTCGATATACAAACCGGTCTGGGTCGATCTCGCGTCGCCGGACGCCGCCGCCTCGCGGGCCTTCTACGCGAATCTGTTCGGCTGGGAGATAGCAGTCGATCCGGACCCCCAGTACGGCGGGTACGCGCAGGCGAAAGTCGGCGACAAGGCTGTGGCCGGAATCGGGCCCAAGATGTCGCCCGATGCTCCAACCGCGTGGTCGGTCTACATCGGCACCGGCGACATCGCCGCGATGATGGCCGTCGTGGAGTCGGCCGGCGGTACGGTCGTGGCCCCGCCGATGCAGGTCGGCGCCATGGGCAGCATGGCCGTCTTGCGGGATCCGGCGGGTGCGTTCGTGTCGGCGTGGCAACCCAACGCCATGGGCGGATTCGCGGCCGGCGGTCCGGGCACGTTCGGCTGGGCCGAACTGAACGCCCGCGGCGCGGACAAGGCGGTTGACTTCTACACCAGAGCCTTCGGCTGGCAGACACGTATCACGCCGATGGGCGACGGCCAGCCGGACTACATCGAATTCATGATCGACGGCCAGGCCGTAGCCGGCGCCATGGAGATGAACCCAATGGTTCCGGCTGAGATGCCCAGCTACTGGATGGTCTACTTCGCCGTCGACGACGTCGATGCCTCGTTCGAGCGAGCCCTGGCCGGTGGAGCGCACGAGATGCTACCGCCCCTCAACTTTCCCGGCGGCCGCTTCGCGATCGTCGGCGATCCACAAGGGGCGGTTTTCGGGCTGCTGAAGACGACGCCTCGCTAGACTCGCGGCGTTGCCGACGCTTCGGGCGGCTTTGCCGATCCGGCTTCACGGCCGGCTCGCCTGACTCGGGTAAGCTTGCCGCTGTCGCCCGGATGTCTCCGGGCCAACGCGGGAGAGTCGGCATGGTCGTGAATCGGCGCCTGATAGCGGGTTTTCTGGCGGCGTCGGTAGTGGTGCTGGCTAGTGCCTGCACGGCCGCCACCGAGCCGTCGCCCAGTCCGGCGGCGCGGAGGACGCACGTCGTCGCTGCGGCCACGACCCGCCCCGCGGCCACGCCCCGGGCGTCGAAGAGTCCGGCCGCCACTCCGACCGTCGCGCGGATGTCCTCGTCCGCAACCGGCGGTCCGGTGGCGCGCGGCGGCCAACTGTGTGAAATGCTCGGCGCCGGCGACTTCTCCGAAGCGGGCGTCATGGGTGCCGGCACGCCCAAGGTCAGCAGCGATGAAGCCGGCGGTTACTACTGCGTGTATTCGGGAAAGTCTGGAGCGACGGGCGGTATCGAGTTCGAGGCCTTCACCGGCGACCCGGTCGGCACTTACCAGACAATCGAGGGCGAGACCGGCACGCTCACGGAACTATCGGCGTCGGATCTGCACGGCGCAGATCAGGCAGGCGTCAATTTGAACGCGGCCGGTGCGATGGCGGTGATCGTCGTCCGCAGCGGCCAGCTGACTTTCGACATTTACGTGCCGTCCGCCACGCAGGCGAAGTCGGAGCTGATCGGCCTGGCGGCACTCGTTCTGCAGCGAGGCAGCGCCCTGGAGTAGGTCTGCGGCGATCGTTCGTGGCCGTCACACGGGTCGGGCTAGCCCGGCCTGCCACGACATGGAAATGGACTTGAAAGGGCGACATTGCGGTTGATTCGGAACGATTGGCGCGGGATGACGCGCACGGCTCTGGGGCCGCTGGCGCTGGCCGTCTACGGCGTCTCGCAGTATTGGGGGACCAACCCCAACGGACTCGGGTTGGCGTTCTGGACGGCCCTAGTGGCGATCGGCGCGGCCGCCATCCTGGCGGTCTATCGCCGCATTACCTCGACGCAAGCGATGGCGATTGAGGTACTGGCCTGCTCGCTGGTGACGGACTGGCAGTTCTCTACCTCGGACCCGCTGCGCGACTTCAATCTCTACGTCAACGCCGGTGCGGAGTTCGTCGCCGGCCGGCAGCCGTATACCCTCCAGGCTATCCACCAATACCCGGCGGCGGGTGGCCATCTTCCATTTCTTTACGCTCCGCCGACTCTGCCGTTCTTCGGTCTGCTGTCGGTGCTGCCGTACTGGCTCGTGGCCTCGGCATGGGTGGTGATGTCAGTCGCGATCATCGTTCTGGTCCTGCGCAGCTTTGGCCTGTCATGGGGTTGGGCGCTCGTCGCCCTGGCCTGGCCGCCCATCGAGCAGGGATTGTTCGTCGGGAACGTGGTCATCCCGTCGATCGTCCTGCTCGCCCTGGCCCCGCGCATCGGCGGCGTCCTGGGTCTGGGGCCGCTCCTCAAACCGCAGAACGGGATCTTGTGGCTGTGGCTGGTGCGGCAGCGTGCCTGGCGCAGCATCGCCGCCAGCTTCGTATTCGTGGCAGCCGTCGTGGCGATCACGCTGCCTCTGACGGGGATCGGTTCGTGGCTGGACTGGGTCAAGGCCATGGTTGCGTACCAGGAGTCGCAGCAGTTGCTGTCCGGCCTGTACGGCTCGGGATTGGGCCGCTGGCTTCCGACTCTGGCCTTCGTGCCGCTCGCGGTGGCCGTGGTGGCGGTCGCCCTGATCCCCCGAGGCCGCAAGGGTCTGTCCAGACTCGGAACGGCGTCCGTCGTGGCGTCGCCGTCGCTCTGGAATCACGGTTTTGTGTTCATGATCCCGGAGTTGCTGCGCCTGCGAGGCCAGTGGTTCTGGCTGACGCTCGGCCTCACGGTGGGCAAGTGGCCCGGGCCGCAGATGGCCATGGGGATCGTTGTAGCGGGCTGGTTCTTCGGGCCGCTGCTCCATCGACTGACTGCCCGGTTCCTGCCCGCCACGCTCCAAGAACCGGCCACTCATCCGCTCGGGCGTCGAGCGGTGCAGCTTCGGGCTCCGTCGCGCGTGGCGCCCGAAGCCACGCTCGCCGCCACGGCCTAAGCGCGGTCTAAGCCAGGAACCGCTCAAGGGCGGACCGGTCGGGCGCCGAGAGCGAGCCGTCTCGCGACTGAAGCTCGAGCACCGGGGCCGCGGCCTTGCCGGCCAGAGCGGCCCGCATCTTCGAGAATTGGCTGCCGGTCCGCAGCTTGTAGGTTGTGAAGAGCCCGATCCTGGGCGCCCCGGCCGAGAGCTCCGGCATATCGCGGACGAAGGCCAGCCACGGTTCATCCGGGTGCTGGGCGATGACGAACAGGCCACTGGTCCAGCAGCCGAGCAACAGGTAGTCGGCGCCGGCAAGGTCTACCATGTCGCACTCGCCGACGGAGACGACGCGAGCAGCCACGCCTATGTCGCTCGCAAAGGCGGCGATCGCTTCACCGTAGCGACGCGTCACGCCGGAGTGGCTTCGATACACGACGATCGCCTTCTTAGGGCCCGCGACGCCCTCCGCCACGCCGTCGGTCGCGCCGTCGGCCCCGCTTCGGTTTCGGCTCACTTCGGATAACTGCCGGTCAGCTTCTTCCAGACCCTATGGGGAGCGTGGAATGACGGCGTGCCCGGCAGGAACATGTAGGGGCAGAGTCCGGCGACGACGCTGATGCCCTTGTCTTCGCAGAACGCGACGGCCGTCTTGGTGGCCGCGCCCGGAGCCATCCCGCCGTACATCCAGACGTGTTTGACGCCGGCCTCGGCGCAGTCGCGAACGATATCGTCCGTCTGAGAGCTGGGCGTCATGATCAGAACGCCGTCCACGCCCGGCTTGATGTCGCCGACCCTGGCGTAGCACGGCTGACCGTCGATTTCGGTGGCGAGCTTGTTGACCGGGATGGCGTCGTAGCGGCGCTGGCGGAACTCCTGCCAGAGAGCCGTGCCGAAGGCCTTCGGATCGCGCGAGACGCCGACCACCGCGATTCGCTTCAACGCCAGGAAATCGTCGACCTGTTTCTTCGTAGTCAATTCTCGTTCCCCTGCTGCTGGACACCGACACCGACACACTGCCCCGAGTGTTCTCGACGTTACAGGGCCGGATGTCCCGATGCTAGAACCAGGGCGGTTCAGCTGCGTCCGCCGCCCGAGCGACCGAGGATCAGCCGCACGAACGACATGGTGCCCGGTCCATGAGCGTGGGGCGGTCGCCGTCAGCGGCGGCCTGATAACCTCAACCCATGGGCGACGTCGACATCCTGGGCGGTTCGGTCGGCCGCATCGTGCTGGCCGACAACCTGGCGGTGCTCGGCTCGCTGCCCGACGACTCGATAGATCTCATCTACATCGATCCGCCCTTCAACACCGGCAAGCGCCAGACCCTGCGACGGCTGCGAACCGTCGCCGATCCCGAAGGCGGCGACCGAACGGGGTTCGGCGGGCGGCGATACCGGACGATCGAACTCGGTTCCTCGAGCTACGTCGACGTCCACGACGACTACCTCGACATGCTCGAGCCACGCCTGGTGGAGATGCGGCGGGTGCTCCGGCCGAGCGGCTCGCTGTACCTGCATCTCGATCCGCGCGAGGTCCATTACGCCAAGGTGCTGTGCGACGCGATTTTCGGGCGCGAGTCGTTTCTCAACGAGGTGATCTGGGCCTACGACTACGGCGCCCGAACGAAGACGCGCTGGCCGGCCAAGCACGACAACATCCTGGTGTACGTCAAGGATCCGGAGCGCTACTTCTTCGACTCAGAGGCGGTCGAGCGAATCCCGTACATGGCTCCGGGTCTGGTCGGGCCCGAGAAGGCGGCCCGAGGCAAGCTGCCGACCGATACGTGGTGGCAAACCATCGTGCCGCCCGGCGGCGCGGAGCGGACCGGTTACCCGACTCAGAAACCGGTCGCGGTGCTGCGGCGCGTCGTCTCCGCCTCGTGTCCGGCCGGTGGCATCGTGGCGGACTTCTTCGCGGGCAGCGGCACGACCGGAGCCGCGGCCCTGGAGCTGGGCCGGCGGTTCCTGCTCGTCGATTCGAACCCGGAAGCGGTGGCCGTCATGAAGCTCCGTCTGGGCGGAGCGGCGACTGTCGAGGTGGTCGAGGAGTAGGTCGGATGCGCCCGGGACGACCGCAGCCGTCGCGGCGATGTCCCGGATTGCGGGCTGGCTCAGCGGATCCTCGGCGGGTCCGGCAGCAGATTTATCAACAGCCCGCCTGTCGTGGCGGCGGTCGCGGCAGCCTCGGGGACGGCGGCGAGTCGGGCCTCCACCTCGGACAGGAGCGCCGGCAAGTCTATGTCGGCGACCGTAGCCACTCTGGCATTGAGACGCAGAGACGTATGCAAGTGATCACGGGCTCCTTGCAAGTTGCGCGCGAACCCGATCGGATTGCCGCGGACGGCGTGGACGTATCCGGCCGCGAGCTTGATCAAGCCCTGATACAACGCGCGTTCGGCCAGGTCTGAGGTGCCCATCCAGGCCGGCTCCAGCAACTCGTGAGCTTCGAAGAAATCGCCTCGGGCGAAGGCGTCCAGGCCCTCATCCAGCGCGGTGCGTCGTTCATCGAGCGGAAGCGGTCGATAGGCCTTGCGGCGGTCGCCCTGGAGAACCGTCGTTCCGGTTCGATCGGCCTTGGGTGCCTGATCGGCATTGGTTGTCCGGTCTGCGGCGGGCGCGCGGTCGGCCGGATCGGCGGCGTCGCTGGCGCGGGTCGACTCGTCCGTCAGTACAGGTCCTCGAGCTTGCGGCGGCTGTCGAAGCCTTCGCTGGTCTCATGCCACCAGCCGACGCTCTCTTCGCCGAGGCGCCAGCATAGCCATACCGGACGCCCCGAGACGAGCGCGGGGAAATCGATGAGGCCGGTGGCGATGTCCCGCAGCTGGATGCCCCAGCCGTCGAGCTTGAGTGCGGCGGCCTGCATTTGATCCACCAGGCCCTGCATCCGCAAGCGGAGCATCTGGGTCTCGCGGTCGACCTCCGGCCCGGGCGCGGGAGGCGAGCCGGCGGACGCGGCGGCCAGGGCCGGGGCGTTCAGCTCCACGATCCGGTTGCGAACGGCAATGACCTCCTCGCGCTGGTCGGCGAGGCGGAGAAGGGTCTCGCGGATTTCGGGGAGCTTGGCGTTGGCGGTGTCGATGTCGTAGAACTCAGTCACGCCCAAATGTTAGCGAACTCCCGCGATCGGGCCATCTACCCGCCGGTAACGGCCCGATTGGCGGCCCACCAGGCTCACGGTGCGGGCGTCGGTGCCCCGGTCGGGGCGACGGTCGGTGCGAGCGTTGGGGTGGGTGGGGCGCCGCAGGGCGAGTACTGATGCAGCAGCGACGACGTACATGCTTCGTACGAGTAGTCGGACGCGTTCTTCTGGCCGGGCCCAAAGAACGGGAATGCCGAGATCATCGCGACCACCAGAAACGCCGCCAGGATCGCCAGCGGGTTGACCCGGCGGCGCAGCAGCCACCATGTCAGCAGAACGAGCCCCAGGGTGAGCGCGCCCGGAAAGATCGGGTCGATGACCGAGGCCTGGAGGTTCATCCTGGCTCCGGCGATCGTCAGCGTCGGGGCGAGGTTGACCACTACGAACGTCGCCGCGAGCGCCCCGAGAACCATGTTGCCGAGCACTCCGGCGCCTACGAGAACGCGGTCGATGGTGCCCGATTTGAGAATCTCGGTGACGAATGTACGGCCGCGCGAGTAGCCGCCGAACCAGGCCGCGTAGCCAATGGACACGATCACGATCGAGATGACGATCATGTAGAGGATCGGGCCGAGGGGATTGCCGGTCGCCGTAGAGAGAGTCGGTACGGTCGTGCCGCCCGCCGTCCCGCCAGCGATGCCGATGCCGAGGGCGAGCAGAATCGGCGTGATGGTGTTCTGGCTGAGAGTGTCGCCGATGCCGGCCATCGGGCCCATGAGCCCGGACTTGACGGCGTTGATGGCGTCGTCGTCGATCGCGGCGCCGTTGGCCCGCTGTTCCTCCATGGCGATGACCATGCCGTGGACTACGTTGCCGAAGTTTGGCTCGGTGTTGAAGAAGACCACGTGTCGCTTGAGAGCGGCCCGGATGTCGTCCTCGGTGGTGTAGAGGCGCCTGATGATCGGCGTCATGGCGTGGGCGAAGCCGGTGCCCTGCAGCCGCTCGTAGCTGTAGTTGGCGTGGGCGAAGAACGTCCACAGGACCCACGACTTGAGGAGGTCGCCGCGGGTCACGCGGCGGGCGGGTACTGCGGCGGCCGGCGAGGCGGCGGTGGCGCCGTCGGTGGCGGTCGCCGGTTCGGGCGACTCGGACACGGCTTGCGTGGCTTGCGTGGCGACGGCTGCCGGCCGGATGAAGTTGAGATGCAGGTATGCAAGCGCGAGCCCGATCGCCGCCACGACCACCAGCGACATCGAGTTGTGTGTGGTCGTCATCAGAATGAAGCCCAGGAAGAAGTACGCGGCCACGGCCCCGCGGAAGATGAAGCGCATGTTCAGCGCGATCCCGAGGGCGGGCAGGATCCCGCCGGCGATGACAAGGCCGCTGACGACCCACAGCGGCAGCGAGTTCAGGATGTCCTGCACGTAAGCCGGACCGTTGAGGGCGAAGATGAAAACCGGCACGAAGCTGACGATGAGCAGGTAGATCTGGCCTGGCACGACGTTCATCAGGGCCACGCCGCGGATGTCGGCCTTTTCGGCTCGAGCGTCCACCCAGTGGGCAAAGACCGAGTCGACCGCCATGCGGCTGTAGAAGATGATCGTCCCCAGGAGGCCGAGTCCAAAGGCGATGCTGGTCGCGGTCGCCGGGTCGAGGTGGCCGGCGAGGGCCAGCGTCACGCCGACCCAACCCGCAAACCCGGGGTCAAGCGGGAACGTGCCGCCGTAGGAGCCGAAGGCGAGGATCGGCACGTTGATGGCCGCGCCGATGAGGGTGCCCTGGGCCGGGTCGCCCAGAATCAGGCCGACGAACAGGCCGGCGACGAGCGGCCGGTACAGGGTGAAGAAGGCCAGCCCGAAGAGCCACGGCGAGCTTGACAGGAAGTAGCCGAAGGCGATCAGGGCCGCCTGCCAGACATTGACGGTGATCGCCGGAGTGGTGGTGTCGGCGGGGACGGCGGCGAGGTGCGATCCGGCCACGCCGCTTGCGCCCAGTACGGTGGCCGGCAGCAGCGCCGAAATCAGCAGCATGAGCGTCAGGCAGCCACCGAAGGCCACGAACTTCCTGGTCATCCTTCACCTCTCGACGGGAACGGAATGGGTCGATCGTCGACGACGATCTGGATTTCGACTCGGGTGCCTAGCTGCTCCAGCTGGCGGACATCGGCGACCTCGGCCGGACTCATCGATATGGTCTTGTGGATCCTCTGGCGGTCCGGGCCGGCGCCCATCCCGCCCAGGTCTACGACGTCGATCGGGACGCCGGCCCGGCGCATTGCCAGCACCGTGCGCGGCGACCTCGCCAGGACCATCACCGGCTCCGGGCCGGCGGCGAGTTCCAGGCAGCGGGCGGCGCCGGCGGCCACGTCCAGCACCTCCACCGCCACGTCCTGGGGAGCCGCGAGGGTCAGCACTTCTCGCAGAAACTCGTCACGAGCGGTGGCGTCGTCGACGATCACGATGCGGCGTGCCCCCAGCGCTCTCAGCCAGCCGGTCACGACCTGGCCGTGGATCAGGCGGTCGTCGATGCGGACGAGTCGGAGGCTCATGAATCGGACGGATGCGGGACCGCGGTCAGGAGGCGCGTCGGGCGCGGTGGCGCTCCGATTCCACGATGCCGGATCTTGCGGTGTCCATCAGCCGCTCGATCAGATCGTCGTCGAGGTCGCCCTGGGAGAGGACCGCTTCGATGGCCATGGCCAGGTTTACTCCGGAAACGCACACGATGCGAGGGGAGCGGCGGGCAATCGCCGAAGCCACGTTGCAGGGCGTACCACCGAGAAGATCCGCCAGAACGAGGACGCGGCGGCCGTCCGTGCCGATGGCTTCGCGCAGAGCCACCGCGTACGTATCGGGCGAGTCTTCAGGCGCGAGATCCACGGCGGCGACGTCGGCCAGCGGCCCGCAGATCAGTTCGGTCGAGGCCAGCAGGGCGGACGACAACGTGCCGTGACCTGCCATGACGATCCGAAACGCTCGCATTCGATCTCCATCTGGCCTGTCCGACTGCCGCTTGACCGTGACAGTCGTATCTGCAAATATTCTCACGCAATGGTTTGCAGCCACCACGCAGGCGTATGGTCGCGTGCGGCGGCGATGGTGTCAAGAAAGGGCCCGCAAGATGGCCGTCGATCCAGCTGAAAGCGGCTCCGAAGCCACCAGCCTGCGCGAGATGATGCGGCTCGTGGCCCAGCTCTACTACGTCCGCGAAGTGGGCCAGCCGGAGATCGCCGCGCTGACCGGCTTCTCCATCTCGAAGGTGTCGCGGCTGCTGTCGGCGGCCCGATCGAGCGGCGTGGTGCGCATCTCCGTCGAGGGAACTCCCGCGGCGCCAACGCCCGTGGCACGGGCCCTTGCCGATGCGCTGGGCGTCGAGGTCTGGGCGACTCCGGGCCAGGAGACGGCGCCTGCCCTGGCCGCTCGACTGTGCGGTGTGGCGGCGGCGTCCCGACTGGCGGACGAGCTGCCGAGCGAAGGCGCGATCGGGCTGACGGGCGGCTACACCGTCGAATCGCTGGTTGGAGCGCTGCCCTCTATCTCCCGGCCGGGCGCGGTTGTCGTTCCGCTCGTCGGCGGTTGGGACTCGAGCAACCCTCACTTGAACAGTAACGACATCGCCCGCCACATGGCGGAGAGGATCGGGGCGTCGGTGCGGTTGCTGCACGCGCCCGGCTTGCTGGACAACGAAGCCACGACCGCGGCGCTCCTCGCCGACAGCGCCGTGACCGCCACGACCCGTTTCTGGGGGGAGTTGCGGTTGGCTCTCGTAGGGATGAGCGGCGCGCCGCGATCCGCGCCGGGTTACGGCACCGTCATGGATCGCCTCGACGAAAGCGGCCGTGCCCGACTCAGCGCCGAGGGCGCCGTGGGTGACGTGGCCGGGCACCTCGTCCGCCTCGACGGTTCGTTCGTGGATGACGATTGGGAGCGCCGCACGATCTCGATTCCGGTGGACACGCTCAGGACGGTGCCCCGCGTCGTGGGCATCGCGGCCGGGGCCAGCAAAGTGGAGACGATCGTGGCCGGCGCTCGGACGGGGCTGCTGCACTTGCTCATCACCGACGAACCGACGGCCACGGCCGCTCTGGCGCTGATGGGCACGGGTCGGTAGGGAGTCGGGGCGGCGCTCGCTGCCCGGCGTTCGCTGCCCGGCGTTCGCTGCCCGGTGCCCCGGCGCCCGTCCCGAGCGCTATAGTCGGCCGGTGAAGCTATCGCTCCTCGCTCGTGCCCCGCAACCAAGCCCCACCGCTCCGGGGAGTCTCGTCGTTGAGACCGCGGGCAAGTCCACGACGTATACCGTTCAGCCCGGCCAGCACGTGACGCTGGGCCGCGACCGCGCGGCGGACGTGGTCGTCGACGATGCCCGCGTCAGTCCGCGTCACGTTCTGATCGCGCGGCTCGGTCCGGGCTGGCTCGTCACCAGCCTCGACGCCGCGAACCCAGCCATGCTGCTGGATCCCACCGGCCGATCCCATCCCGTCGACCGCGAGCTGGGTCTGCGTACCGGCGAGCTGGTCGTCGGCGGCAGCCTGGTCAAGCTGTATCGGGTCGCGCCGTAGCGGACGGGGCGTTGGGGCCGTGTGGGATTCGAATCCACGACCAGCCGATTGATTGAGCCCTTAGGTGCGGCTGCGGGGGGGTTCGTCATCAGCCGGTCTGAGCGTGAAAGCCAGGTCTTGGGCTATTCGCCGGCCGCCTCCGTTCGCGGGCGGAGATGCCAGCGATTGATGCCGCATCGTGGTCGCGGAACGTCATCTTGGAGGTGCTACTGGAGTCAAGCCGCACCGACCGACCTGAATGTCCCGCTTCGGCTTTCGTGCGAGCTTGTCGGTGCAGGCCTCTGGTCTGAACCGGCCGTGGGATGAGGTTTCTCGTACCCAGTTCGCCATCCCCGGATCGTCAAGCCCGTGCGGTGTCGCGGTGTCTACGGGCAGCGTATCTGAGATCCAGGATCAGGCCTTTGGTCGGCGCGGGGGAGTCCTGCGATGCCGCCCGTAACTGGGAGCGCGGGCAGGCACACCCGCGGGGCCGCTGAGCTACGGCGTCGTCGGTGAGTCGATCTAGTCAGCGCAGCCCGGCGAACGTGGCGCGCACGTCCTCGACGAGGATGTCAGGTTGTTCGAGGGCGAAGAAGTGCCCTCCTTGTTCTGGTTCGTTGAAGAAGACGACGTTCGCGTAGCGGCGTTCGAGCTGGCGACGTGATTTCCGCACGTTCTCCTTCGGCGGCATCGTGAAGCCGACAGGAGTTTCGATCGGGTGCTCGATGCTTGCGGGGGATCTCCATCCGGTCTGGTTCATTTCCCAGTACAGGCGCGCGGCACTGGTGCCGGAGTTCGGCAGCCAGTAGAGCATGATGTCGTCGAGCATCTCGTCGAGAGTGAAGGAACCTTCGGCGTTACCGCGGGTTCCGCAGGTGTCCTGGAACATGGCGTAGATCCATGCTGCGAGCCCGACGGCGGAGTCGGCGAGGGAGTATCCGATGGTCTGCGGCCGGGTCTGTTGCTCTTTGGCGTAGCCGGAGAGGTTGTCCCAGAAGTCCTTCGCGTCGGCCATCGCCTCGCGTTCTTCGGGGGTGGCGTTCTCAATCTCGTCCGGGGTGGGCCCGAACATGGCGAAGTTCAGGTGTGAACCGATAAACCCGACCGGCTTGAGTTTCGCGATTTCGTCGGTGACGGCGCATCCAAGATCGCCACCCTGTGCACCCCATCGCTCGTAGCCGAGACGATCCATGAGCACGATCCATGCCCGGGCGATCCGGGGGATGTCCCAGCCGGTCCCCGCAGGTTTGGCGGAAAACCCGAATCCGGGAAGGTTCGGGATGACGAGATGGAATGCCTGGCGCGGGTCTACTCCGTAGGCGGCGGGGTTGCTGAGCGGGCCGATGACTTTGCGGAATTCCAGCACTGAGCCGGGCCAGCCGTGCGTCAGGATCAGCGGCAACGCATCGGGTTCGGGGGAGCGGATGTGCAGGAAGTCGATGGCGAGACCGTCCACCGTCGTGCGGAACTGATCCCACCCGTTCAGCTCAGCCTCGACTTTCCGCCAGTCGTAGTCATCGCGCCAGTAGTCCGTGAGCGCCTTGAGTTTCCCGAGGGTGGGCCCCTGACTGCTGTCGGAGACTGTCACGCCTTCCGGCCAGCGGATGGTGCTCAGCCTGTTCTTGAGGTCGGCGAGTTGCGCGTCGGGGATGGCGAGGGCGATGGATTCGATATTCTCTGACAAGTGGCTCTCCTTGAATCGACTCCTGTTAGTGTACAGTACCGTTTCGTACAGACATCAGGAGATCAGACATCGCAGAGATCTCACCTGCTGGAGCGGCGGTTGTTGCGGATCGTTCACCGCGGCGAGGGGCCGCCCGCGAGCAAGCGATCCTCGATGCCGCGATTGAGCTAATCGGGGAAGTGGGCTACGAGCGGATCACGGTCGACTCGATCGCCGCTCGCGCCCATGCGTCGAAGGCGACGATGTATCGGCGGTGGCCCGGCAAGGCGGAACTCGTCGCTGATGCTCTTCGCCGACACGCCCAGGGGGACGCGCCGTCGATCCCGAACACCGGGTCGCTTCGCGGCGATCTACTGGCCACGGCCGGGGAGATCGCTGAAACTCTGACCGGTCTGACCGGGCCCTCTCTGATCGGGCTGCTGGAAGCGATCCGCGACGATGCCACACTCCGCGACCTGATCGACTCCCAGGTTCGGGAACGCAGCCACGAGGTCGGCAGAACCATCTGCTCGCGCGCCAAAGCGCGAGGTGACGCCATCCGCGTAGATCGATCCGAACTGGTTGTCGATGTCGCGTTCGCCCGGGTGTTCACCGACACCCTTTTCCACGGGAGCATCCCTGAAAGTTCGACGCAGGAACAACTCGTCGACGAGATACTCATCCCCCTGCTGCGCGCATGAATGGGGAAATGGCCGAACTCGCAGCGTCGAAGCGGGGCGGGGACGACTCGCGGGCAGGATGGATGTGGCCCGCAGGCCCACGCGCGTTGGAGCACCAGAACGGCGGCCGGCATACCGGCCGTCCGCCCTGATCCGAAACCTATCGCGACTCACGAGAAAGACCGCAACAGCGTGACGCGTCGTCTCGGCTCTTCGTTCCTTGCTGTCCGGTGGCACCTCACTGGTCAAGCCCTCAAGGCCCAAGCAAACGGCATTTGTGACAGTTGTGACAGAGCCAGTCGCAAACGGGGCGGGCGTGCCGAATTGGGACGTTCAGGTCGGTTGGCTCAGGATCACCCTCGAACGGGCAGGTTGCCAAGAGGCATTCCGAGGTCGTGGGGGAGTCGAAATCGAGCGTGAAACGGCGGCGCCGAGGGCCTACCTACTCGAATGGTCGGGGCGAGAGGATTTGAGGCTACGCTTTCCAACTGAGGTATGAGATCACGCCGGCTGCCGGGCTGGTGATCGAGGTGGCGTAGTTCGACGGAGCCACTTGGGCCAGCCGTGATCGTGGCGCCGGGCGGAGTAACGGAAGAAGCGGCTGGTCTGCTGGCTCCTCGGGAGACTCGGACCGCCACTGTTCGGGTCATCGTCCGAGGCCCTTCTCACACGCCGGCGGCTGGCGCAAGCCCGCCTAAATCGGTGTCCACAGAGCTGGGCTGCTGCCTCTTGGGCGCGAGCTGCACAGCCGCACCTGCCTCAGGCTTTGGAGACTTGAATGATGGCTGCGGCCCATGAGCTGAACTGTGCCTGCGTGATCTTATTTGGGTCGGAGATGCCGCCTCTCGAAGCCATCATGGCGTAACCCGTCCCGCCCTTTTGGCTCCAGATCTCGTAGCCTAGGTTCATGCTGTAGATCGTTCCCGTCATGTCGCCGAAGCGAGTCGATCCGATCGGGTCCTGCATGTCGGTAAGGCACTCGGCCGCGGTGCTGCAGCCTTCTTCTAATTCGACAAACCATCCGCTGGTGTTGGAGTAGACGATGGCGGTCACTCCCTGGTTGGTCTGGGTCCCCTTCACCTGCCAGCCAGTCGGAAAGACCGCACAGTAGAAGTTGAAAGGCACGGTAGCAGCGGTCTGGATGAAGTAGGCGCGGTTTGCGTCGGTGCCGGTGCAGGCAGCGACATCTGACGTCGGGCTGGGCGCTGAAGTAGGTGAAGGGGTTAGGGCCCGCGTCAGAGAACTCTCACTCGTAGGTGTCGTCAAAGCCACTACCCGCGCCGTGGATTGCGGCGTCGGTGATTGCCCTGCGTTCGTCGAACAACCCAACACTGCGAACACGACCACCACCACGGCCAGTCTGCGCATAACCTTGGCACCCTCCCACTTGTATCTGTCTCGCCGTTGAAGGAAGCGTTGCCGGGCGAGGCAAACTCGTCTTTGCGGAGCCTCCATCAGAGCCAACATACTTTAGACCGAACCGCGCTGGGAATCCTGGCGTCGCCCTGGCGGAAAGCCGAAGAGGCGGCCGCGGTCTTCGAGCCCGACGAAGCCGCCGATCTTGAAATGCAGTAGAGAAAGTTGTAACAAGCCCCCGCCCGTCCCGGTGAGCTTCTCCGAGCGGATCGCGGCGATTAGAGGCGAACCCGCCCGATGACACTGCGCATCGGGCAATACTCGCCGCTCGCAGCGATCTGGCGACGTCCGTCGTGAACGCCTCTGCGCTCATCCTGCTGGCCATGGTTAGGTCCGCGATCACGGCCGTCGTCCTAGGTCAAAGAGCGCCGTTTCTGCCCCTCCTGAGGGCGATTTCTCCGGATTCGGCCGCCGATGGTACGCCGAACGGTACGCAGAAAGCCTTGACCCTCCCGGATGGTAGGCCTAGAGTCTTCAGTGGCGATTGGCCCAGGTCCAGGTAAAGCAGTGGCCCGCCCGG